>CAZWUK010000012.1:0-1959 GCA_964636685.1 uncultured Oscillospiraceae bacterium
AGGTCGGCCTTGCCAACGAGGAGGTCGTGGACGGCGTGTGCGAGCGCTGCGGCGGCGAGGTCGTCCGTATGGTGCGCTCGCAGTGGATGCTCAAAATCACCGAGTATGCCCAGCGTCTGATCGACGATCTGGACGACGTGGATTATCTGGACAAGATCAAGGCCCAGCAGATCAACTGGATCGGCCGCAGCGAGGGCGCGGAGGTCTATTTTCAGATCAAGGACGCAGAGGACAGGCTGCTGATCTATACGACCAGGTGCGACACGCTCTTTGGCGCGACGTATATGGTGGTATCGCCCGAGCATCCCATCATCGAAAAATTGTCTTCGCGCATCCAGAACATGGACGAGGTGCGCGCTTACCAGAAGCAGGCGGCCGGCAAGAGCGATTTTGAGCGCGGTGAGCTTGCCAAGGAAAAGAGCGGCGTGCCGCTTGTGGGCGTGACGGCAGTCAACCCCGCCACCGGCCGCGAGATTCCGGTGTGGATTTCCGACTATGTGCTCATGGGCTATGGCACGGGCGCCATCATGGCGGTGCCGGCGCACGACGAGCGCGACTATGACTTTGCAAAGAAATTCAACCTGCCCATCATCGAGGTGGTCGCAGGCGGCAACGTGGAAGAAGCGGCATATACCGAATGCCAGCACGGCAAGCTTGTCAACTCGGGCTTTCTCAACGGCATGGAGGTTGCCGACGCGATCCCTGCCATGATCCAATGGCTCGAGGCGCAGGGCATCGGCAGCAAGAAGGTCAATTATAAGCTGCGCGACTGGGTATTCAGCCGCCAGCGTTACTGGGGCGAACCCATTCCGCTCGTCAAGTGCGAAAAGTGCGGCTGGGTTCCGCTGCCGGAGGATCAGCTTCCGCTGACTCTGCCCATGCTGGACAACTTTACGCCTACCGACGACGGTTCGAGCTGTCTTGCCCGCGCCGAGGAATGGCTGCATACGACCTGCCCCAAGTGCGGCGCGCCCGCCCTGCGGGAAGCGGACACCATGCCCAACTGGGCGGGTTCGTCCTGGTACTACCTGCGCTATACCGACGCGCACAACAACACGGCGCTCGCATCCAAGGACGCGCTCAAATACTGGCTGCCCGTGGACTGGTACAACGGCGGTATGGAGCATACCACGCTGCATTTGCTCTACTCGCGTTTCTGGCACAAGTTCCTGTATGACTGCGGCATCGTGCCGACCAAGGAGCCTTATCAGAAGCGCACAAGCCACGGCATGGTGCTGGGCGCAAACGGCGAGAAGATGTCCAAATCGCGTGGCAACGTGGTCAACCCTGACGATTACATTCCAGAATACGGCGTAGACGCTTTCCGCATGTACATCATGTTCATGGGCGCGTTTGACCAGCCGATTCCGTGGAACGAGCAGGGAACGCGCGGCTGTCGCCGGTTCCTCGACCGCGTCTGGCGGTTGCAGGACATGGTGGAGGGTACGGGCGATACCGACAAGGAGATGCGCGGCAAGGTGCATGCCTGCATCAAGAAGGTATCCGAGGACATTGAGAGCATGAAGTTCAACACCGCCATCGCCGCGATGATGGCGCTTGTCAACGACTTCTACGGCAAGGGCAAGCTTACCAAGGACGAGCTGCACATCCTCTTGCAGCTGCTCAATCCCTTTGCGCCGCACATCACCGAGGAGATGAACGAGCTTTTGGGCAACCCGCCGCTGCATCACTCCGCATGGCCCAAGTATGACGAGCGCGCTTTGACGGCAGACGCCGTGGAGTATGGCATTCAGATCAACGGCAAGGTACGCGCGCGCATTCTGCTGGACTCTGCGCTGGATAAGGATGCGGTCGAAAAAGCTGCGCTTGCCGCGCCGGAGGTTTTCCCTTTTATTGACGGAAAAACGGTGCGCAAGGTGATCGTTGTGAAAAACATCGTCAACATCGTCGTCGGCTGACCTACTTCTTTTTCGCAAGAAAAAGAAGTAGGCAAGAAAA
>CAZWUK010000012.1:2059-37063 GCA_964636685.1 uncultured Oscillospiraceae bacterium
AGTGAAGATAACTCCGAGTTTCAGGGGCGGGCATACTTGCCTGCCTTTGTTTTTGGGAACATGGGAAGTTACCGTACTTCTTTTTCGCAAGAAAAAGGAGCAGGCAAGAAAAAGTGAAGATAACTCCGAGTTTCAGGGGCGGGCATACTTGCCTGCCTTTGTTTTTGAGAACATGGGAAGTTACCGTACTTCTTTTTCACAAGAAAAAGAAGCAGGCAAGAAAAAGCGAAGATAATTCGGAGTTTGGAGGCGGACAAGCTTTGTCTGTCTCTGTTTTTTAACAATGCTGGAGTAGCGCATGGAACCTCGAGATAGCTCCACTTTCTTTTGCTTCTTTTCTTTCTTGCGAAAGAAAAGAAGAGCGATCCTTCCCGAAAAAAGCAAACGGGAAAGACCGCTCATGAAAGCAACCTCGAGATATTTCCACTTTCTCTTGCTTCTTTTCTTTCTTGCGAAAGAAAAGAAGCGCATGGCGTGGATCGAAGGGCGTTGTCAGACCACCTGCTTGGTGGCTTCTTCTTTTTCAAGCACCGTATAGGCGACCTTGCCAACCAATGTTTTTGGCAATTCCTTGCGGAACTCGATATCGTAGGGCATGGCGTACTTTGCAATGTGCTTGCGGCAGTGTGCCAGAAGCTCCTCCTTGAGGGCGGGGGTTGCTTCCACACCGGGCTTTAAGACGACGAACGCCTTGACCTTCTGCATCTTGTAGGGATCTTTGACGCCGATCACGCAGCTCATCTGCACTTTGTCAACAGCGTCGATGATGTTTTCCAGCTGGGACGGATACACGTTGTAGCCGCTGGTGATAATCATGCGTTTGATGCGCTGACGGAAGTAGATGAAGCCATCCTCGTCCATCATGCCGAGATCGCCCGTATGCAGCCAGGTGAAGCCGTCGTCGTGCTGACGGAGGGTGTCGGCCGTTTCCTTGGGCTGGTTGATGTATTCGAGCATCATCGAAGGGCCGGTCAGGCAGATTTCGCCCTCCGTGCCGTAGGGAACGTCCTCAGTGGTGCCGGGACGGACGATGGTATAGTAGGTATCCGGGAAGGGCAGGCCGATACTGCCTTCACGGTACATGTCGTAAGGCGTGAGGCAGCTTGCGGTGACGCATTCGGTCGTGCCGTAGCCCTCGCGCACCTGCACGGTCGCGCCGTGATCCTTGAGGAACTTGTCAAATTTCTTTTTCAGCTCGATGGAGAGCGAGTCGCCGCCGGAGAATACGCCGAGCAGGCAAGATAGATCCACACCCTCCATGTTGGGGCTGCGCGTAATGCCCTCATAGAGCGTCGGCACGCCGGCGATGTAGTTGGGCTGTTCCTTTTTGAGCAGCTTTGCATAGCTTTCCACAGAGACGCGCGGCACGAGAATGGCGCAGCCGCCCTGTGCGATCATGGTATGGATGCACACGCCAAGCCCGAACCCGTGAAACATCGGCATGGCGGCGAGCATACGCTTGCCCGGCTCAAAGCAATTGGCCATGGCGGCCGTCTGCATGGCGAGCGCGTTGAAATTGATGTTGGAGAGCAAAATACCCTTGGTCACGCCCGTGGTGCCGCCCGAAAACAGGATGACGGCGGGATCGTTGCCGTGCTTTTCCACGACATAGGCGCCCATGTACTCGTCGCCGCCGCGCAAAAATTCCGCCCAGCGCACGACCGGCGCGTCCTTTGCGATCTTCTTGATCTTGCGGCCTTCGGTGAGCTGATAGCCCAGCGCGATCACCGGCGACAGGGCGTCTCGGATGCTGGTCACGACCAGCGCTTTGAGGTCGTATTCCTTGCGCACCTCTTCAAACTTGCCGTAGAATTGATCCAGCGTGACGGCTGCGACGCTTCCGGAATCCTTGAGGTAGAAGGCAATCTCGCCCACGGAGGAGAGCGGATGAATCATCGAAGCGATGGCGCCGATGCGGTTGAGCGCGTAGAAGCACAGCACGATCTGGCTGCAATTGGGCATGCACAGCGTGACACGGTCGCCCGCCTTGATGCCGAGGGCGGCAAAAGCGCGCGCCACGCGGTTGACGTCCGTGACCATGCGGTGGTACTTGGTTTTTTTGCCCATGAAGGCAAAGGCGGTGTAGTCGGGATAACGCTCCGCGCTCTCCTCGATCATCGAGTACATGGAGGTATCCGGATAGTCGAGATGCTGCGGTACGTCGCCGTAGAATTTCAGCCACGGCGCTTTGAGCCTGTCAATGTTAGTATTCAAGTTTCAAATCCTCCTTTGCCGGATGGTCCAGCAGCTCCGGGTGCGCCAGATAGTGCTTGAGCAGACGAATCGTGCGCGCGAAATAGTAGCCGTCGCCGATGCGCTCATCCAGCGTAATACCCAGTTCCAGCGCATCCTTCATGGTGACGTTGCCCGCGTCGTCATAATAGGGATGCTTATGCTTTTCGCCGATGACGACGAAGACGGAGTTGGTGCCCCAGTTGGCAAGATGGTGATAACCGGCGTTTAGACCGATGGAACCCAGGTTTGTGACAAAGACCGAGGTGTAGTCCGGGTCGCCCTTGGTCAGATCATCCGGCGCTTTGCCGTAGTAATCGAGCGTGCGCAGCACCCACATGACAAATTTCAGCACGGGGCGGGGGAGCTTTGCAAGCACGGTCATAGGCCCTGAGATGACGTCGTCCGCGCCTTCATGCCGCACGGCGTTGACGCGGCTGCACACGGTGTCGTGAATCACGTCGATGGCGCTCAATTCGCTGTCCTCGTCGTAATCCATGACGACGAGCGATTCCGAGCCGTCATCGGAAAACTGCTTTTTTGCCACAAAGCTGAAGGAGATCTTTTTGCGGTCATAGAGCCGGTAGCCCGCGATGAAGCGGTTCATCAAAGGACGCTCTGCAACGGTTCTGCCGAGCGCGGCAAGAATGACGTGCATCAACGTGTAACGATACTGGGGATTTTCCCCGTTTTTCTTGTCGATGTAGGCTTGAATGGCGGTGATGTCGATCAGTTCACGAATAAACGCTTCGTTATCGGCGCGGTTCGGCATCAGAAACGGCATGAAAACATGCAGCACATCGAGGTCGCGCACAAGGTAGCCGTCCTTTCGGTCGCCGCCCCTTTTTTTCAGTTTTTCGTCCATTTTGTACTCCTAATAATGTATAAAATAAGTCCATTTGAACATGGTTAATATAATAGAAACGCCGCCAAAAGTCAAATGAAAAGTGAAATTTTGGTGCCGAATGCAAAGACAATGTGACGAACGCGAGGAAAGTCCCGAAGAATGGCTCCTTTTTGCTTTTTTTCAGTCGATATGTTATACTAAACTGCTATTTAATACAAATCGCAGCGGAGGCGTTTGACGTATGGCGGGCATCTATGTAGTATGTAACCCAATTGCGGGAAATGGCGCGGCAAAGCGGGCGTCGGAGCAGATTCAGGCAGAACTCGAAAAAAGAAACATTCCATTTACCTACTGCACCAGCGATTACGCGGGTCACGCGGTGGAGCTTTCGCAGCAGGCGGTCAAAAACGGCGCCGACAAAATCATTGCCATCGGCGGCGACGGCACGCTGCGCGAGGTGGCGACGGCGCTCAAGGACACGGAGGTGACGCTGGGGATTATCCCCTGCGGTACGGGAAACGATCTTTCCCGCGCGCTGCACATTCCGCACGATACCGTGAAGGCGCTGGAGATCGCGCTTTCCGGCGAGCGCCGGCAGATGGACGCCGCCATGGCAAACGACGAGCTGTATTTCAACGTTGCGGGGTTCGGGTTTGATGTGGACGTGCTGGATGCAACGCTGCTGTTTAAGGAAAAATACAAAAACGGCTCCATCGCCTACCTGCGCGGGCTGCTTCACTCCATGCGCACGATGAAGCTGCGAAAGACCACCATCACAACGCCCGACGGCGTGCTGGAAAAAAACTGTCTCATCATCGCGGTGGGCAACGGCACACACTTTGGCGGCGGTATGATGGTGACGCCCAAGGCCGATCCGTTTGACGGGCTGCTGGACGTGTGCATTGGCAGCGACGTGACAAAAGCAGTGCTGCTGCGGGTTTTGACAAAGTTTCTCAAGGGCAAGCACATTGCATATACCAAGTATATTACCTATTTCAAGGCGACCGAGGTGACGGCGGTCTGCGAACCGGCTTCCCGCATCGAGGTTGACGGCGACGTCATGCCGGGAACGCCTGTGACTTTCCGCGTGCTGCCAAAGGCGCTGTGGGTACAGGTGCCGGCGCGGGCGTGACAAAAGTATCACAATAAGTTTTCTTTACGCAGCGGCGAGAGTTCGGTATCATAAAGTCCGAAACCTGTTCTTTAGGAGGAATCATGGGCGTGCAGAACGCATATCCAACCAGACAAAACACGAAAAAGCGGCGGCGCAGGCGCAAAAAAGGATCGAGAACGATGCTCTTTTCGCTGGGTATGCTGGCGCTGATCGGCGTTGCGCTGGGCGCCTATATCATTATTTTCGGACAGCGGAGCCAGACGGTGTCCATGTCCGCGACGCCCATCGTTTCCACCGCGACCTACATCAATACCGGCAGCGGGCTGCTCTATCAGTCGGACGGGCAGGTCAACTACTACGATCTCAAGGACAGCAAGAAAAACTCCACCTTCGGTATGGGCGCAGCAGACATTCGCATGACCGGCAGCGCGTATCTGACGGCGGTATTCAACAGCAATTCCCTTCAGATTTACGCGCCCAACACAACGCCGCTGGCATTCACCGGCACGGTCAAGGAAGCCGAATGCGGCAAGAAATATCTGGCGGTGCTTCGCGCGAGCGACGATGGCAAGGAGAGCATCCTCATCGTCACGACCGACGGCACGCAGGTGGATCAGCTGACGTTTGACGATCAATATATCGTGGATTTCGGGTTCTATATGCTCAACGGCGCGGAAATGCTCTGGTATCAGACCATGAACATCAATTCCGGCGTGCCGACCACGATGATCTCCGTCTACTCGCTGACAAAACAGGCGACCATCGGCGTGATGCAGATCCAGAATCAGCTGGTGGAGGAGCTGTATATCACCGGCAGCAGCATCTTTGTTGCGGGAACCAACCAGATCATTCGCTATTCGCACGATGGCAATAAAGAGGTCTATCGGCAGATGGTCTACGGCTACCGGGTACTGGACTTTTCCAGCGCGGGCGATGCGCCGACGTTTTTGATGGCGCCCCGAGGCGGCGACTTTCATTCCGTGAAGGTTTTGACGCTGCAGGAGGGCTCGACCAATTCCACAGCGGTGGAGACGTATTTGCAGCTGCCCACAGAGGGCGTTGCGGCGTATATTATGGGCAGCCGGCTCGCGGTCGTTTCACAGGATAACGTTTATACTTACTCCCTGAAGGGAAAACTCACCGCGACAAAGACGCTGGAATTGCCGGTTGACGGCGCTGTGAAGATCTCCGATACCACGCTGATGCTTTCCAGCAACGGTATTTTCTATCTGGCGACGATCAGCTGAGTCGCCGGAGCCGTGCACCCCGCTTTGGACGCCGCTCCAAAAAAGCGCCCTAAGCTGGCGGGCGGGCGCATATAACAAACAGAGGGCGCCCGTCTAAGGGCGGACGTTTTGCCGGAAAGGGGGAACCGATTTGAATTTCATCGATATTGCGATCCTGCTGGTGCTTGCCATCACCATATTGGGCGGCTATTATCGAGGATTTCTCAATACGCTGCTGAGTATTGGCGCGACCGTCCTCTCCTATCTGGCCGGCATGCTCTGCATTCCGCTGATCTCCTCCGCCATCCAGAGCAACGAGTCGCTGTTCAATATGCTCCTGTACTATACGGAGGGCGCCGAGTATGTGGCGGTCACGGATGTGGAGCTGACCAGAGTTCCGATTTCACAGGTTTCGGCGGATCAGCTGCGCATCATCATCGATAACGCCGATATGCCGCTGCCGATGGGGAATTGTGTGACCCGCAACATCGCTACGGAGGCCTTTGCGCGGGACGGCATTACGTCGCTTGGCGATTATTTCAACCAGACCATCGTGTGCGTCGCGGTAAACATCATCGTACTGCTTGCGGTTTTTCTGATCGTGCGGCTTCTTCTGGGGTTTGGAATCCGGTGCGCGGACTATGCCAAGGGCGGTCTGCCGGCGCTCCAGCACGCCGACGGCGCAATCGGCGCGGGGCTGGGATTGATTAACGGCGTACTGCTGCTGTTCATCCTGTTTCTGCTGGTGCCGCTTGCCCTCACGGTGCTGCCAAAGCTTTACACCTTCCTCGAGGAATCCTTTTTTGGCGAATTCTTCTATAAGGCGAACATTTTAATCCCGCTGGTTCCGGGAACCTGATTGCCGTGCGGTACGAAACGGTACGGGCAAAATCCGCATTGCACCGGCTGGAGCACGGTGTTCCCTATTCCTATGATCTCAACGTGTATCGCGGCTGCCAGCATGGCTGCCGCTATTGTTTTGCCCAATATTCGCACGGCTACCTCAACGATCCCGATTTTTTCTCCACGGTGTATGTCAAGACCAATATCGCGGAATGCCTGGAACGGGAGCTGTCCAATCCGCGCTGGAAGCGGGCGCTCATCAATCTCGGCGGCGTCACGGACAGCTATCAGGAGGCGGAGGCGACGTTTCGACTGATGCCGGATATATGGCGGCTGCTGATCCGTTATCGGACGCCCGCCTGCATATCGACCAAGTCCGACCTGATCCTGCGCGACTTTGACCTGATCGCGGAGCTGTCCCGTACAGCCTATGCAAGCGTCGCTTCCACGGTGACTGCGATGGAGGATGCGGTACAGCGGGAGCTGGAGCCGGGCGCTGTCTCTACCCGGCGGCGGCTGGACATGCTCAAGACCTTTTCGGCGGCGGGGATTCCAACCGGTCTGCACGCCATGCCGCTTGTGCCGTATTTTACCGACAGCACGGAGAACATCGATGCGCTCTGCCGGGCGGCAAAGGAAGCGGAGACGCGTTACGCACTGTTTTGCGGGATGAAGCTCACGGGAAAGACCTGTACGCGTTTTTTCGCCTTTTTGGAGCGGCGACACCCGGAACTGGTGGGAAGGTTTTCACAGCTCTACCGCACCGGGCATTTGGATACGGACTACAAGCGCGCGCTGCATGAAAAGGTGGCGCTCGCAATGCAAAAATACGATTTAAGCAGCGATTACCTGCCTCAAACAGAAAAAGACAAACAGCTCCTCGAACAGCTTCGATTGTTTTGAGCAAAGGCGCGGCAGACTGCATCGGGACGCGGCGATTTGAAAAACCGTATCCCGCGCCGCCTGTACACCTGCTGTTTGCAGAAGCCAGAACGCTTCTGCCTCCCTCCGGACAACGCCAGATTAGAGCGTGTTTCTAAAATCACGCAAGCGCAATTTCACGCCCTCGACCTGCATATTTTCGTTAAAAAGCCTCGCCTTAGCACCACTAAGCCTACGTTTTTTGCCTCAATCTGCAAGCCGATGACGCAAAATTTCATCTTGCAGACTTTAAAAACACACTCTAGACCTATCGGCAGTCAAAAGCGGAACGTGTTCCGGAAAACGACGTTGGACTTTCCTAAAAAAAAGCAGCGCAAACGGATCCGGACAACTGTTTTTCACGGTTGCCTGTTTTTTTGTACGCAATTGTGATAAAATACGCGATAGTATTCCATTTTGGAGCGCTCTTGACAGAACGGGCGTGCCGTTGCATAATACGGAAAATCAATTGCAGTGAAGGAGCCCCGCGCGGGAATGAAGATATGAGACCGGAAGAAAAAAAAGGAACGCTCCTGCCCGTTTGGGCGGTGCTGCTGATCGATCTGCTGTGCCTTGGAGTTGCGCTGTGCGTGTTTGCACTGTTTCACCATGTGCTGCCGCAGCAGATGCGTCCCGAGGAGACGCACGCGTTGACGGCGGGCACGCCGTCGCCTTCGCAGACGCCGGAGCAGCAGGAGGTGGTGCTCGTTCCCACCGTGACGCCCGAGGCAGAAACGCCGACGCCCACGCCGCCCGCAACGCAGTGGGGCGCAAAGTTTCAGGAGCATTTTTCCCAAGGGATCACGGCGACCGATACCAGCTATCAGAGCAGCGGGATCTCCGTGACGATGCACACCATGGAAAAAGACACCGAGAACGGGCATGTGACCTACTATGTGGCGGATATCTATCTGGCGGACGTCAAATATTTCCGGTCGGCGTTTGCCGAGGACACCTACGGCAAGGGCTACCGCGAGCAGCTGATCGACATGGCGGTGAGAAACCGCGCAATCACGGCGATGACCGGCGACTATTACGGCAATCACTCCTCGGGAATCGTCATTCGAAACGGGGAAATCTACCGTACCAGCGACAGCAAATACGACGTTTACGTATTGTATTTGGACGGTACGATGGAAACATATGCGGGCGCGGATTTTGACGCGGAGGCGGCGATTGCGCGCGGCGCGTGGCAGGCCTGGGTATTCGGGCCGGCGCTGCTGGACGAAAATGGGCAGGCGGCAACCAGCTTTAAGACCTCAAGCCACATCAAGAGCATCAACCCCCGTTCTGCGCTGGGCTATTACGAGCCGGGACATTATTGCTTTATCGCGGTGGATGGGCGCGCGGGCCGACGCTCCGTGGGCGTCACGATCGAACAACTCGCCGCAATCATGCAGGAGCTCGGCTGTACGGCGGCATACAATTTCGACGGCGGCGATTCCGCGGCGCTGACGTTCTCGGGGACGCTTGTAAACCAACCCTCCGGCGGAGGCCGGGCACTGAGCGATTGCTTGATGATCTGTGAGGTGGCTGACGAATGATATTTCGAAAGATCCTGCCGCATGTGACGATGATCCTTGCGATGATGTTTCTTCTGTTCGTGGTGCTGGACGCCTACAACCCGATGATGGAGTTTTTAAACAACGACATTTCAAAAGGGCTGCTGATTGCGCTGTGCGTTTCGGCGCTCGGGTCGGGGATTCTGCTTTGGCGCAGCAACCGCCGCCATGCCGCGATGCAGGCGCGACGTCATGCCGAAAAGCATCAGATTAACCGTTCTGTGCGTACTGCGGCACAGCAAAAAAAGAACTGAATAAAGAGCGGCGCATGGGATCGTGTAAATCCCGTGCCCGCCCTGTCAAAAAAACAAAGGTTTCTCGGCAGACTGAGCTAGGCGTTGCCTAGCTTTTTTGGTCGGATTTTCCATTCCAAAGGGATGGTAAAATGCAGATAATACTATTTCTGAAGGGTAATGCAAAAATAGGAACAAAAAAATTTAATTCGTGCCGCGAAGCAAAAACGCAGGCGCAGCCGACAGCTGCGTCAGGTTTTGGCGACAAAGGCACGGGCTAAAAACTGTTCCTAATTTGCATTCATGTTCAGAATTTGGAAGGCTCTGATTGATTCGGCATGGCGGCACGGCTCTTGCCACGCCGCTTAATACCGCACCTCAAAATCCGTTACCGCGATTTTCTTTTCGAGAATGCGGCAGACGCTTTCGTTGATGCGTTCCTCTGTCAGCGTGCCGGCTTCTACGGCGGAAGCGAGCGCTTCCATGATGGCGATTTGCTTGTCGCTCTGCGCGCCGCACAGAATCAGATCGCCGCCGGCGTTGATAAACTGCACCGCCGCCGCACCGACGTCATACCGTGCGACAAGCCCCTCCATCCGGAAATCATCGCTGATAACAAGCCCCTGAAAGCCCATCTCCGTGCGCAAAATATCGGTGATGAAGATGCGAGACATGGAGCTGATGTTGTCGGGGTCGATCTGCGGGAAAAGCAGATGCCCGACGAGCATTGCGTCAACCCTTGCGTCGATGGCTGCCTGAAACGGAACCAGATCGTAGGCGCGAAGCTCTTCAAGCGTTTTATCGATGACAGGCGTAGTCTCATGGGAATCGACGTCTGCCGCGCCGTGCCCCGGAAAATGCTTGGCGGTGGAGAGACAGCCGCTTTCCGACAGGCCTTCGATCACTGCGGCGCCGATTGTCGAGGCCACCGCCGGATCGTCGCTGATGATGCGCGTGCCGAGAAACGACGTCATGGGATCGGACGCGATGTCGAGCACCGGCGCGAGATCCATATTGATGCCGACCGTGAGCAGCTTGGCGCCGATGGTGGAAAACTGCGTCTTGGCCTCCTCCGCGTCGTTTCTGCGGCCGAGCGTGCGCGCCGAGGAGGGCCACGGACTCCAGCGGAAGCGGACGACGGAGCCGCCCTCTACGTCGGTGCTGATAAGCAGCGGAATCTCGGAAACGTTGGCTTCCGTCAGGCGCGCGGTCAGCTTCTGCGTCTGCTCAAAGCCGCCGTCGGCATTGCCGCTCTCAATGTTGGCGCCGTACAGAATGTTGTTTCCAACGTGATATTTTTCAAAGATATCGGTAAAGACGGCGCTTGGCGCGCTCGTTCCGGAAAACCCAAACATCACCAGCTGTCCCAGCTTGTCCTCCAGGGACATGCGGGAAACGTACAGCTGGATCCATTCCGACTCGGTGGTGGGCTCCGGCGTCGCGCTCGGGCGCGGCGTGCGCGTAACGGCGGGCGTCGCGGTCGGGGTGGGCGTGACGCCGTTTTGCACAGAAGCGGGGGAGCCATTCAAAACCGTGTTGGCGGGAGCATCCTCCGTGGGTGTATTTTTTGCGGTAACGGTTACTACAAATATTACCCCGGTAATGATGACTGCGAACACGGCAAGTGTTAAAATCATCCATTTTAGCGATTCTCTTAACAAAATGCGCTCCGATTCAGACAAATAGTCCTGTTTTTATTAACAATTTATTCATATCTATTATAGTTTGCTTATGCCGGTTTGTAAACCGTTATATATTGGAGATGTTGACGAATGAGAAACCCGGAAAACCCCTTGTGGGATGGCGTTTTCAGGGCGCGAAAAGTATGGTATACTAAATCGTTACAGAAAATGAATTTCCGAACAGAAAGGAAACGACATGAAAAGGCACATAGGCTTTGCAGTATCCGCGCTTGGGAATCTGCTGCTGGTGGTGGCGATCCTGTTTACCACGCTGCAGTGCGTTCTACACGACGATACTTTTTTATACGATACCTTTGCGCGTCTTGACGTTGCCGCCTCCATGGATACCACGACGCAGGAGCTGGTCAAGGCCACCCGCAGCATGGTCGATTATATGGAGGGGACAAGAGAGAGCATTTCCACCGTCGTGACAATTGGCGGCGTCGAACAAGAGATGTTCACGAATCCGCAGGAATACACCCATATGGAGGATGTGATGCGGATCTGGCAAATGTTTCGAGCGGCGCGGAATATTTTTGTGATCGCAGGCTTTGTTCTTCTGCTGCTTGCGATGCTCTGGAATCGTAAAAACGCCCTTGGTACGCTGGCGCGGGGCTATCTGACCGGACTTGGCCTGGCGCTCCTGATCTTCGGCGCGGCGGGCGTCTATGCGGCGCTGGACTTTGACGCGTTCTGGACGTTTTTTCACAGGCTGCTTTTTTCCAACAGTCTATGGCTGTTTGATCCTGCGACCAGCCGCATGATTAACATGCTGCCGGAAACGTTCTTTTCCGCGGTAATCGTCCGCTTCTTCCTATGGGCGGGCGCGCTCCTTGCGCTGCTTGCCGCGGCGTCGGCAGCCGTGCTGATAAAAAGACCTGACACAACGAAGGGAGGCGCGGCGGCATGAAGCGTATGTCCGTGATTTTCTCAACGATCGGCGCGATTGCGCTGATTCTCTGCATTCTGTTTACGGTTTTGCAGATCATCGCCAATGACGATACCGTCATCAACAACGAGTTTACAACACTGTCCATCTCCAAGAGCATGGGCATGACCAACTCCGATCTGGTGCTTTCCACCACGAACCTTGTGGATTATCTGGAGGGCACGCGCGAGAGCATTTCCACGACGGTTACAATCAACGGGGAAAAGCAGGAGATGTTCCCGCTGCAGGAGGAGATCGACCGGATGGAGTATGTCCGCTCGCTTTGGCAGCAGGGCAAGCAGTTCCGGCAGGTCGGCATATTTGTGGCGCTTGCGTGCTTTCTTCTGGCGGCGATGCTGGACTTTCGCGCGTCGCTGCATACGCTGGCGGTAGGCTATTGCTCCGGGCTGTTTGTCACCGGGATGGTGCTCGGCTTTTTCGGAAGCTGGGCGGCGATGGATTTTTCAAGCTTTTGGAAGTTTGTGTACGATTCGATCTTCTGGGAGAGCCTGACGACGTTTGACACGGTCAACAGCCGCTTGGTCAAGATGCTGCCGGATCAGTTTTTTGGCGATATTCTAGGTCGCTTCGGCGGATATACCGCAGTGGTGCTGCTGGTGCTGCTGGGGCTTTCCATCCTTGCGATTGCGGCGCACAACCGGCGGGTACGCCGCGAGGAGGCGGCCGCCGAGCGCGCCGCTGCGGAAAAAGCGGCGGCACGCAAGAAAAAGAAGACCGCCAAGGGCGTCGCCGCGGAACCGGAGAATGCGGAACGACCCAGAAAAAAGAAGAAGCCCGAGGACGCGGAGACAAAGCAGCCGCTGGAGGAAGACGCGACGCCGCGCAGGAAAAAAACGGCGGCGGATGCGGATAAGGCGGAGAAACCGGTCGGTCAGGACGCGCCGGCACGCAAGAAAAAGCCGGTTTCGGAACCGGAGCGCAGGACAAAGCGCGCGGATGCGCGACCTTTGCGGGACGAGCGCTCCGCAAAGGAAGCATCGCACAAGAAACGGCGCCCGATTGCGGAGGAAGCGCCGGCGAAGAAGAAAAAACGCCCCGTTTCGCCGGAAGCGCTGGAACGGCACGCTGCTGAAAAGGCAAAGCAGCGCGTCGCCGCGCAAACGCCGCCCGTGCAGGAGCAAGAGAAAGAATTGACCTTTGCCGAGATGTACGCGCGCACAATGGATCAGACCGGCGAGATCCGCCGCCCGACCGCCGCGCAGCCGATAGAAGCAGAGCGCCGCCCCGAACGCGCCGCGCAGAGAAAGCCCCCCGCGCCGGAGGAGGAGCAAGCGGGCTTTAACCTGTTTGGAGACGATTGAAATGACCTACGATATGTTGGCGCAAAAAAAACTGGACGGACTGCGGGCGTCGGGCAGGATAACGGTGCTTTCCATTGAGACGTCCTGCGATGAAACCGCCGCCGCCGTGGTAAAAAACGGCAGGCAGGTGCTTTCCAACGCCGTACACACGCAGATCCCGCTGCATGTCCGCTATGGCGGCGTGGTGCCGGAGATTGCCAGCCGGAACCATGTGGAGATGATCGGGCCGGTGGTGGACAAAGCGCTTGCCGACGCCAAGATGACGCTGGCGGACGTGGACGCCGTCGCCGTGACGCATGGCCCGGGCCTTGTGGGAGCGCTTCTGGTGGGGCTCAACTATGCCAAGGGGCTGGCGTTTGCCGCGGGGCTGCCCTTTGTGGGCGTGAACCACATTGCCTCGCACATTGCGGCAAACTACCTGACCTATCCGGATCTGCAGCCGCCGTTTTGCTGCCTTGTGGCCTCCGGCGGGCACAGCCACATCATACAGGTGGAGGATTACGACGCTTATCGCCTGATCGGGCGCACACGCGACGACGCAGCCGGCGAAGCGTTCGACAAGGTGGCGCGCGTGCTGGGGCTTCCGTATCCCGGCGGGCCGGCGCTGGAAAAGCTGGCGCGCGAGGGCAATCCCAACGCGATCCGCTTCCACAGCGCGTTCAACGAGGGCGACGGGTTTGATTTCAGCTTTTCGGGGATCAAGACGGCGGTCATCAACTACATTCATACCAATGAGCAAAAGGGGGTTCCCGTCAACCGTGCCGACGTCGCCGCTTCCTTCCAGCATACGGTGGTAACGCTGCTTTCCGACAAGGCGGTACGCGCCGCGGACACGACCCTGGCGCTTGCCGGCGGTGTTTCTGCAAACCGCGCGCTGCGCGAGGCGCTGCAACAAAAATCCGACGGCAAGGGGATTCGGTTCTGCTGCCCGGACTTTGCCTATTGCACGGACAACGCCGCAATGGTGGGCAGCGCCGCCTATTATCGTCTGATGGCGGGGCATAGGGACACGCTGGATCTCAATGCGGATCCGGCGCTGAAGCTTGCCGACTAAAATATGTTCTGACAAGTCTACAAGCCGGCTTTTTTGCTTGGCTTGTGTTTTTTTGTGCAAAAGTCCCGCTTATGGCTGCGTTTTTGTACCGGCAAGCTGTTTGTCATAGAAGGCGTAGTTGCTCTTGCCGCATTCCTTGGCGTGGTAGAGCGCGGTGTCGGCCTTGTAATAGAGGTCGTTGAAATTTGTGCCATCGTCCGGATACACGGCAATTCCAATGCTGGAGGAGAGAACCTGCTCGAAGCCGGCGAGCGCGCGCATGCAGGCACAGATGGCGTCCGCCTTTTGGGCGATCACCGCTCTGGAGGGCAGATCGAACAGGCATGCGACAAATTCGTCCCCGCCCAGCCTGCCGGTCAGGTCGTCGGAACGGAGCTGGGATGTGAGCGCCTGTGAAACGGCGACAAGCGCGCTGTCGCCCGCCACATGCCCCATCTGGTCGTTGACGCGCTTGAAGTTGTCCAGGTCGAGGATAAACAGCGCGGAAAAGGCCTTTTTCCTTCTGGACAGCGCAAGTCTGCGATCCATTCTTTCGGCAAAGGCGGTACGGTTGAAGATCCCTGTCAAAGAATCCGATTCGGCGCGCCTCATCATCCGGAGCGTTTCTTTTTTGTCGCGGTCGATATTTTCAAACATAAAATAAGCGCCGATATCCGTCGAATTGGGGTATTCCACAAGCTCGACGGTCAGACGGAGCCAGCGAAGCTCCCCGTCTGCGGAACGTTCCCGATATTCCAATTCCTCATACCGTTTGCCGGCATAATAGTTGGCGAGCAGGGTGTTTTCGTCGAGCAGCGCAATATAGGCGTCTTGATCCTCCTTGTGCACGCGGGTGTTGGCGTATTCCTGCGTCCAGTCCCGCAGCGAGCGCAGGTTCTGCGAAAAATCAACGTGCAGCAGCGTGCCGTTGACGGTGTCGAAGACGGCGCCCTTGTTGAGGTTGCAGCGCAGGAGGGAATAGGATTCTGGCGCGCGTTCCGCGAATGACTGCTGCCATTTTTTATAGACGGTTTCCTTTTCCAGACGATCCGTTACGTCGAAAAAGGAGAGGATCGCGGAGACGGGCTTGCCGGTATTGTCCGCAATGGCGGAAGCGTGCGCTTCCAGCCAACGCCAGCCGTCCGGCATCTTGAACTGGTAGACGGCCTCCGCGCGGGCGTCGCCGCGCAAAATACTGCGAAAGAACTCGGTGTACGCCTTTTCGCTGCCGGCGGCGATCAGCCCCTGCCGGATCTGCGCGTCCGGCACGTTTGAGATTTTTTCGGGCACGTGCAGGCGCGCGGCCACGTCGGGCGACATCGACAGCGTGCGTTCAGCAATATGGAAGCGGCAGAGGGTATTGCCGCTGTGCATCACGGCCAGCCGGTTTTCTTCCTCGCTGAGACGGAGCTGCTCCACCGTTTCCTGCTGCTTTGTAACATCCATCAGGATCGCGTTGACCACAACCCCGCCGCGCCTGCGCTTGACCGCGGAAAAGCGGGCGCTGATCCACTTGCACGCCTCGGTTTTGGTGTGCGCGCGGAAGATACATTCGGCGTCGGCGCTGCCGCCGACAAGACCGCACAGCTGGGCCTCGAGCTTTGACCGGTCTTCCGCGACGACCGTTTGCAGCGGATCCGCCGCGCACAGGCTTTCGTATTCTCTGCGGGTATAGCCGAACAGCCTGCAAAGTCCGTCGTTGAAATAGAGGATGCGCGTGCTCTCGGCGGTGCAGGTATAGGTGGCGATTCCGCCGGGCAGATTGTCCGCCAGCAGCCTGAGCCAGTCAAAAGCGTCACGGGACTTGGTAATATCGCGGCCGACGCCGTAAATTCCGATGATGTTGTTGTAAGAATCCCGCAGCAGATGCTTTGACGTGCTGGAGTAATGCGTCAGACCGTCGGTAGAGGGGATCTCCTCCTCCATATCGATGAGGGAAGCGCCGCCTTTCAGGAGCGCCTCGTCGTCGCGCCGGTACTTGTCGGCAATCGCCGCGTCGAATAGATCGTAGTCCGTTTTTCCGATAACGTTGTTTGCGTGCGCAAGCCCCACAAGGTTTGCAAAGGTTCGGCTGCTGCAAACATATCGCAGCTCCTTGTCCTTGACAAAGGAGAGATCGGTCGTGGATTCCATGATGGTGGAGAGCAGCACCGGCAGGATATCCCGCATTGCGGCGGTTTCGTCCGATACGGGCGTGTAGGCGGCGTAGATCCGGTATCCCCCGCCGCTCAGCGGAACCGTATGCCCGACGACATGGAATCTGCTGTACGTCGCGTCGCCGCACAGAATACGGACGTCGCATACGGAATCGCGTTCCTCGGCTATGGAGGCGATGACCTCGGGGAGGACGCGTTCCCTGTCGTCGGGATGTACAAAGTCGAGTATCGAGATCGTCTCGTATGCGAGGGGCTGACTCTTGACCAGCTTCCAAAAGTTGCGGTTCAGGTGAATGACGGTCATTCGTTCTCCGTCAAACGCATACAGCGCCGCGCCGCACGGCAGATTGTCAAGCAGCGCGAGCTGAATATCCTCGCGCCGTTTTTGCTCCGCCGAAGCCGTATAATAAACATTGATAAAGGTTTCGCCGGAGGAGGCTTTGCGCATTTTTCCGAAGATTGTCACCCAAAGATAGCCGCCTTGACCAAAATGCAGGCGGTATCTTGCGTTTTGTACCTCGCCGTGGGCAACCATCTCCGCGATGGCGTCCTCAAAGATTCCCACATCGTCCGGATGCACGCCGGCCAGCGCGTTGTTGCCGTAAAGCCGCATCAAGGCGTCCGAATCCATACCGACAAGCTTCTGGAAGCCCTCGCTGTGGTACAACGGGATAATCGTCCCGTCGGGGCGCAGCCGCATGCGGACAAAGCCGCCGGGAATCCCGTCCATGATGGCGAGCTTTTCCTGCGTTCCGCTGCTGATCTCCGCGTTGAGGTCGCGGCGGGTGAGTATGACCGCGATGTAATCGCCGAGCGCGGAAAGCCGGGCGATTTGCGTGAGCCTTTGCCGCGGATCATCCACACCAACGAAGCCGATGAGATTGCCGCTGCGCCGGAGCGGAACCGCAACAAGGGCGTGGATCCGCTGCGCCTGCAAAAGCGCTTTTTCCGGACGGTCGTCGCATAGGGCGTCCACATCCTCGATGCTGATGTAGTTTTGCTTGTCAAAGGCGTGCAGCCAGAAGGAGACTGCGTCGAGCGAAAGCTGCTGCAAAAAGGACTTTTCGGAACGAACGCCGGCGGCGCAGTATTCATAGGTGTTGCTGACGGTGCTGCTGTCAAAGTCGAATTCGAACACATAGGCGCGGTCGCCCCGAAAGAACTCCAGCAGGTTTTGCAGTATTGTGCCGATTCCGGCTTCGGTATCCGGCAGCGCCAGCAGGTCGTGCGCCATGCTGTCCAGAAAACGGAGCAGCTCGGTCGCCTCCTGCCGCTTTTGCTCGGCCAGATGCTGCGCGGTGATGTTTTCGCTGGTACAGTAAATAAGCATGCGGTCGCCGACGGTGGCAATCACGCGAAGCGTGGAGCGCAGATAGGTTTTGTCCGCACAGCCGGGCCGTCCGCAAAACGAGAATTCTGTGGTGCATTCCGTTCCGGTTTTCGCGGCCTGCCGCAGAAGCACGGATATTTTTTCACGTCCCGCGCCGTTCAGATAGTCGGACCAGTTGCGCTTCAACGCGTCGTTGAGCGTCATACCGGCGCTGCCCAGCATGCGGATATATTTGTCGTTGGCGTGCAGCAGCTCAAGCGCGTCCTTGTAGCATTCATAGATGCAGGCGCTGCCAAGATAGCTGTTGAATATGAGCGTATCCATGGACTCCGGGCTCCAGAAGGCGTTGTTGTCAAGATTTTCAACGGTTTCCAGCGCTATAAAGCCGCGCTGCTTGATGCTGCCGGCCGCCAGCGCTTCGTACTCCTGCACGGGCATGGGCTTTGCGTACAGGTAGCCCTGCACATGCACGCAGCCGATCGACTTGAGAAAATCCGCCTGCTGCTTTGTTTCAACGCCCTCGGCGATCACGGACATACCGAGCCATTTTGCCATGCGTATGACGGATTCGAGAATGTTGCCGCCGCGCTGCGAGTCGCTCGAGGACTCCAGAAACTTCATGTCCAGCTTGATAATCTGCGCGGGCACGTCCTTGAGGGTGTTGAGCGAGGAATAGCCGCTGCCAAAGTCGTCGATCTCCACGGTGAAGCCAAACTGGATCAGCTGCTTTACCGTGGAGATGATCTGCGCGGCGTTCGTGGAAAAAGCGGACTCCGTGATTTCAAGACGCAGCAATTCTACCGGAAGGTCGTATCTGCGGATCAGACCGGAGAGAACGTCCATCAGATCGTCTTTAAAAACATCGCATCGGGAGATATTGACCGATATGGGGAGCGGATTGCGTCCGGCGTCGATCCAACGCCGGAGATTGCGGCAGATGCTCTCCCAAATATACTTGTTCAGCTCATAGATAAAACCGTTCTTTTCGAAAACGGGAATGAATAGACTTGGCGCGAGCAGGCCCTTTTGGGGATGCCGCCATCGCACGAGCGCCTCCGCGCCGAGCAGGTCGCCGGTGGCGTGATTGTACTGCGGCTGATACCATGGCTCAAACTGTCCCTGCACCAGCGCTTGATCCATCTCCATGACGATCTGCTGCTCCGCAATCAGATCCTTGCGCATCGACTCGTCAAACAGCGCGATATTCTTGTCGTAACGCCCCTTGATGGAATTTTGCGCAAGAACCGCCCGGTCGTACATGGCGCTGACCGGGAGTGAGAGATCGTCTACGATGTAGCGCCCGATGTTGTAGGAGATGGGCGGGATGGAGCCGTCGAGCACAGCCGTTTTGTGACGGATCGCGGCGAGCGCTTCGGAATCCATCATGCTGTACGGATAGAGCACGGCATAGCTGTCCGCCATGATGCGGCTGCAAAGACCGCCGAACGGCGCGAAGCCGTGCCGAAAAATATCTGCCAGCGAGCAAAGCACCTCGTCGCCCTTGTCGGTGCCGTACTGGTCGTTGATGACCTTAAAATTGTTGACGTCAAAGCAGGCCATCACATAAAAACCCGGTTGATGCGAGCGGAGCATCTCGGCGGCCTTTTCAAAAAAGGCGGCGCGGCTGTACAGCCCCGTGAGCCGGTCGGTTTGCAGCTCGTTCACCGTTGCGGCGGCTTCGTACAGACTGATGACGTTGCTGACGCGGCGTTGCAGAATTGTGGCGTTGTAGGGCTTGGAAATGTAGTCGTTGGCGCCCAGCTGCAGCGCCTTGATCTCGGAGGCCTTGTCGGTGCGGCCGGTTGCAACGATGACGGGAAGCGACTTGAGCGCGGGATCGGCGCGCATGACGGAGAGCACCTCGTAGCCGTCCATGCCGGGCATGCCAAGGTCGAGCAGCACCATTGCGATTTGCCGGAATTCGCGGCGCATGATACAAAGCGCTTCCTGCCCGCCCGCGGCTTCCAGCGTGAGATATTCGTCTCCGAGTATTTTTTTGAGAATTTCACGGTTTGTTTTGACGTCGTCAACAAGCAGAAGTGTTTTCTGCATTCACATTCCCCCCGGTGGCTGCATGCACTTTTACGCGTTTCTTTTATGGATGGCGGCAGACATTCCCTGTGTGCCCGCGGAAAACCGAAATGCCACGGCTTTCTCAGCCAAATGATGCAATCATTATATACACGCTTTTTGACAGTTGCAATCATTTTTCGCCTGGTTTTGCACGGGATTGTCACAAGAGTGTGACGCAAGACCGTAAAAAATCACATAGCGACGTTATTTTGCGGCAGAGTAGCGCACGCGGAACGACAGAAGGGCGGTGTGCGTCCATGGCGCGTGCTGCGCTTTTGCGCTGTAAAGCAAGGCGCAAAAGCCCGCTCCGGTGGAACAATTGCCGGAGCGGGGCTGTGGAGGGGAGGCGGGAGGACGCGTGTAATTATGGCTGCCGCGAATCGAGCAGCATATTCTCCGACGCTACTCTTTTCATCGGCTTTATCAAAAACAAACAGACCGCGACCGTCAGCACGTCGGCAGCCGGCTGCGAAAGGTAGATGCCCGTCGCACCGAGAAAACGGGGCAGCGCCAGAATGAACGGCACATAGAAAACACCCTGCCGGAGGAGGGAGAGAAACAGTCCCATCTTTGCCGCGCCGATGGTCTGGTAGGTAATGGTCATCATGTAGCACAGACCGAACGCCGGATAAAGCGCCACCTGCGAGATCAAGAGCCATTTTCCGAACTCGATCACAACGGGATTGCGATTGAACAGCGCGATCAACGGCTCGGCCAGCAGCATATACAGCAGGCCCACGACGACTGTAATGAGCAGCGCGCCCTTGATGGCAAAGCGGACGGACGCATGGAAGCGGTCGCTGTTTTTGGCGCCGAAGGCATAGGCTGCGACCGGCTGATAGCCCTGCATGAAGCCCATGACCACATAGCAGCCGATCAAGATCAGGCGCTGTACGACGCCGTAGGCGGCAATCATCAGATCGGCGTCCGGCAGCGGCTTTGCCGCGATATTTGTCAGCGAGGTGGCGACGGCAAGGCAAATCTGAATGACCGCCGTAGGAATGCCGATGGACGTGACCGCCCAGATGAATTTTCCGGACAGCTTGAAATATCGCGGCTTGATCTTTATCACGGAGTGACCGCCGAGATAGAAGAACAGCAGGATTCCAAACGTGACGCACTGTGAAATGGTGGTCGCCAATGACGCGCCCTCGACGCCCATGTCAAAGCCCCATGAGAACATGAATACCGGGTCCAGCACGACGTTGAGCGCAGCGCCGGCGACGACCGCGATGGAGGAGATTTTGACCGAGGATTCCGCGCGCGCGGCGCAGTTCATGCTTTGCGCGGGCAGATTGAACAACGCCGCGATAAACATCCAGAACGCGTAGTCCTTGGCCTGCGGCAGCACCGCGTCGGACGCGCCGAAGGCGCGCAGCAACGGCTCCATCAACACGATGCCCAGCACGCAGAGCGCCGCGCCGACAAGGACGGAAAAGCCCACGATGGTCGTAACCGTCCGATTGGCGCCCTCCTTGTCCGACGCGCCAAGCTGCCGTCCGGCAATGACCGCCGCGCCAGCCGCGAAGATATTTTCAATGGAGACCATGATGAGCAGAAGCGGCAGCGTAACGCCGACGGCGGCAAGCGCGCTATCGACGCCCAGCATTCCGATGTATGCCGTGTCTACAATGTTGTAAACAGCCTTCGCCAAAAGCGCCAGCGTCGCCGGTATCGCCAGCTTGACGATTGCTTTTGCAGGATGATCCGTTGAGAGAAGATTCTCGTTTGAAACGGTAGGATGCGTCATTCTTTTTTCCCAATCACGCCATACAACAGAATATTGAGCTGTCGCTGGCACCTTTCCTCATGCTCGTGCAATACGGCTTCCGCCGGTTCTCCGCCGGAGAGCTTTGCCTGAAAGCGGAGATTGAAATAGTCCATATACATGCCGAAATCCTGAATCACAGCGTCAAGGGATAGCCCTGCGCGCAGGGATTCGCTCTGAATGATCGCCCGCATTACGGAAAGATTCAGCTCGTCAAACGCGCGCCGCAAAGCCGCGACGTCCGGCGCAAGCTTTTCCGGCGGCGCGAATACGGCGCTTGCAAAGATCCCGAGATACGCCGGGTTCTCGGCGAAGAAGCGAAGCCTTGCGTGAAAGTAGGCTTGCAGCCGCTGCTCCGCTGTACCGGTCAACGAATCAGCCGCCTGACGCAGAGCGGCGGTGATTGCGTCAAAGCAGGCTGCTACGCATGACAGATACAGCTCGTCCTTGTCCTTATAATAGTGGTAGATGATTCCCTTTGAGATCGTGTTGTCGGCACAGAGGGCGTTCATGGACGCCGCGTCATAGCCGCTGCGTGAAAACTCCGCCGTGGCCGCGTCCAATATGCGCCGGCGAGACAGAGCGCTTTTTTCTTCCCGTTTCATCGAAAGCCTCCATAAAAATTGACCGACTGGTCTATTTACAATCATAACACAAACAGACCGATCGGTCAATTATAAATATACAACGGTTTCAGGGAGCGGGCGCCTCTTTTGCAATTACGCAAGCGCAATTTTCGCCCGTATTGCAAAACGTTTCTGTCGCGTTGCATTGTTTTTCCAAAGTTCTGTTTTTGCGTAACGATTATTTCACAGTTGCCTCGTACAATAGTAATATGAAATCAGTGAAGGAGCGAAATGGTATGCAGCGAGTCTATTTAATCACAGGGATCGGCGGTCATCTTGGCAATACGATCGCAAGGCGGCTGCTGGAACAAAATGAAAAGGTACGTGGATTTGCGCGACCCAACGAGGATGTTACGATGCTTTACGGCGACGCCATCTCGATCGTTCGGGGAGATATCCGCGACTATGCGTCGTTGGAGCCGCTGTTCTACGGACTCGACGATGACGATGAAATATATGTCATCCATACGGCGGGTATCGTGACGGTGGAGAGCAAGAGAAACAGAGCGGTGGAGGACGTCAACGTCCACGGCACGGAGAACATCGTGCGTCTTTGCAAGGAGCACCGGGTAAAGAAGCTTGTTTATGTGAGCTCCGTCCATGCCATCCCCGAGCTGCCGCAGGGCGAGACGATCCATGAGGTGGAGCACTTCAGCCAAACGCAGGTGGTGGGGCAGTACGCCAAAACAAAAGCCGCCGCGACCCAGATCGTTCTGGACGCCGCGCGCGACGGTCTGGACGCCACCGTTGTGCATCCATCCGGCATCATCGGCCCCAACGATTACGGGCATGGACATCTCACGCAGATGATTATCAGCTACTTAAACGGCAGCCTGACGGCCTGTATTGACGGCGGGTATGATTTTGTGGACGTGCGCGACGTCGCGGACGGCGTCATCTCCGCTACCGACCGCGGAAGGCGCGGCGAGTGCTATATCCTGTCCAACCGATACTACGATGTGAAGGATCTGCTGGCAAAGCTTGCCGCCATCACCGGCGGACACAAGATCCGCACGATCCTGCCCATGTGGTTTGCAAAGATTACCGCGCCGCTTGCCGAAAACTTTTATAAGCTCCGCAAGGAAGCGCCGCTGTTTACCAGCTATTCTCTGCACACCATGACGAGCAACGCCCGCTTTACCAACGAAAAGGCAAGGCGCGAGCTGGGGTTTGCGCCGCGCGATATCCAGTCAACGCTGCGCGATACCGTCGCGTTTTTGAAAACGGAACGGCGCGGGCTATTCAAAAAGAGAGTGCTTCGTCGGGGCAAGCTTGCGCTGATCGGCGTATGACGCGCGAGCGATTTTGACCATCGCCTCCCCAAAGCGACAACCCCTCTCAAAAGCGCCCCGACAGCTGAAAACAAGGCTGTCGGGGCGCTTGCTTTGTTGAAAGAGTCAAATAGCGACCCACACAATAAAGCAGCGGCCTGACAGATTGCCAAGCCGCTGCTGTTCCTTTTACAGATCCTTATTTGCCGACAACGTCACGATAGACGTCTTCGAAGTAGGTCACAAGACCGTCCTCGTCGAGCCATGCGCTCTTCTGGTTCTCCCAGACGGTGTTCTGCTTTTCGGCAAGCACGATGGGCGTGAGGATGTCCTTCACTTCGTCAAAGGACAGCTCGGCCGCGGCTTCGTTGCCAACGCGCATCACGATGTAGTAAGCGCCATCCACCTCGATCACGTCGGAATAGGCGCCGTCTTCCAGCTTGAGCGCCGCTTCGCGGATTGCATCGTCCCAAGCGTCGCTGCCGGCTTCCTTGCCCAGCAGACGTCCCTTTGCGGCAAAAGTCTCATAGGTTGTGAACATCTCGTCCTGACCGTATTCCTTGAGCACCTCGTCAAAGCTTGTACCGGCCTTCAGCGCGGCATAGGCGTCCACTGCCTTCTGGCGAGCGTCCTTGACATAGGCTTCAAACAGCGTATCGGCTTCCGCCTTCTTATCGTTGTAGTCCGCCTGAAGCTCCTTCATGCGGGCAGCATCGCCGCCGGAGAGCGCCAGCGCGCCGTACTCGGCTTCCAGCGCGGTCATTTCGGTCTTGAGGGTGGTATAGCCTTCATCCAGCGTGCCCTCCGGCTGCACGGCGACGATTTTCACGCGGAGGAATCCGTCGGGGGTGTACAGCACAGGCGTCTGACCGCCCTTTTCGTAATCCTCGCTGGCGGTCACGTAGCTGGAAGGCGTCGCATCGTAGCTTTCCTTCTGGCTTGCCAGCAGCTCGTCATAATAGGCCTGTACGTCCGCGTCGTCCACGGTTGCGGCGGACTGGATCTTCTCCTGCAGCTTTGCCGTCACCTTGGCGTTGTAAGCGGATTCGTAGTACGTCGTCTTGTAGCCCTCCCAATCCACGGTATAACCGTAGTTGGCAAGGTCTTCGTTAATATAGTTGATCGCTTCGGCTTCCGGATCTGCCGCGCCCTGTTCGGTGGCGTAATTCACATAGTCCTGCAGCAGGGCGTCCAGAGACGCGTCGGCTTCCTTCTTGGCGGCTTCCGCTTCCTCGTCGCTTAACGGGGAAAGCCCGGCCAGCTCAGCCTGGTACAGCAGCATCTGGTCGGTCACAAGACCTTCCATGACCATGTCCTGATAGGACTGGATGTCTTCATCGGCGGTCGGTGCGCTCATGCCGTAATTCGTGTAGAACGAGAGCATCGACTGGTAGCCCGAGTTGAGATCTCCAAGCGAAACGGTATATTTGTCGCTGTCGCCCACCTTGGCAACGACCGCTTCATAATCGATAGCCGTATCTTCCGTATTTTTCGTATCTGCGGTCGTTTCGCCGTCAGACAATTTGCAGGCGGACGCTGCCAATACCATCATCAGGCAAAGCAGCAGCGCAAGCAGTTTCTTTTGCGTGTTTTTCATTCGAATTCTCCTTATCAAACGCCATCGGTAGCCCACCTGGGACACCCGTTCTTGCATTATATGCCATTCCCGGAAAAAGGGCAATGTACAATTCTGTGAAGGAATGTGGCACAAAACACAAGAAGACCGGGAAATCGCGCTCCTTTCGAAAGCATATCCCCATTTTTGTGTTTTACCCGGCCGGTACGCGGGAAAGGCGCTGGTTTTTTCTGGATTTTCCGGAAAATTTCCGGTACCGCAAATTCCTTTGCAAGGGTTTTTCAATGCGGGGGATTATGGTATACTAAGCACTGGATTCTCAAGAACAAGGAGTTTTTATGGATACCAACAAACGTATGACCCTGATCGAGCAGGAGCTGGAAACCACTTTTTTAACGACCTTTGAGCATGCGACCGCCGAGCAGCTGCACATGGCCATCGGCAAGGCGATTACGGGGCTGTACGCCAAGCGCTGGATGCAAAGCCGCGCCGCTCACGCAAAAACGCGCCATGCCTATTATCTCAGCGCGGAATACCTGACCGGGCGCATGGTTTACAACAACCTGTTTGCCACGGATCTTCTCAAGGAAATCACCGATGCCTTCCGGGCGCGCGGCATGGATATCGCAATGCTGGAGGATATCGAGGACGAAGCGCTTGGCAACGGCGGTCTTGGACGCCTCGCGGCATGTTTTTTGGAGTCTGCCGCAACGCATGACCTGCCGCTTGACGGCTATGGACTGCGCTATAAATTCGGGCTGTTCAAGCAGCGGATCGTGGACGGCTTTCAGGTAGAGACGCCCGACGACTGGCAGCACCAGGGCGATCCGTGGAGCCGCCGCAATCAGGCGGACGCGGTGGAGGTGCGCTTTGCGAACCAGACCGTTCGCGCCGTTCCCTATGATACGCCCGTGTTCGGCTATCATACCAACAATGTCGGCACGCTGCGGCTGTGGCAGGCGGAAGCGATTGCGGAGCTGGATTTTGCCGCCTTTGACAACTGTGAGTTTGACAAAGCCGAGGCCGCCAAAAATGCGGCCGAGGATATAACGCGCATCCTTTACCCCAACGACAATAAGCCCGCCGGCAAGGAGCTGCGCCTAAAGCAGCAGTACGTGCTGGCCAGCGCCTCCATGCAGGATATTCTGCGCACCTACAAGCGTACCTTCGGCAACGATTTTTCACACTTTGCGGAGATGAACGCCGTCCAGCTCAACGACACCCATCCGGTCGTCAGCATTCCCGAGCTTGTTCGCCTGCTCATTTTGGAAGGCGTCGTCTTTGATGAGGCCGTTACCATCGCGCAGAACACCTTTTCCTACACCAATCACACGCTCATGGCGGAGGCGCTGGAAAAATGGCCCGTATCGGTCTTTAAGACGCTGCTGCCGGAGGTTTTTGACATTATCTACAAGATCAACACCAAGTTCTGCGGCGAGCTGCTCCACCGGAACGTGAACAACATTCATGAGCTGTCCATCATTCAGGGAGATCTGATCCACATGGCAAACCTTGCCATTTACGGCTCGCGCTTTGTCAACGGGGTAGCGGAGATCCACTCCAACCTGCTCAAGACGACGCTGTTTTCCAACTGGTACGCGCTCTACCCGGATCGTTTCCAAAACAAGACCAACGGTGTGACACAGCGGCGGTGGCTCGGACTGTGCAATCAGGAATACGGCGAATTCATCACCGAGCGGATCGGAACGGACGAATGGATTCGGGATCTTTCCCAAATTGAGCGGCTTCGAGACAGCATAGACGACGGCGCCATCGAGCGATTCAACGCGATCAAGACGGAGAACAAGCGCCGTCTTGCCGAGTACATCGCCGTGCATGAGGGCGTTGCGATCCCGCCGGAATTCATCTTCGACGTACAGGTCAAGCGTCTGCACGAATACAAACGCCAGCTTATGAACGCCTTTGCCATCATGGACATCTACTATGGCGTCAAGGACGGCAGAATTCAGAATTTTGCGCCCACGGCGTTCATTTTCGGCGCAAAATCCGCACCGGGCTATTTCCGCGCAAAGACCATTATCAAGTACATCAACGAAGTCGCGAAGCTTGTCAACAGCGATCCCGATATGAAGGACAAGATGCGCGTGGTGTTTGTGGCGAATTACAACTGCTCTTATGCCGAAAAGATCATTCCGGCGGCGGACATCAGCGAGCAGATATCCCCTGCCGGTACGGAGGCCTCCGGCACCAGCAATATGAAATTCATGATGAACGGCGCCGTGACGCTCGGCACCTACGACGGCGCGAATATTGAGATATTCCGCTCGGCAGGAGAAGGCAACAACTATTGCTTTGGCGCGAAGGTGGAGGAGCTGAAGAAAATTTCCGCCGCCTACAATCCCATGACGGTCTACAACAAATCGCCGCGGATCAAACGCGTCGTGGACACGCTTGTAGACGGAACCTTCAGCGACAGCGGCACGGGGAACTTTGCGGCGCTTTACAAAGCGCTCTTAACCGACGGCGGCTGGAGCCGTCCGGATCAGTACTTTATCCTGTATGAGCTGGAAAAATACGTCGCGGCACGCTTGCAGATCAACAGCGATTACCAGGATCGCGGCGCCTTTGCAAGAAAGGGGCTCATGAACACCGCCTCCTCGGCAAAGTTTTCGAGCGACCGCACCATCCGGCAGTATGCCGACGAGCTGTGGTTTATCCGTCCGGTCAGCATGGACTAACGACAGCTATACCGCAATCTTATCACAGCCGCAAAAAGCGCCGCCCGGCAAATGCCGGACGGCGCTTACAGTTGCGGAGAGCCATACTAGAGTATGTTTCTAAAGTCTGCTAGATGAAATTTTGCGTCATCGGCTTGCAGATTGAGGCAAAAAACGTAGGCTTAGCGGTGCTAAGGCGAGGCTTTTTAACAAAAATATGCAAGTCGAGGGCGTGAAATTGCGCTTGCGTGATTTTAGAAACACACTCTAAGGATTGGGGCTTGGAAAAAAAGAGTAGCATGGCACTTTTTGCTTTGTTATAATTGCTGTAAGCGTTACCGTGGGATGGTTATCGCTATCACATCGCAAGGAGTATTTCCATGAAGAAGATCATTTCATTATTGCTCACGCTTTCCATGCTGCTCGCCTTCGCCGCCTGCGGTGCGCCCACAAGCGGGCCAGAGGGGACAACCGCACCCGGTGCGGAACAAACGGCGGAGCCCGTGGCGGATAAACCAACAGAAATTCCCGCCGACGAATACGAACGGGCGGTGTGGTACGGCTTTTTGCCCGAGGAGTTGACCACCGCCAACCCCGACAGCACTATCGTCACATGGGCGCAGTATTGCGGGATGCTTGGACGCATGATCGCCGCCTATGATGAAACGCTGCTGCCCGCGTGGGAGGAAATGACGAAAGCCGCGCCCGATACCGAGATGAAACGGGACGGGGCGATGGTTAGTCTCTTATGCACGGCACAATTCATGGGCTACGCCAGCTTCAACGCCGATTATCCGCCGGAGTTCAAGCAATACGCCGATAAGGTTCCGAGCGTCGTCACGTTGGACTACCCCGTGTTTGACTGGAACACGCCCGTCGATTTGGGAGACGGCTGCTCGGACGGCAATCATGTCGGGCCCGCATACGATTTCTGTCTGCGGCGGGTGTCCTATCAGGCGGGCAAGTCGCTGCTGGAATTTGACGACATGGGCGATTTAAGATTGGAACAGTCCTTGACGCTCAGGGAAGCCGCGCTGTCGGTTGTTCGCCTATACGAAAGCGAGCGCATCCTCTTGACCGCCGAGGAAGCCAAGGCGCATACCGTTTCCGCCGATGCGCTTGTCTCCGCCCAAACCATGCCTGCCGTCAGCGCCGACAGTATCCCAAGCTGGCGCGGTACGTCCGTTGCCATGTGCGGTATGCTTCCCGTACATGGCAGGCCGTTCGTGGCAGAGGAAGACATCGCTGCGTTTGCGCAAATGGGTTTCAATTATATCCGCCTCATGCTGCTGTGGTCAGATTATGCCAAAGCATCCGACGACGGCGCCCTGCTTTTCTACGCGGACGCTCTGCAAAATGTAGACCGTATCATTGAGTGGTGCGTGAAATATCAGATACATCTGTGTATTGATATGCACGAGCTGCCCGGCTACGGCTTTGAGACAAGGAATGTTGTGGAAGACGAAAACGGGCGTGAAACGTCGGTTTGCGTTTGGGATGTTTTCTCCGCTCGATATGCCGATGTTCCGGCAAACGCCCTGAGCTATAATCTGGTCAACGAGCCGGACGCCGGATATTTCACCGATAAGACCTATGCAGACTTTGCAAATGAATTGATTGCCGTCATCCGGGAAAACGATCAGACGAATAAGCTCGTTGTCTCCGACGGGATGCTGGACGGCAACATGTCGTATGGCTTCGCGTGGAGCAACGCCTGCCCCACGCGAACCATCGAAGGACTGGACAACAGCGTCATGCAGACGATGCACCTGTACCCCTGGCACGCAGCGGCCAAATCCGGCTATATCACACTACTGGACTGGCCGTATGAGCACGCCGACCCTGTCAACAATTTTGTTGGAGAACAGCCGCTGATGTTGCGCGGTGATTTCCCTGCGGGAACGCGTGTCACGCTGCATCTTGACACGGTCTATGAGCAAGAAAAATCCATCGACTGCAAAGCGGATGGCAAGACCGTCGCCTCCTATGAACGCAATTTTGAGCTTGGCCAAGACAACTGCATTTTTATCGGCGACGGGCGCGCGGAATTCGAGTATGCGCAGAGAGATGGATTTGTGCTCGATTTTACCGTCCCCGAAAACTGTTCTGAGATCACCGTGGGCAGCGACTTCTGCGTGTTCGACATCTTCGTTCGTATTCCGGCAGACAGCGAGAACGCCTATCCCGTTCCCACCAACGAAAAAGAAAACGGGTTCGTCTATGAAACGGGAAAATACAATACGGTGTATATCCGTACAGCGGCGGCATGGAGCGAGAATACGTCCGCAATCAATATCGCCCAAGATTTTACCTACACCGTAGATAATCCTGCGCAATCCGACGTGTTTGATATGGAGTCTCTGCGCAATTATGTAGAGAAATGGGCGGCGTGGTCAGCGGAAACCGGAACGCCAATCATGTGCAACGAGTTTGGTATCCCAATCGGACTGCCGGAGGAAGTGCGCGTGGGCTATATGCGCGCGGTGCTCGACCTGTTTGAAGAATACGATATTCCCTGGTGCATTTATACCAACGGATTGCGCTGCTGGACGCCTGCTGTCACCGATGCCGACGTCAAGGCGGGCTATTCCGTGTTGCCGGTAGACGGCAGCGTTATACAACAGGGAGACGCATGGTACGACGAAGCGATGATAGCACTGTTTCAGCAATATATGAACTGATGGGCACCTGAGAAGATGAAACGGATATCATCTTTTATCCCTGCATGAACACCGCCTCCTCGGCAAGGGTTTCGAGCGACCGCACCATCCGGCATTATGCCGACGAGCTGTGGTTTATCCGTCCGGTCAGCATGGACGAACGACAGCTATACCGCAATTTTATCACAGCCGCAACAAGCGCCGCCCGGCAAAAGCCGGACGGCGCTTGTTTGTGCATAGTGTGTGATGCGGCTTAGATCAGTCCCTGCGCGATCATGGCTTCTGCAACCTTCTTGAAGCCTGCGATGTTTGCACCGGCGACCAGATTGTAGCCGAGCCCGAATTCCTCGGCGGCCTTTGCCGAATTGTCATGGATGTTCTTCATGATCTGGAAGAGCTTTGCGTCCACTTCTTCGGCCGTCCAGCTGTACCGCATGGAGTTCTGGCACATTTCCAGCGCGCTGGTTGCAACGCCGCCCGCGTTGACCGCCTTGGAGGGCGCCACGATCATGTTTTTCTGTCCCATGAGGAAGTTCAGCGCTTCGTTGGTGGTCGGCATGTTGGACACCTCGATATAGTACTTCACGCCGTTTGCCACGATCTTTTTGGCTTCGTCCATGCCGATCTCGTTCTGCGTTGCGCAGGGCATGATGACGTCCGCCTTGACGCTCCACGGCTTCTCGCCCTTGTGGAATTCACAGCCGAATTTATCGGCATAATCCTGCACCTTGTCGCGTCCGCTGGCGCGCATGGTCAGCATATAATCCAGCTTTTCCTTTGTCGCAATGCCTTCCGGATCATAGATGTAACCGTCCGGGCCGGAGAGCGTGACCGCCTTGCCGCCAAGCTCCGCGATCTTTCTGGCTGCGCCCCAGGCGACGTTGCCAAAGCCGGACAGCGCGAAGGTTTTGCCCGCAAAGGCGTCCTTTTCATGCTTGAATACTTCGCCGACATAGTATACCGCGCCGAAGCCGGTCGCTTCCGGACGGACGAGGCTGCCGCCGTAGGCAAGGCCTTTTCCCGTGAGGACGCCGTTTTCAAACGCGCCGCGAATGCGGCGATACTGGCCGTATAAATAACCGATCTCCCGCGCGCCTACGCCGATGTCGCCGGCGGGTACGTCAATGTCGGGGCCGATATGTCGATACAGCTCCGTCATAAACGCTTGGCAAAAGCGCATGACCTCTGCGTCGGATTTGCCGCGCGGGTCAAAGTCGCTGCCGCCCTTCGCGCCGCCGATGGGGAGGCTGGTCAAGCTGTTTTTAAAGGTTTGCTCAAAGCCGAGGGACTTCATGATGGAAAGGTTGACGGAGGGATGCAGCCGGATGCCGCCCTTGTACGGCCCGATTGCGCCGTTGAACTGTACGCGGAAGCCGCGGTTGACGTGCGTTTTGCCGGCGTCGTCCGTCCAGGTCACGCGAAACTCGATTGTGCGCTCCGGCTCGACAAGGCGTTCCAGCAGACCCATCTGCTCATACTCAGGGTGCTGATCCACGACAACCTCCAGAGAGCGGAAGACCTCTTCCACCGTCTGCTGGAACTCTGGCTCGTTGGCGTCCCGTTTTTTGACATCATCGAGAACTCGTTGAATGTAAGCGTTCATTAGCAGCCTCCTGTATGTTGTTATCTGATATTTTCATGATAATCTTCGCTTTTTTGCATGTCAATGCTTGTCAACGGCAGACCAAAAATATATTATGGCCGCCATACTATTTTTTTAGGCATATTTTACTTTTCGGTTCCGTACGATGAAACAGTGATGAAGCAGCAAAAGGGGGAATCCACATGGACGTGCAGCAGAGCTATCTCGATCTCGACAGGATGGTGGACAGGACGGTAACGCAGACCTTGATCGATTCGGAGATCCCGTTGCCGCAGGGCAGGGACGCCGCGGAGGTCTTGTCGGCCTGCGCGCACCATAGCGGCATGGAGGCAGTCTGTCAAGACGGCGAGGTGCTGATCTCCGGCAAGCTGGAGATGGAGCTGCTGTGCCGTCAGCTGTCTGGCGACACCTTTGGCTTTACAGCCGCCTCCGCCTTTTTCCATCAGCTGGAGATGGCGGAATCCGACAGCGATATGACGGCGGTGGTCACTGCGCAGATCGTGGAATGCAGCTGCACCGCAGAAGCGGGCAAGCTGCGGCTTTCTGCCATATTGGAGCTGCATATTCTATTGCTGTCCCCCGTGAAAACGCCTTTCGTGACCGGGATCACGGGATGCGCCTGCTGCGAGAGCCGCAGCGTGCAGGTTCCGATTCAGAAGCGCGCCCTGCTCGCTTCGCACAGCATGCGTCTGCGTGAGGAGGTCGCGGCAAGCGACGCCTCTGCCGTGCTGGTTGCAAACGGCGCTGCGGAGATTCGCGCAATCTCGTTCTCCGGAAACGCCGCCTCGGTGGAAGGGCTGCTGCACATCACCGCGCTGACCGCGTCAGAGGACGGAACGCTACAGACGGTTTCGGAAGCGATTCCGTTCTCCGATGTGTTTGACGCGCCCGCCTGCGATACGGTCTGGGGCAATGCGTCCGTCGATCAGCTGCACGTTATCGCCGCCGATCCCGGTTTTGGCGTGGTAGACGTGGAGGCTGTGCTCGCCATTCGGCTTTACGGAGTCAGGCGTGAGGCGCATGAAGCGCTTGCGGACGCATACGCAACGGACGCCTCCTTCCGCGCCGAGAACATGGAGCTTGTGCATCTCGGGTGTCTGGGCGGCATACAGCGCATTGTTACCGTCAATGAGCCGATTGCCATTCCAAAGCATCTGCCAGACGCCTATGGCGGTATCTATGCCACGGTGACGCCGGCCGTGACCAACACCTATGACGCGGACGGCCGCTTTGGTGTGGACGCCATGCTGCTGGTAACGGTGCTCTACCGCTGCGACGCCGGAAAGCTGCACTGCTTCACGGAGGATATTCCGATCCAGTTCAGCTTCGACGCGCCCTACACCGCCGTTTCCTCCGTCACCCTAACGTGTCTGCGCTGCCAGATATCCGGCACGGGGCGCACGCTGTCACTGACGGTCAACCTCTGCGCGCTTGCCGAGCGGTACACCTCCGAAAGCATCTGCCTCACTCGGGAGATCGTTGCGGGCAGCGCGACGCCGGCGGCGCGCGGCGTCGTGATCTACTGTGCGGGCGCAGGCGAAACACTGTGGGATGTCGGCAAGCGGTATCTGGTTCCCGTCGCGCAGCTGCTCGCATGGAACGAAGCGCTTTCCGACCCGTTGCCGGAAGGCAAGCAAGTCGTCCTGCTGGCCTGATTTTCTTTCTTGCCGGTCAACAAAGCGCCATGCAATTCCGCGTGGCGCTTTGTGATTGAATCATGAATTACTTGGACAGCTCGGCATGAATGGCGGCCGCCGCCTTTTTGCCGGCGCCCATGGCAAGAATGACCGTTGCCGCGCCGGTGACCGCGTCTCCGCCCGCATACACGAAGGGCTTGCTGGTCTTTCCGGTTTCCTCATCGGCGATGATGCCGCCCCACGTCTCCGTCGCAAGACCGGGCGTGGTGTTTTTGATGAGCGGATTGGGGCTGTTGCCGATGGCGATGACAACCGTCTGTACGGAGATATCGTGCTCGCTGCCGGGTCTGACGACCGGGCGGCGGCGGCCGGAGGCGTCTGGTTCGCCCAGCGCCATCTCCACGCACGTCACGGCGGAAACCTCGCCGTTTTCGTCGCCGTGAATCTCGGTGGGATTGGTCAGCATCTTGAAGATGATGCCCTCCTCCTTGGCGTGATGCACCTCTTCCACACGCGCGGGCATTTCCGCCTCGCTGCGGCGATAGATGATGTAAACCTTCTCCGCGCCCAGACGCTTTGCACAGCGCGCCGCGTCCATGGCCACATTGCCGCCGCCGACGATGGCGACCTCCTTGCCCACACGGATCGGGGTATCCGTCTCGGGGAAGGTGTACGCCTTCATCAGGTTGATGCGGGTCAAAAACTCGTTGGCGGAATACACGCCGTTGAGCGATTCGCCCGGGATGCCCTGAAAACGGGGCAGTCCTGCGCCGGAACCGACAAATACGGCAGAATAGCCTTCCTCTTCCATCAGCTCGTCCAGCGACATGCAGCGACCGATGACCATGTTGGTCATGATCCTGACACCCATTTTTTCGAGCGTTGCAATCTCGCGGCGCACCAGCGCCTTGGGCAGACGAAATTCCGGAATGCCGTATACGAGAACGCCGCCGGGGGTATGCAGCGCTTCAAAGATGGTCACGTCGTAGCCAAGCTTTTTGAGATCGCCCGCGCAGGTCAGCCCCGCGGGGCCGCTGCCGACCACGGCGACTTTCTTGCCGTTGGGGGCTGCCACCTCGGCAGGCGCTGCTTCATGCGCCATGGCATAGTCGGCAACAAACCGTTCCAGACGGCCGATGCCCACGGGTTCCCCCTTGATGCCGCGCACGCACTTTGCTTCGCACTGGCTCTCCTGCGGGCAAACGCGGCCGCAGATGGCGGGCAGGGAGCTGGTGGCGCGAATGACGTCGTAGGCTTCCATGAACTTGCCTTCCTTGACCAGCGCCAAAAACTCGGGAATCCGCACGTTGACCGGGCAGCCGGAGACGCAGGGACTGTTTTTGCAATGCAGGCAGCGATCCGCTTCCTCCATCGCCATGCTTTCGTCATAGCCCTGCGATACCTCGAGAAAATTCTTGTTGCGCACATCCGGCGCCTGCTCGCGAGCAGGCAACTTCGTCGGTCTCATATTCGCGGGCATTACTTCGCGCCTCCTCTCTGCTGCTGCAAAGGAATATTCGTCAGGTTGCAAGCGTGCTCCGAAAGGCTTTCCGCCTCTTCGGTCTTATACATTTTCGAACGGGCAATGGCCTCGTCCCAGTCGATCTGGTGCCCGTCAAAGTCCGGGCCGTCCACGCACGCAAACTTCATCTCGTTTCCGACCGTTACGCGGCAGCAGCCGCA
>CAZWUK010000013.1:0-35534 GCA_964636685.1 uncultured Oscillospiraceae bacterium
AAGACCAGCTATGAAAAGTCAAGCATCAGTTTGACGAAGTAGCCGGAACGTAGGGGGTGTTGTCAAGAAGGACGGCAAAGATGATGGAGGTCATCTTGCGGCAAATATGGCCCATCGTGGTCATGTGAGATTTCCCCTCGGCGCGTTTCTTGGCGTAAAGCTGCATGATCGCAGGATCGTGGAAGGCAGCGGAGCTGGAAGCAAGCCAAATGGCGCGGCGCAGGTAAGGGGAGCCTCGCTTGGACATTTTGCAGCGAGTGCCCATGAAGTCACCGGATTGCTTGACGGTGGGGTCAATCCCCGCAAAGGCGGCGAGTTTGGCGGAGGATTCAAAGCGGGAAATGTCGCCGATTTCGCTGAGAATGACAGCAGCCAGTACAGAGCCGATGCCTGTGATCGTGGTCAACTGGGAATCAAAACCGGCGTAGAGACGCGCAATCTCCTGATCAATGAGAGAAACGGTTTGCTCGAGCGACTGAATCTGCTCAAGGTACTGCCGAATCAGCAAGCCGAGGGAATCGCAGGCGAGCAGGATGCCAAAGGAATTGCGCGCAGCGTCCTGAATTTCAACAGCCTTGTCGTAGCCGAAGCGACCGCGACTGGCAAGTGAGATCAGATTGCAAAGCTTGGCGGTGTCCACGGCGACGATTTCTTCAGGCGTTGTATATTCCGCGAGAAGTTGCACGGAGGTTACGCCAAAGGTATCCGAGAACAGCTTTTCGTATTCGGGAAACACCTGATCGAGCAGTGCAATGACCTTGCGCTTGAGGTCGGAAACCATGTCCACAACGAAGAATCGGTGGCGGCAAAGCTCCCTAAGCGCATGGATATCCGGCGCTGCAACAGCGGTTTCGGAGTAGCGGCCAAAGCGGACGACTTCAGCAATGAGGAAGGAATCCTTGGAATCGTTCTTAGTCTGCCGGATATAAAGATTTCTAAGGGCGTCGGACTGCACAGGGTTTATCACATGGATGGTGAAGCTCGCGTTACGCAGATGCCCGTACAACGGCAGCCAGTAATGACCGGTGGCTTCCAACCCGATCTCCACTTGCGATAGATCGGGAACGTGGGTTTTGAGGAAGTCCATGAGCCGTTGAAAACCGGAGAAGCGATTGGCAAAGCGGAGGGATTTTCCGATGATGTTTCCGCTCTGGTCAATCAAGGTAGCTTCGTGGTTGTGCTTGCCGATGTCAATGCCGACGATGTACATGATGTCTACCTCGCAAACTGATTTCGTACCGACAGATTCCTCCACGGCCTTGCGGGTCGTAACCTACTTCGAGATGAGAAGAAAACGCAGGAGCGTTCCAACATCCAGCTCATAACCGAAATCCCGCAAGGAGAGAGGTTCCACTCTTTCGTTAGTGGACAGAAGCCACAAGGAGAATTCAGGAAACCTCTGCCCGTACGAGACGATTATATCAAAGCCACAAGCGACTTGATATACAAACCTGACAGCCGGATACGCCCGGCGCGACGATTCCGGAATGCCTCATTCGCTACGCTCCTTCGCCATTCCGGAATCCATTACTCACTCGAATGGAGCGTAAATCTATTATAGTAGGAGAGAGGTTCCACTCTTTCGTTAGTGGACAGAAGCCACAAGGAGAATTCAGGAAACCTCTGCCCGTACGAGACGATTATATCAAAGCCACAAGCGACTTGATATACAAACCTGACAGCCGGATACGCCCGGCGCGACGATTCCGGAATGCCTCATTCGCTACGCTCCTTCGCCATTCCGGAATCCATTACTCACTCGAATGGAACGTAAATCTATTATAGTAGGAGATTATTCTTTATGCTCGGTTTTATGTTTTTCGCGCAGTGCATCCAGTGCTTCCCTCGTTCGTCTTGCTTCGACCTCGGGATAGGTATAGCGCCACGCATTGTATTCTTCCTTGCTGATTTCACCGGATTTCAGCTTTGCCGCTTCTTTTTGTCATTTAGTGAACAGATCGTTCAAAGTGCTGTAAGAGGCATTGTAGAATTTATCGAGCGTCAAGCACACTTCATCATCAATCTTGTTTATGATGATGGTGTCATTCTACAACGCTTCCAAAAGGAGTGACTCATTATCAGCTTGAATCGCCAAAAGCAAGAGTGCTTATTTCTTGCTTATCTTATAATAATACAAAATGATTTTTATGATAGTATAGCAGGCCTTCCTGCTGTAATTTTGACAACTCGGCTGAAAGCGCGCTGCGGTCAACGGATAGGTAGTCCGCTAACTGCTGCCGATTGAAGGATAGGAAAAAATCGCTTTTTTTCTGATGCTGCGCCTCTGCTGAAAGGTACGCTAGGAGCTTTTGCCGTGTTGTCCGCTGCATCAGATGCGATAGCTTTTGATTGATTCGTATATTTTTCTCTGCGATCACCGAGAGCAAATTGTCGATCAACTTGCGGTGACAATTGCATGCCGAATCGCATAATGTCAATATTCTGGGAACATCCAGATACAGTATGGTCGATGCTTCGGCAGCAAGAATACTGACGCCTAAAGGCGTTTCCGGACGGCAGGCGTAGCTTTCGGCAAACATATCGCCGGGCCGTGCTTCCGCCACAATATTTCGGTTGCCCCAATGATCCTCCTGAAGAATGTGGATTCGACCGGCCATAACGATGAATACGGCGTGTATTTGGTCGCCCGCATGAAAAAGGTACGTACTTTTTGAATAGTTTTTTTCCCTAGCCGAGAGACATTGTAAGAGTATTGGCAATTCTTCATCTGAAATGCCTGAAAAAAGTAAAAAATCATCGAAGCTGCCTATGTTAGAGTACATAACTTTCCTTTCGTTGGATTTCCAACATACTTACGCAAATGATTGTAGTATCTTATCCCCATAGAGTCAAGACCGAGTCAAAAATGCAAGGTACAGGAGGGACGATATGATTCGAAAAATCATTGAGATTGACAGGGAGAAGTGCAATGGCTGCGGCGCTTGCGCAGAAGCGTGTCACGAAGGCGCCATTGGTATGACGGATGGAAAGGCAGAACTTTTGCGCGACGATTACTGCGATGGCTTGGGCAATTGCCTGCCTGCGTGTCCGACCGGAGCCATTTCGTTTGTCGAACGGGAGGCGGAGGCATATAACGCCGCCGCTGTTGAGAATAAGAGATTAGCACAAAAGCCATTGCCGTGCGGTTGCTCCGGGGCGCATGCAAAAGCGCTTCGACGCGTCAAGCCGGCGGCTGTTGCTGCCGATGCTGCGGCTATGAATGGCGATACGCATTCCGTACTGTTGCAGTGGCCCGTTCAGATTAAGCTGGTTCCGGTGAACGCACCGTATTTTGAGAACGCAAAGCTTTTGCTTGCGGCGGATTGCAGCGCGTTTGCCTGCGGCGACTTCCATGCGCGATTTATGAAGGATCGAATCACACTGATCGGATGCCCCAAATTGGACAACGTCGACTACTCCGAGAAGCTGACGGCGATTCTGCAGCAAAACAGGATTCGCAGCATAGCCGTTGTTCGCATGGAGGTGCCTTGCTGCGGCGGGCTTGAACTTGCGGTAAAAAAAGCACTGCAAAACAGCGGGAAGATCATTCCGTGGCACGTCGTGATTCTGTCGACCGACGGAAAGATTTTGGAGCAGGAATAAAGGATAAGCGGCGGTACAATTCTGGCGCCGCCGCTTTAGTCTGCTAAAAGCCCTGCTTTCGACTGGACAACCGCTTCTTGCCTGCGACTATTCGATCTATTGAACGGCAAGAAGCGTAGGGAACCATCTGCTTTGAAGCGTCCGCTGCCTTGACAAAACCAAGGCAGCGGGTTGGCTGGATGCGCGAATACAATCCTTTATCATTCCAATGTCTTTTGAGGCGCTGGGAGATCAGCCCTTACTGCCAACGGGATCGTCCTTCTGCTGCATTTCACTCGTTGCCAAGTCGCCCCGAGCTTCCAGATCCCCGATGATCTTTTCATAAAAATTTTTGTCGATCTTGTACTTTGCCCGGTAGACGATATACCCAGCGATAATGGACAGCATTGGCAGGATTAACATTGCGGCTTTCATAATTAGCAATCCTGTTTCGGTTACATCGTTCGGCGTTGCTGCGGAGTTGATTCCGGAGATAATCAACGTTGCGGAAACAACGCCCGTCCCGATTGCGCCGCCAATCTTATTGATAAACGGCTGTACGGAGAATGTAACGCTCTCGTTCCGCTTTCCGGATTTCCATTGGCCATATTCAATGGTATCGGCGAGGAACATGAGCATCAGAAGCTGAATGAACGCCTGCCCCACAAATATCAGGACGCCGGCGGCGCCGATCACCACCATGTTCATAGGCGCGAAGAAGAAAAGGATGTAGCCGAGGAATACGAGCACCGTCGCGCCGGTATACAACGTTTTCCGATCGAACCTCTTTGAAAAAACGGGGAAGATTCCAAGAGCGCTCAGCTGTGATACGCCAAGAACCGCAGCAAAAACGGAATACATGTTTTCATTTTTAAAGGCATATTTGAAATAATATACACCGAAGCTTGTTGTGGTGCAGTAACCGACCATAAACAACGCCATTGCAATGGCGGTATAGCGAAGCTGGTCATTTCCGAAAAGAACCTTTCCGAGATCACGCAGCGTTGTTTTTTCCTCCTGCTTGAAGGTGACCTTTGTTTCGCGTACGCCGAAGACCGTAATGGATTGAAACGCCAGCATCAGAAACGCGATGATAAGCGCGAGCGTAAACCATGCGGACTTGTCGCTTCCCATGGAAACGCCCAGCGTTTTTGTAATCGGGATGATTCCGACAACGACAATAAACATACCGACGTTGGCGCAGATTCGTGCAAACGCTCCCATTTTTTCACGTTCCTTCTGATCGATTGTCAGCGCGGGAAGCATCGACCAGTAAGCGATGTCGTTGGCGCCAAAGGTAAAATCCCATGCCAAATAGAAGATTGTAAATGCGATCACATACGCTGCGCCGGTCAGGTTAAAGTCTGCAAACATCAAAACCATGAACACCGCGCTCAGGATACCACCGATGGCAAGCCATGGCTTAAACTTGCCAAAACGCGACTTTGTATTGTCAACAATAACGCCCATAATGGGATCGTTTACCGCATCAAATACACGAAGAACCGTCATTACGCCGGTCATCCACCACATGGTGGAGTCGGGGAGATTTAGTATTTCCGTAAGAAACGTCAGCAGATACATGCTGACCATGGTATAGAACATGTCACGGCCGACTGTTCCAAGACCAAAGCAAAAGTAATTGCGGCGGCTGGTATTTTTCATTGGTCAGTCCTTTCTTTCTATCAGATACATTGTCGAGCCGAAATCGCCCAGCATACGGATCGACGGATGATATCCAGTTCCCAAAAACTGATTTTGAAGACGAATCCCCTGCATCATCTGAGCGCCGGAGCATTGATATTGCTCCTGTCCATCCGGTAAAGCATAAAAACGGTTTGCATTGCGCAGTACAACACCATCTGGACGCAAAGCGATTGGAAGAACATGCTTAACCAGACCGCCGAGCTTGCGGATGGCAATTCTCTGTGGACGGGTCGAAATCCGGTAGATGCTGTCCGCGGACAGACCGCCGATGGGCAGCGTGTCGTTTGCATCGGCAGCGGCGGTAAGCGTTTGGCAAAGCATGACGATGGATTCAGAGCCATCCGGCAGGGTCGCCTGAAAGACGGTTTTTGAAGATCCGTTCGTTTTTGCGCGGCGGAGGCTACCGTATTGCAGCGTTTTTCGGTGACGTTTATAGAAGGCAATCTGCGCGCGTACTTCGCGTTTCTCTATGGGAGACAGATATTTCAGATCCAGCTCATAGCCGAGACAGCCAAAAGCGGAAACATTAAAGCGCGTGGAGAGCGCAGTATTTCGCAGTGTTTGCTGATGCGGTGCGGCGGATACATGCGCGCCCATGGTGGATTGTGGATAGAGATAGGACAGCCCTCCTTGAATTTTCAACCGCTCAATTGGATCGGTATCGTCAGACGTCCATATCTGCGGAGAAAAGCAAAGCATGCCGAGGTCGAAGCGATTGCCGCCGCTGGAGCAGGATTCGAGCAGGATGTGTGGCCGTGGACGGAATATGCGCGTAAGCACGTCGTACAGACCGGTCATATAGCGATGGTAGAATTCACCTTGGTTTTTGAGAACGGGGGAGGAGGCGTCGCTGATGTGACGGTTCATATCCCACTTTACATAGGAGATGTTCGCACTGTCGAGAATGCCGGAAACAGAGGCGACGATGTAATCGCGTACCTTTGGGTTGCACAGATCCAATACCAGCTGATGCCGCCCGAACGACGGCTTTTTTCCCGGAGTCGTCACCGCGTACTCGGGATGGCTGCGGAAAAGATCGCTATCCGGATTCACCATCTCTGGCTCAAACCAGAGGCCAAACTGCATACCGAGACGATTGATCCTTTTGGCAAATCCGGCGAGTCCTGCGGGCAATTTTCTGCGATTAACAACATAGTCCCCCAGTCCTGCGGAATCATTGCTTCGTGCACCGAACCAACCGTCGTCCAGTACAAAAAGCTCCACGCCCAGTTTTTTTGCGCTGCGTGCAAGACGCATCAGCTTCCATTGATTGAAAGAAAAAAACATTCCTTCCCAGTTGTTAATCAGGACGGGACGTTCCTTGCCCTTCCAATCGCCGCGGACAATGTGCTCATTGATGAAGCGATGAAAACGATTGGAAAGACCATTGAATCCACCGCAGGAGAACGTCATGACGGCTTCCGGCGTTTCAAACTCCTCGCCGGGATGAAGCGTCCATGAAAAGCAGAACGGGTTGATTCCGGTTTGAATGCGGATCAGATCACGATTGGAGCGCTCGACGCAGGTCATATGATTCCCGCTGTAAATCAGATTGAAACCATAAACGTTTCCATGATCCTCACCGGCGGATGCTTCAGCAATTAAAATTCCGGGATTGTGGCGGTTGCTCGAAGCGCCTGTGGTAGAACTGTTTTCGTAGATACCGTATTGGATCTTGTGATCGTGTCGGTTTGCCTCCTGGATCCAACCGCCGTCAAATGTAATCATCGTATCGTCTCTATTGGGAATATCCAGCGACATGCTCAGCAGCTTTCGAATCTCGCAGGGCGCTGTCGCACGGTTTTTTAGTACCACGCGGCGCGTAATCACATCCGTCTTGTAAAACACGGTATAGTAGAGCTCCAGCAGCAGAGCGTTGCTTTCGTCCTGTAACGTAACAATCAGGGTTTCGGCGTCGTTTTGTTCCGCATAGGCGGTCGGTAGGGATTTCATCGCAACACAGCCGCGTTCTACTCGGCTGCTGAGATATTGGAAATCGGCAGTAAACGTACCATCCGGCATACGAAGCTCGGCCGGCGTGATGCGATAGTCTCCGCGGCCGATTCCAGACCATTCTAAGCACAACGCATCCAGGCTGTAATGATCCTGATTCGGTTCTGTAAGCACGATGCTGCTGCCAAGCGGAACAGTATGCTTTTCCAGAAACGTGTCGAAGCTGCCGATCGGCAGCCGCGCGCCATAATATACGTGTTCCAAATGCAGATAGGGCGCATCCGTTACGTGAAACCAATAGCTGGTGTGCTCCGTTTCCAGATAAAAACGGTTTTCCTTTATTTCAATCATAAACAAGTCTCCGTTTTCTGTCCTCCGGGATATTGAATGCCGGGAACATACGTGTTGTACATTGCCTCCGTAACGCCGTGGTTCTCGATTATTTCCCGATAAAAAACGCCGCTTTGCTTTATGGTGCGCGATTGCGTGGGATAATCAAGATACACAATTCCAAATCGTGCGGATTCGCCTTCCGCCCACTCAAAATTATCAATAAAGCACCAGTGATAATAGCGCGTAATCGGAAGTCCGCTGTCTGCAATGGCTCTGAGATGCTCGTACAGGTAACGGCAGCGGAAGGCGTCGCTGTTATCACAGGTTCCGTTTTCCGTAATATAGATCGGACGATTTGGCAGAATGCGCAGCATCATTTTTGCACAGGCAACAATGCCGTCCGGGTAAATTTCCCAACCGAGGTCGTTGATGGGCGCGTCATGGCAAACGCCGTCTGCAAAGCCGGAGACTGTGGAGCGCGTGTAGTAGTTTACAGCGGAAAAATCAGCATAGACGCCCGTTTTCAGATGTGCGGGATTGCTGATTGGAAAAGAGAAGCGTCCAAGACACATTGCCTTTGTCATGGCAGTTTGAAAGCAGGTTTCCAATAGATGCGCGGATAATTTGTGAAGAATGTTTTTTGGATTCTTCGGGGTAAACACGCGAAGATGATTTGCAAAGCTGACCTTGGTATCGGAAAAACCAAGTTCTGTGCGAACCTGATGGATCAAGCGATAGGCTTCGATATGACAGGCGGTCAGCACGCTCATGACGCGCATTGACTGGGAAAAGGAACGTTTCCCCGGCGGCCAAGAACCGAAAAAGTAGCCGTTCGTGGCATAGACATTAGGTTCGTTGATGGTGATATATTCCGATACAAGATCGCCGAAGGAACGCACTGCCTTCTCTATAAAACGCAGAAAATACTTCTTATTTTCCAACTTCTCAAATCCGCCGCACTGCTCAAACCACATTGGGTTCGTAAAATGATGCAGCGTCAAAAGCGGTTTTATTCCCGCCTCCTTCAAGCAGCGGAGCTCCTCGCGGTAATGCGCGATACTTCCTTCGTCAAATACGCCCATGACCGGTTCGATACGCGCCCATTCGACGCCGAAACGATAGAGCTGTATCTTCAGATCAGACATCAGACAGGTATCCTCCTGATATCTGTTCCAGTGGTCGTTTGCGCGCTGCGGATTTGTACCGTCCTTTACGCCGCCGCGATCTGCCCAGTCCGACCATGAGTGCGTACAGTTACCGCCTTCGATCTGCGTAGCGCAGGTTGCTACGCCGAGCAAGAAACCATCCGGGAGCGTAAACATTGTGCGTCCTCCTTGTGCTTTACTTGAATTTATTAAAGAATTTTGCCATGGGTTCGACGGTGCTGTTCAAATTCGCAATGGCGGTGTTCAGCGTATCAATATCAAGTTCCGAGAAGGCTGTGACCGTTTCATTCAAGCTGGCAATGGCTTGATTCAGCGTTTCAATGTCAAATGAATCCAGCGTATCGGTAATGTTTCCGATTGCTTTTGCGCTGTCATCCGTGAGCGACTGCACATCGGAAATCAGTCCGGCGAGATCGGCTTGGTTGAGTGTTGCGGTTGCGGTGCTGATGTTATGCAGAGCCTCTGTCAGCGGCGGCAAGACGGCCAGTACGAATATAACGATCATTCCCGCGACAATGCCCATGCAAAAGGCACAGAAGCGAAGCAGACGCACATGCAGGCGATTACTTCGCTGCTGTTCGGAGAAACCGCTGCGGACTTCGTCAAGAAGCGTTTCGATAGGGGTAGTCTGTACTGCGACTGCGGGTTCGTTTTGAATGGCTGGCGACGGTATGATCGTTTCCATGAAAGGCCTCCAAAGAAATCGGATTGTAATAAGCTGTTTTCTATACTATAATACAATTCAAAATCAATGGGAAGTGAAAAGTATGCAGACCGGGTATTACAGGTCGCCGATTGGCATATTACAGATAGACACGGATACTAAGAATGTTACGGGAATTCGCATTGTTGAAAGGGCGTCGCCCAAAGCACCGGACAGCGCGTTGCTTGTACGGCTCAAGGAGGAATTGGAGGAGTACTTTTACGGAAGATTGAAGGAGTTTTCCATTCCGCTGCATCCCGCCGGAACACAATTTCAGAAAAAAGTTTGGGACGTGCTGAGAACAGTTCCGTACGGCGCGACGTGCTCCTATGGCGAGCTTGCAGGCAAGGCTGGCAACGAAAAGGCATGCCGCGCCGTCGGCATGGCAAATCATCAAAATCCCATATTGATTTTGATTCCGTGTCACAGGGTAATTGGCGCAAACGGATCACTGACAGGCTATGCGGCGGGAATCGAAAACAAAAAGTATCTGCTCGAGCTGGAAAGAGCGCATCGATAATGCAGCATTTTTCGTATTCACAGGCGCAAATTGACGCATTGCGCAACGCGGACGCAAAGTTGGGCGCTGCAATCAGCGAAATCGGAGCAATCAAGCGAGTGGTAATTCCTGATTTATTTACCGCCTTGGTAAATACGATCGTCGGCCAGCAAATTTCACCCAAGGCACAGCAAACGGTATGGAGCAGGGTGACGGCGCTGCTGCCTGTCATTACGCCGCAGACCGTCCTCTCAATTGACCCGCAGATGCTGCAACAGTGCGGCATGAGCGCAAGAAAGGCGCGCTGTATCCATTCGGCTGCCGACAGGATTTACACCGGCGGATTCGACTTAAACGCGCTTGTAACCAGTTCGGATGAAGATGTCTGCAAGAAGCTCTCCTCCTTATCGGGCGTCGGCGTCTGGACGGCGGAAATGCTGCTCCTGTTTTCTTTGGAACGTCAGGATGTTTTCAGCGCCGGCGACGCGGGAATTCGGAAGGGGTTGTGCTGCTTGCACGACTTAACGCATGTTGACGAAATGACCTTCGCGCGGTATAAGACGTTATATTCACCAAACGGATCAGTCGCGTCAATCTATCTGTGGGAAATTGCGGCGAGGAACAAACGGACGACTATGAACTGAAAGTGTTCTGGATAAGCGCTGTCGCTGCTTAAAGCAACGATTTACCAGTGGACACACACATGAAAACTCGAATGAAGCCGATCCGAACACGATTATCCTCAAGGTACGATTGACAAGTGCGGTTGTTTTTCAAGAGGGGAAAAGGTATGAGATCGATTTTTTTCGGAGCAGGACGCGCCGGCTTTGCGCTGAAAGCTTTTCAGCACGGCTTTGCGAAAAAAACTCTGCTCGCACGTTTTTTGTTTTCTATGGTAATATAAAACAAACGGAATGTCGCTCGTATTCCAAATCCATATCGTTCTAGGAGGTCGCGTGAATCTTTTGATTTTTTGCGGGTTGCTGATCCCGCTGCTTGGCACCGTACTTGGCGCATCCATGGTGTTCTTTCTTAAAAAGCCAATGGGCGATCGTCTGCAAAAATCACTGCTTGGCTTTGCATCCGGTGTGATGATTGCCGCAGCCGTTTGGTCACTGCTGATTCCGGCAATTGAAATGACGGAGGCGGACGGCGGAATCGCGTGGATTCCCGCAGCGGTTGGGTTTCTTTTGGGAATGCTCTTTTTACTGGCGCTGGATACATTTGTACCGCACCAGCACATGGATTGCGAACAGCCGGAAGGAAAGGAATCAAATCTTTCCAGATCCTCGATGCTGCTGTTTGCTGTGACGCTTCACAATGTACCGGAGGGCATGGCCGTCGGCGTTGTCTTTGCGGGACTTCTTTCCGGCAGTGCCACGGTGTCGGCAACCGGGGCAATCGCGCTTGCCGTCGGGATCGCTATTCAAAATTTTCCAGAAGGCGCGATTCTTTCTATGCCGCTGCGAAGCGCCGGTATGTCGCGGGCGAAAGCCTTCCGAGCAGGCGCGCTTTCCGGCGTAGTAGAACCGATCGCCGCAATACTGACAATTCTGCTGTCAAAGGTTCTTGTGCCGGTTTTACCCTATCTGCTCGCTTTTGCTGCCGGCGCCATGCTCTACGTGGTGGTGGAGGAGCTGATCCCGGAATCGCAGGCGGGCGCACACACAAATATTGCGACGATCGGGGTTGCGGCAGGGTTTGTATTGATGATGATACTTGATGTTGCGCTGGGTTAAACGCTGCGGCAATATCTGCCGATAATGAGAGGAAAGGGGGGTAAAAAATGCCGATCTTTGCGCGCGGTGTGCCAAAAGATAAATTAACGATACTGTTTTTTTTGCAATCTATTGCAGAGGATATTACAAAAGAGCAGCTATGGCGAGCGATGGCGGAAAACGATTGCATGGCCTACTTTGACTTTCAAAAGGCCGTATATGAGCTGGAGGAGGATGCGTTCGTCGCGGCTGTGCCGCGAGCGTTTGGGCAGTGCTTTCGCGTGACGGCGCAAGGGGAGAAGCTGCTTTGCATGTTTTCCGAAAGTCTCCCCTTCTCATTGCGCAAAGGGTTATTGGATTATGTTAAAGAGAACCGAGAGCAGATGCGCACGGAGACGCAATTGACTTCTTCAATGCAGGCATTGGATGAAGAAGCCGGCACATATCGCGTAACACTGCTGGCACAGGAAAACAACGGCGAGATTATGTCCGTTTCCCTGCGCGCAGCATCGCGCGATATGGCACAGCGGATGTGCGCAAACTGGATTGAGGCGTCTCCAAAAGTCTATGCCTGTCTGCTGAATGAGCTATTGCCAAATACCGATACGCCGCTTCCGGACGATGCGACAAGGTGAAGCGGTCGCATAACAGCATCCGTGTGTGAGCCTTGCTCAAAGCAACTTGAAAAAACAGCGGCTAGAACAAGGAATGTGCTCCGTTTATGCCGCTGTCACATGATGGAAGCGCCATCTGTTTCAAGCCTTGGTTCATTGAAAACGCTTGCGCATATCCATGACGACGTCGTTGACGATAGTTTCAATGCAGGCGCCGTCTGATTCTGCGCGGCGCAGCCGATCAAGCCCAGCGACACAGCGACTGCCATCAGCAGAGCAATTGTTCTTTTCATCGTTTTAAATCCTCCGACCTGTATTTGCTATGCTGCTTACGGCAGCTTTTTTGCTTTTAGATCAGCCTAATACATACGCGCAGAAGCTACACTGCAACAGAAACCAATTGCGATTTTGAAATATGAAAAATAGTACTACAGCAAGCTCGTCATTACAACCGCTGAATCGGTACAGCGTTGCAAACAATGGTTTACATAGCGGACTTTTTACCATTTTGCCTGTGCCTATGCCGCGCTGCGTATTGCAATGCTTGTTTTAACACATTGAATTTACTATAGTATCCTGTATAGAATACGGTTGCACAAAGCGAAAATGACATAGGAATGCAGCCCTCTTTTCGGGAAAACATCGCATGGAGCACTCCGCTTTGGCGCTTTGCCATCGGTAGCGGCCATTGGAAATCCTGTGCAAAAAACGGGTTATCCGCTTTTAGCTATCCGTCCAATACGTTTATCGGTGGCATGGGTGGATAGGCGAAGGCTGTCAAGCAAAAACAACAACGACTTTATGCCACGTGTCCTTTTATTTTCAAAGACTGCGTTACATAATGAGAGTACGGTTAAGAAGATCTCTCATGTTCCGGCACAAGAACAGCATGGTTGGGTGAAAACAATGATTATTGCGCATCAAAAAATGGAAAAACTGAACTGGATGCTGGAGAAAATGCCGGTTGAGATCCGGCGGCGCTGTAAACGTATATCGGTGAAACCCAATCATGTGATTATACGACATGGCGACACGCTGCAGGTGGTTTATATTCTCCTGAGCGGGCTGGTTCAGATTAGCCACTCCACGCCGGACGGTAAGCTGAAGCGAGTGGTATATGTGACGCCCGGCTATACCATCGGTGAGATGGAGGCGTTGGCGCAAACAGAATGCAATGAAATGGTCTTTTCCGCCGTGGCATTTGAACATTCTGAAATGTTTTCGATTCCGAAAGCTGACTTTTTGCAGTGGTTGGCGGAGGATCATGAAATAGCGCTCTACATTTGCCGGTGTCTTGCGGACAAGATGCTGGTTGCCGCCTTGGAAATTGGAGAGCATACGCCAAAGCCGGGTATTGTACGCGTGACGGAATACCTGCTATATAGCACAAGAGACGGTGCTCGGGAAAGGCGAATCAATCACACCAGAGCAGAAATAGCAGAAAGCTGCGGTATCGGCATTCGAACGGTGAACCGCGCAATCAGCACCCTAAAGAAGCTTCGGCTGTTGACCATCAATAGCGGAAAAATATGTATAGATTCGGACAATCGCCAACAGCTGGAAGCATTTATTGAAGAAAGCATGATTGACAATAACGCATAAGCGGAGGAACAACAATAGGTTATGAGAAACGTGATTATGGATTGCGACCCTGGACATGACGATGCAATTGCATTGCTGCTTGCATCCAGAGCAGACGCCATAAAAATAATTGGCGTCACGACGGTCTGCGGGAACAGTGAACTGAAGAACACATCCGTCAACGCACTTAAGGTGTTGGATTACGCAGATGTACACGACGTTCCGGTATATGCCGGCTGTAACAAGCCAATGATGCAGGAACTGTTCCGGCTGACAGGCGTTATCATTCATGGTGAGAACGGTTTGGGCGGCCCAAACATTCCGTCAGCGACGAGGTCACTCGAGACGGAGCATGCGGTTCCCTACCTAATTCGCACGCTGCGCAATGCTGACGAAAAAATCACCTTAATTGTAACGGGCCCCATGACCAATATTGCAACTGCGTTTGTGACAGCCCCGGAGATCAAGGAGCACGTGGAAGAGATTATTATCATGGGCGGGGCGATCAATGAAGCGGGCAATATTACTTCGGCAGCGGAATTTAATGTTTACGTGGATCCGGAGGCGGCAAAGATCGTTGTGAACAGCGGCTGTAAGATTACTTTAGTCACATTGGACGTAACAATGAAAGCTGTGTTCTACGAAAAGGACATTAACAGAATAAAACAGAATGGCGACAAGGTGTCCACACTGGTGGGGGAACTGCTGGATTTTTTTGGGAATACCCATGTGGATCATTTTGGATTTATGGCGTGCCCTATTCATGACGCACTGTGCGTCGGTATTTTGATTGATCCAACGCTGATCGAATTTCAACAGACCAATTTGGATATTTCTGTGGCGGATCCGCTTACCAGAGGAGAAACTGTCGCGGATATATGGGATATTACCGGCAAACCGCACAATGCCAGAGTAAGTATGAAGGTGGATCGGGAAAAATTTGTAAATATGATTGTGGAGCACATGAAGAAGCCATATGTGGCAAAATAATCGGATAACGTTATCGCGGGCAAGAAACGTCCGATGAAACCATGCCTGTAAAGGCAAGATGTCACAATATCCGAGGCGATAACGAATAGTGCACAAATCGTTATGTGAGCAAGGGGAAATTTTATGAAAACACTGAACTTTGGCTCTCTGAATGTAGATTATGTATACGATGTACCGCACTTTGTACAAGCGGGGGAGACTCTGACCGCTTTGGCTAGAAATGTCTTTGCTGGAGGCAAGGGGCTGAACCAATCCATTGCTCTGGCGAGAGCGGGGATGAAGGTGCATCATGCCGGATGCGTAGGCGAGGACGGCGGCATCCTTTTGAATGCTCTTCACGCAGCGAATATTAATACCGACTATGTGTACCGGCTAGATGGACAAGCTTCGGGTCATACCATGATTCAGGTGAATCAGGCCGGCGAAAACTGTATTGTAGTCTATGGCGGCGCTAACCATTTGATTAGTCAGACACAGATCGATCACACGCTGCGTGGATTTGGGACGGGCGACTATCTTGTTTTGCAAAACGAGATAAGCAATATGCCTTATCTGATGCGGCGAGCTTCTGAGCAAGGGATGAGCATTGTGCTGAATCCGTCTCCTGCTGACGAGAAAATCAATCTGCTGCCATTGGATACGGTGCGCTATCTGGTGGTTAATGAGATCGAGGGCGCGCTTTTGGCAGGTACAAGCGTGCCGGAGGAACTACTGAAACGGTTGCGAAGCAGATATCCGAATATGCAGATTCTTTTGACGCTCGGCAGTGCAGGAGCGATGTTCTTTGACGGTGTTAACTGCTACAAACAGCCGGCTTACCCGGTAAAGACAGTGGATACAACAGCCGCGGGAGATACCTTTTTAGGCTATTTCCTTGCAGGAGTCGCCGACGGATCGGGCATTGCAGCCGCGTTGAATTTGGCTGCGCGCGCGGCGTCTGTTGCCGTATCAAAAAAAGGAGCGTCAGATTCGATTCCATACAGAAGTCAACTGGAGGAAAGGATATAGCTGTTTAGATTAGAACGTGGATAGGATGACGGTTGTTTGAAAGGGCGGCGCTGATATGCTCCGCCTTTTTTTATGACTGTACAGGCAAAAGGTGGTGTGTTTATTAAGGAAAGGTGGCGTAAAAAAACGTGTTTCCCCAGCGTAATTGCCTTATGAATCCTCGCAGATTATAATTAGCGAGAAGTAAATCGTGTGGTTGGAGAATATGCAGATGAGCAGCTATGTTATTGGAATTGGCGCCGCAAATGCGGATATACACGTGCGCAGCAAAAATGCCATCGTTATGCGCGATTCCAATCCAAGTCTCATGGTTTCTTCCGTCGGGGGCGTAACGAGGAACATTCTGGAGAATCTGGCGCGACAGGGCGTTGCGGCAAAATTGCTGAGTGCCGTGGGTGATGATCCGTCCGGACAGATGATCTTACAGCAGAGCACCCTTGCGGGAATAGACATGTCACACGTATTGCGGAAAAATGATATGAGCAGTTCATCCTATATCTGCATGATGGACGAACAGGGCGATATGCTGCTGGGAATGTCCGATATGCGGATACTGGATCAACTGAGCATAGCATACTTGGAGGAGAAAGAGCCCGAAATCGACAACGCGCGGGTGATCGTCTGCGATGGATGTCTGCCAATGCCGCTCCTGGAATGGCTGATCGACCGCAAAGGTAAAAGACCGCCCCTGTTTGTTGATCCGGTGTCCACCGCGTACGCCAGAAAAATCACGCCCTTGATCGGCGGATTTTATGCAGTCAAGCCCAATTTGATGGAACTGGAAGTTCTCAGCGGTATGCAGATTCATAACGACGCCGATATTATCAGGGCTGCGGAAGCTCTCCTTCGGCAGGGGGTGCACTGCGTTGCTGTAAGTCTTGGTGCACGCGGCAGTTATTATGCAGATGCGACAGGTAAAAGTGGATTTTATGGACTGCGCCCCGTCGAAAAAATGGTGGACGCCACAGGGGCTGGGGATGCGTTTATGGCTGGGTTTATACACGGATATATAGAACGCATGGAGGTTCCTGCCCAACTGGAATACGCTCTTGCCAGCGGGGCAATTGCAGTTATGAATGAAAAGACGATCCATCCGAACATGAGCGACGCATTGGTAAAGAAAATAATACTGGAATATTGTGAAGCAGAGGAGAGAAAAGAATGAATCCATATGTAGACGTCTTGCCCGAAATTCAGGAAGCACTTGCGCACAATCAGCCTGTTGTGGCACTTGAAAGCACCATTTTAAGCCACGGCATGCCGTATCCGGAGAACCTGGCGTTTGCCGACCAGGTAGAACAAACAGTTCGCAAAGAAGGCGCCATTCCCGCCACGATGGCGCTGATTGATGGACGGATTAAAGTCGGTCTTTCCAAGGACGAGCTTGAGTTGATGTGCAGGGCGGATCGCGTGGGTAAAGTAAGCCGGCGGGATTTTGCGGTTTATCTGGCAACCAAGCAGAACGGCGCGACCACTGTTGCTACAACGATGATGTGCAGCCAAATGGCGGGCATAAAGGTCTTTGCAACAGGCGGCATCGGCGGCGTTCACAGAAACGGCGAGAATACCATGGACATTTCGGCCGATTTGCAGGAGCTTGCAAATACGCCGGTTGCAGTGGTCTGTGCAGGAGCAAAGCAAATATTGGATATAGGCCGCACGTTGGAGTATTTGGAAACAATGGGCGTGCCGGTGATTGGGAACGCCACGTCTGATTTTCCCGCGTTTTATTGCAAACAGAGCGGATACGGCGTGGATTATGCAGCCAAAGATGAAGCGGAGATCGCTCAGATTATTCACACAAAGTGGGCGCTGGGCTTGCCCGGCGGCATACTTATCGGCAATCCCATTCCCGACGCATATGCGATGGACTATTCTTATATGGAAGGTGTCATTAATCAGGCGATGCAGGCTGCCGAAGAGGCCGGTGTTCGCGGAAAGAACATCACGCCGTTCCTGCTTGCAAAGGTAAAAGAGCTGACGGGCGGTTCCTCCTTCGCTTCCAATGTACAGCTCGCTCTGAACAACGCTCGCTGCGCCGCTAAGGTCGCAAAAGCTTTTTCAATGCTATAAATACAAGAACGTTTCTTCGATTATCAACAGGAGGCTTATATACATGCCGCTACTTAACATTGCATTCTACTCCTATGCCCTGCATATGGAAAGTCATGTGAACGCAATTATGCCGCAGGAAAGTCACGATTTTCTGTCCAATGGGCCACGGCGGAATGCGGACGGAACGATTCCGGTTCTATGGCTGCTCCATGGCATGGGCGACAGCCATGCCAGCTGGCAACGCTACACCAATCTGGAGCGGTATGCGGCGGCGCGGGGAATTGCCGTTATCATGCCCGGGGTGTTGAGTCAGTGCTTCTATTCAAACATGATAGAGGGGCTGCCTTACTTCGACTATATTGCAAAGGAAATTCCGGCTTTCTTCCATGATCTGTTCCCACAGCTGTCCAGACGCCGCGAGGACAACCTGATCGCCGGAATATCCATGGGCGGCTACGGTGCGCTAAAGGTCGCGCTGAACAATCCGGATGCTTATGGCACGGTGGGATGCTTTTCCTCCGGCAATCTGCCGGAGATGGTTCTGCCGGAACCGGAGGATTGCGACGAGTTTATACGTACCATGTGCGGTGTTCCACGCAATGCGTTTGGCACAAAAAAAATGCGCGACGCGCTTGGTACACAAAATGATTTGCGCTTTCTGCTGGATCGGGCGATAGCAGACGGCAAGTCGATACCAAAAATCAGGATGTATTGCGGTACCGAGGACTTTCTTCTGCGCTATTCGGACGCTTTTGCAGATTATGTTCAGCAGAAAGCCCCGGAAGGAACACTTTGCTATCAAAAGGGGCCGGGAAAACACTTCTGGGATTTCTGGGATCATTGGCTTCCTATTTTCTTGGACGAGAGCGGCATGACTTCGATGCTTGCAGAGTGAACAACCGATACTCCGCAGGCGATTTTGCGGCGAATACTTGTTTGGCAGCTCATTTGCCGACAACGCTGCTTCTTGGCTTGCGTTTCCTACGGCGATACAATTCTTATCCAGTGAACAAGAACTATGGAAAAAGGGGTGATTGAGTGGATTGTATTATGAAAATTGACAATGTATGCAAAACGTACCCGGGCGTTCGTGCACTCAATAATGTTTCGTTTGAGATCGCGCGCGGCGAAGTACATGCTTTGATGGGGGAGAACGGTGCCGGAAAATCTACGCTGATAAAGGCGATTACGGGCGCTGTTTCCATGGATGGCGGATGTATTTGGATGGATGGTACGCCGTACCATCGCATGACTCCGGCTTTGTCGCGCCAACTTAGCATCGGCGCAATCTACCAGGAGTATAATCTGGTTCCGTCACTGACGGTGCTCGAGAACGTTTTTCTCGGCAATAAAATAGGCGGCAGGATTATGCCGAAATTCGAATTGATGCGCAGCAGGGCTGTGGAAGCCTTCGAAACCCTTGGTGTGGATATCAATCCGGATAGTATGGTTGGGCTGCTATCGGTTGCACAGCAGCAAATCGTAGAAATTGCACGAGCGCTTTGCCAAAATGTGAAGCTTTTAATCATGGACGAGCCGAGCGCGACACTTGCGGTTGCCGAAGCGCAAAGGCTGTTTGAAATCATTAAGCGTCTGCGTGAGCGGGGTGTTACAATTATTTACATTTCGCATCGTATGGACGAGGTTTTTGACCTTGCGGACAGGTTGTCCGTGCTTCGGGACGGGCAGCATATTGCAACCTGCAATATAGCGGATGTCACACGTAAGGACATTATTCGCATGATGGTCGGCCGCGAACTGAGCGAAACATACCCGACGCGTAACGTCACGCCGGGTGAACCGGTGCTCGAGCTTGACCGCGTGTGCGGAAACGGCGACACCGACATTAGCTTTACGTTACACAAAGGCGAGATTCTGGGCCTTGCCGGACTTGTTGGCGCCGGACGTACGGAAATTGCGAAGGTAATCTACGGCGCAGCGAAGCAAACCGGCGGCACAATTCGTGTCAAGGGGAAGGCTGTATCACCCAAAACGCCCGGGCAGGCCGTTCGACTGGGCATCGGCCTGGTGCCGGAAAACAGAAAAACAGAGGGAGCGTTCCTCGATTATTCTATCAACTGGAACATTGGAATAATGGCGTTACCGAAGAACTCACGCTTTGGTTTTCTCAATCGCCGTGCGTTGGACGAGCAGGTGTCGCACATGAGCAAGCTATTTCGCATTAAGACGCCAACGCTGGATCAGCTGGTGCGCAATTTGTCAGGCGGAAACCAGCAAAAAACTGTTTTTGCAAAAATGCTGGCGGCGGATACGGACATCATCATTTTCGACGAGCCGACTCGCGGGATTGATGTTGGCGTAAAACAGGACATCTACAAACTGATGAATGAGATTGTAGAGCGGGGCGTGTCGATTATCATGATATCTTCTGAGATGGAAGAGCTGATCGGCATGTCGGATCGCATGATTGTACTCCATGAGGGACGCATCAGCGGGGAACTGAAAAAAGAAGATTTCAATCAACAAAAGATACTCGAGCTGGCCTCGGGAATGTGAGGTAGAAAAGTGAAAGACAGTAAGCTTGTTAGAAAAGTAGGCGCCTTTATTCGTAACAATATGCCCTGGGTAATCCTATTGGTTGTTGCATTCTTGTTCTCGTTTTTTACCAATAATTTCTTTACCTTTACCAACATCATCAACATTCTCAATCAAAACGCTTATGTGATTGTTTGTGCAATCGGCATCACGTTTATTATGATGTCTGGACAGCTGGATTTATCCGTAGGCTATCAAATGTCACTTATTGGCGTTACGCTTGGTCTGATCGTACAAAAAAATGCGCCGCCTGCATGGGCATTGATTACCATAGGCGTTCTGCTCGGCATTGTATTGAGCGAGCTGAATATGCTTATCGCGCTCAAGCTTCGAATTTCCCTGCTGATGGTAACTGTCGGTACCATGGCGATTTACGAGGGGCTTGCTTACACCCTGTCAAATGCGAAGAACCTTTCCGGATTTTCCGCGGGCTTTAAGTTTATCAGTCAGGGCGCGTTCGGGAAGATTCCGTTTGCGATTATACTGATGGTCGTAATGGTTATCATTATGAGTATTTTTTTGAACAAGACCTACTGGGGACGTTATGTATACGCGCTTGGTGGCAACGAGGAGGCGGCGCGTCTTGCCGGCATCAGCGTTACGGGCGTAAAGCTGATGATCGGCGGGATTGCAGGCGCATTTGTCGGGCTTTCCGCCGTGATGCTGGTTGCCAGAGTTGGCACTGCGCAGGCTGGTATTGGGCCCGGGACAGAGTTTACGGTGATTACCGGCATTTTGCTAGGCGGCGTCAGCATTCGAGGCGGCGAGGGAAGGCTATCGGGTGTCGCCGCGGGCATTTTGATAATGGCGATTCTATCCAACGGCATGCAGCTTGCTGGCTGGGGCGTGTATTTGCAGTATATTGCAAAGGGCGCCATCATGCTCACGGCGATTGGCATCGATGTATATCAAATGAATCATCGCAAGGTTATCGTAGACAAAATCACGGAACAACCTTCGGAAGGGCATGCGGTGTCCTCGGATAAAGGCGTACATTAAGCAGTCTTTTCCCCCCACAGAATTGATGGGGGGATTTTTACGTGTCCTGCACATCCAGCCGATGAGATGGCGGGCTTCCTGTTGTTGCTTGAAGATGTTATAATGTGACAACAATAGACCCAATCAAGAGGAAGATGACTTTTTCTGTTATTGACGAGGAGACGAAGTTTATGCTGCAAGCGATTATTGTGGATGACGAACCGAAGGTGTGCGCGCTGATTGAACAGCTCGGCGATTGGGCGCGGCTGGATATTCATGTTGCGGCCGTTTGCCATGACGGGGAAGATGCGCTGGAGAAGATACAGAGCATTCGCCCGGACATCGTTATCACAGACATTCGCATGCCGATCATAGACGGGCTGGAATTGGTTGCGCGAACCCATGCGCTGGGATTGGAGTCCGCATTTGTGATTATCAGTGGATATCGCCATTTTGAGTACGCATACAGCGCTATGCAATATGGAGTGGTCAACTATCTGCTCAAGCCCATTGACAAACAGCAGCTTATTGCTACTCTGGAAAAAATCTGTGCGGAAATCAGGCGCAAACAGGTTCAAGAAACCGATCAGGTGCAGATGAGCCGGCTGCGAGAGGAAAATCGCAAGATGTTGCACGAGCGCTTTGTCTTAGGCCTGATTAATGGGGGAATCGACATAGATCCGGCGGCATACGAGCTGGGGTTCGAGCAAGGTGAATACATGGCGATTTTAATCAACACAAGCTACGCCCAGCTGCATGACAGACAGTCCATCTTTGGTTCTATCGCTGCTGAAAGGACGGTTAAGCTGCTCGAAAAGCATGCCAGAATTATTGCAGTTCCCACACAGATAGGCGTGATTTGTATTGTCAACTATGCGCCAAACAAGCGCGAAGACATTCGTCGCGGCGTCAATTCCCTGCTGGGACAGGTTCGTGCGCTTTCCGACGTATTTGGCGATTTCCAGTTGATAATCGCACTTGGACAGCCGGTGAATAACGAAAGAAGGTTGGCGCATTCCCTTACCACAGCGCGACTTGGCGAGCGCAGAAAACTTTCGCTCGGATGGAATATCGTTGTGGATGCTCCTACCGGCATAAAAGCGCCGGATATGACGACGTTTAAAGCCAGTATGAGCGGGCTGGTCAGCGCGATTGACACCCTCAACGTGCCGGCCGTTAAAAACTGGTTTTCACAGTGGGAAACGCAGGTTCTCTCAGAAACAGAAATGGATGTTGACGCGCTGTATGAAGCACGCGCGTTGCTGCTCAATCAATTGACCGCGCTAACGGGGATACATACGGCTCAAGCGCTGCCAATGCAACTAGACCGCGCTGAAACGCCGCAGGCGCTCATCGCATTGCTTTGCAATACATTCACACAGGTACTCAGCGAACAATGTGAGGAGCTGGCAAATGAGGAAAGCCGCCCCATCCGCCTTGCAAAAGAATATGTACAGCAGAATTTTGCCAGCAATATAAGCCTTGAAATGGTTGCTAAAAAAGTGGGATACAGCGCGGTGTATTTTTCTACGCTGTTTAAGAAAATTGCGGAGCAGGGGTTTATGGACTATGTAACAGGCGTGCGTCTTGCGCACGCCAAGATGCTTTTGAAAACAACGCAGATGAGTATTATCGATATTTCCATGGCGGTCGGCTATCAGGATGACAAGTACTTTCGTAAACTCTTTCGCAAGGAAACTCAAATATCGCCTAAGGCATATCGGAAATTGTATGAATGAGGTGTCGTTCTTTGAATAAGTGGCCGTTTTGGAAAAACAAACAAACCATGGAGGAGAGCCTCAGCCGGATCGACATCAACCGCTGTCTGGAGGAAGGCGCGCTGCCAAACGATCTGCCGCCTGAATTGGCGACTTTTTTGGAGCGCTTTTGGGCTGCTGCCCGCAGCTATTACTCTTCAGACGCGCTGCAAAAACAAACGGCATTCTCTGTGCTGCAAAGCCAGGTAAACCCGCATTTTTTGTACAATTCGCTTGAGGCAATTCGAAGCGAGGCTTTGCTGGCCGACTGCAAGGGTATTGCGGAGATGACAGAAAAGCTTTCCCGCTATTATCGGTATACTATCAGCGGGTGGGATAATTTTGTAACGATCCATGACGAGCTTTTTAATTTGGACGATTATCTCTTTATTCAACAGTACCGTTTCGGAAACCGTTTTTCCATGCAAAAAATCATTGAAGATGATGAACTGCTTCGCACCTATTTGCCCAAAATGACACTACAGCCGCTTGTGGAAAACGCAATATTCCACGGGTTGGAACAAAAGAAGGGGGAGGGCCGCATTACGGTGCGCATAAGCGGCACTATACGTAAAATATATATCGTTATCAGTGATGACGGGGTTGGCATGTCTCAACGGAAGGTCGATCAAATCAACGATGAACTTCTCTCCGGTCAGGTGAAGCCGAAAACCTCCGATCATCACAGCGGCATCGCGCTTGCCAATGTGAATTCGCGCTTACGGCTGCACTTTGGCGCGGAATATGGCCTGCGCGTTAACAGTACCCCGCATTACGGAACAGATGTTGAAATTGTAATCCCGCGACTTGCCGAACAAGCCAATAGCTATGATATATCAAGGCAATGCCAGGTACAAAAGCCAGCTGAGGATTCACCGACATGAGAGAATTGCTGCGAGTACAGCATGTATTTACCGACCGGATGCAGGGCGCATGGCTATGCGACATGAATCTGTCGGTGTTCCGCGGGGAAACATTGGGGCTTGTCGGCATACATGGGTGTGGGAAGCGATGCGTCAAACAATTGCTTTCAGGCAAGGTGAAGCCGAGCAAGGGTCAACTGTATATTCACGAAAAACTGATAGAAAACAATGATTTTCATGTCTTATTGCGGGCTGGAATTCAAGTGATTAGCGGGCGAAATGCACTGGTCAGCTCCATGTCGATTGGCGAGAATATGTTTCTGCTTCGGCGCAATCAGTGCTCTAAATTCTGCTTTCACGCAAAGCGTGCAGAAATTGAGACCGCCAACATTTTGAAGCAGTTTGGCATTTTGCAGGACGCCAGCCAACGGATAGATCAATTGTCAGAATTTGAGCAGTATCTGTTTTGTATCGCAAAAGCCACCAGCTATGGGGCGCAGCTGATCGTGCTCGACATGGGGGACTCCAACTTCACCTACCAGCAGCTTCGAATACTGTCCGGTCATATGCAACGACTTAAATCGGAGGGGATATCTTTTCTGGTGATTGGAGATGAACCAGAACCCCTGCTGGATGCTGCGGATCGTATTATCATTATGCAAGACGGACATGATGTAAAAACGCTTTATCGGGACACCGAGAAACTATCGGATTATACCTACTATTTGTCAGACATTGCAGGTCGAGTGCATCCTCAGCAATACGAAGAGACTCCTAAACCTTTACCGGCTCAGGAGAACACGGCCTTCTCCTTTGAACATGCAGAGGGCGCGCACTGCGTATTTCCTCGAGGCTGGGTTGTCGGGATATTTGATGCTGTGCGCGATGCGAATGCGAATTTGGAAAACTATCTGAATGATTTGATATCAAACAATCATTTGACGCTGCTGGATAAGGATCATAAACCCATTCTGCCCCGCGTCGGCGGCGGGAAGAAAAGAAAAGCCTTAGCCGAGAGAATTTGCTCTATTCCGGAGAACAGCGGGAACATGCTGATTCCTTCCTTGAGCGTAAACGATAACCTTGCCATGCCTTTGAGAAACCGAATACGATTGATGCCGGGTATTATAACGCTTGCCGCAAAACAACATGTTGCCACGTCGTTCTGCCATACCATGGGTATGGATTCCTTGCCGCAGCGCGTCGAACTACTCACCCTGCTGGAACGAAAGCTCCTGTCCATTTTCCGCTGGGCTATGACAAAGCCAAAGCTGCTTTTGCTGGAAAATCCGGACGCCGGCTTGGATCTTGCTTCACGTGCCCGTGTGTTTCAGTATCTGCGCAAGGTCTCGCAGGATGGTATCGGCGTAATTGTGGCAAGTCATAACATGCTTGTTTTGCAGGATGACTGTGATGTGCTGCTCCTCTGTGAAGACGCCCGATTTGTTCGAATGGCGACGCGTGGGGAAAGCTCTGCGATCCAATAGCGAACAGAAAATTGAAAACTGTTAATTTTGCCCACGGAATCTTAATTCCGCTCCCTATGCGCTATCATACCCAGATGCTATGCTGGATGTATCGGATGGAAGAACATCTCCCATCCAATGAAAATAATTGGAGGAATATGGAAAATGAAAAAAGTCATAGCCCTGCTGCTAGGTTTGATGATGGTCTTTGTCTGCCTGGCCGGTTGCGCCAGCAACAACGACTCTGCGGTGACTGCGACGGAAGCGCCGGTTGAGGAGCCCGTTTCCACTGTAGAGCCGGAAGAAACGGCTTCTACAGAAGAATTTGTTCAGGTTCCCGCTACTTCAACTGAAAAAGGTCAGTATAGCTTCCCGGATCGTTACCTTGGCCTTTCCTGGAATACGCTGGCAGTTCCGTTTTTTGTAGTTCTTTCCGAACAGATTCAGGCGCAGGCGGAAGCGGCCGGCACCAAATGTGATGTCGTATCTGCCGATTTTGACGTAGCAAAGCAGATTGAGCAGCTGGAAAACCTCGCCAGCATGGGCGTGACGGACATTATCATCATTCCGTTAGACGTAGATGCGCTGCGAGACACCATGAAGAAACTGCGTGCGCAAGGCATTAACATCCATTCCTTTGCATACGACTTCGGTCCCGATCCGGATTGCTATGATTCCTGCACCTATGCCAATCAGTATGCAATCGGTCAGACGATTGCCGACAGCGCAAACGACTGGATCAATGGCAAATGGCCGGATGCGGCTGCTGAAAGCGTTGAAGTCGCCGTGATTACGCTGCCGATTGACAAGGACAATATTGAGCGTGATAAAGGCATTCTGGATGAGATTGCGAAGAATGAGAAAATTAAGCTTGTGAAAAACTTTGAGCTTACATCCATGGAATCCATTGACGCGCAGAACGCTGTGGACATGATCCTGATGGAGTATCCTACCGTCAAGGTGATTATCACACACTTTGCAAGTATGGCTCTTGCCGGAGACGAGCGGGCGCTGCTTCACTCTGAAATCGATCGTGACAATTTCGCCATTATTTCCGGTGACTTTGACGACGAATTGGGCAGACGCATGCTTGCATCTCTGACCAACGACTCGCTGATTCGCGGCTCTGGAACCTATTCTCCTGACACCTATCGTCTGTTTGAGGTTTGCATGGGCATGTTTGACGATCAGTTGGACGAATTCAAACGTTACAACTTTGACGTATTCAAAATAACGCCTGAAACCTGTCAAACGTATATGAGCGCGAACTAAAATACAAACTATTATTTCAATCACAGGCCGGAGAACATCTCCGGCCTGTGACAAACTATGAAAAGACATTCAGATTTGACAATATTATCGCTTGAAGACCTTCTGACCTCTAAACAACAGGAAGCATGGCAAAACTACCCCATTGAACAATTCGTTGCGGTAAAAAACTGCCGCAGCTGAAATAAAACCTCCGAGGATTGAAACCAGGAAGCTTTCCGGAATTTCTTTAGCAGTCTGGTCAAAGTTCGGAAAAACGATCGGTTGGTAACTTAAGTAAGGAGTATTTATTATGATAAAAGATATACAAATCACCCCCAAGCAAGGAGACGTTATCCCATACGCGAATGTTCCCTATACGCTTCGGCAGAACATGTTCAATCAACAGATCCGACCGATGTGTATGAATATTTTTCGCCCGTTTTATGAGCGTCCACTTGGAGATATCAGCGGTGTGGAAAAACGACCTTTGATCGTATATTACGGCGGCGGCGCATGGCGGGAGGTGGCGCCATGGCGACACGCGCAGGAACTGATTTATTATGCTCGGCACGGGTATGTTGTGGCATCCGTGGATTATACAGTTAGCGCAACAATTCCGTTTCCGGCGGCTGTGGAAGACGCTAAGACAGCTGTTCGCTTTTTGAAGGTCAACGCCGGTCGATTTGGAATTGATGAAAACCGCATCGCTGTAATGGGCGATTCCGCCGGCGCGCATCTTGCGTTGATGGTGGCTGCCAGCGCGAAAAGCGGCGCTTTCCGAACAGATGAATATCCGGATGTGACGGATGAGGTGCAGGCGGCTGTGGATTTTTTTGGCCCTACGGATTTTGGAGAACTTCTTACGGATTTTGACCGCGAGAACGGGTTGTCCTTCTATAGTGAATTCTTTGGGCAAGCATTGGCAAGCGCACCTGAAATCGCAACACAGGCGAGCCCCATAACCTATGTCACGCCCGAAACGCCTCCGGTTATGCTTGTCCATGGTACGGCGGATACCCTGGTTCCAATCGCGCACAGTGAGCGGATGTATGATGCGTTGCTTCAAAGCGGCGTAAGAGCGGAACTTTACCGTATTATGGATGCTGAACACAGCGATGTGCATTTTTCGCAAAATGAAATGCTGGATCTTGTATTGGAGTTTCTTGCCCGCACGATTTAGCGCCTGTTTAACGGCTGTATGCGGCGCATACCATAATCAAAAACGGTCATAAGGTTTATATCGAAAAAACTGCTAGGAAAATACGTGTATTCGCGTCCTGCGCAAAAATGAATAATGAGGATCGCTCTAAAAGTACCGAGCTGCGCAAGATCTTGATGAGATGATTGAAATTGCGACTAACCGCCAATGGGAAAAGACAAAGCATAGCGAAATAGATGCGGTAGATGCCATGTTCGGTTTTTTAAAACATGATACTCTTAGGATTGATTACAGATTGTATCTGGTCAGCCCGTCCGAAAAGGCTACCAAGCGACTTGCGAATATGATAAAGTCCAGGGGCTGTTTTGCTACAGCCCCTGAACCGGAGAAACAAGTCCTCTGGCTGTGAAAAATTTTATATTATTTCATTGTCCTCTTGACGGGGTGCGGTTCAAAACGGTGATGCCCTGCTTTTCTGTTATGTACTAACATCCCCAATATATACAAGAAATCCGAACTCAGACCCTATCGGGATTAAGTTCGGATTTCTCAAGTGTGGTGGAGCATAGGAGACTCGAACTCCTGACATCCACACTGCCAGTGTGGCACTCTACCAACTGAGCTAATGCCCCTCGACGCTTGGTTATTATAAAGCATTACACAAAATTTGTAAAGCTTATTTTTTCCGATTTATAAAAACAGGATTCGCCATTTCGTCAAAACTATGAATTTTCCTATCGAAAAGCAGACACCGCTGAAAACCTATGCTATAATAATACCACTATTTTGAAAGGTATCAGTATGTCAAAAAAGAGTGAACCTTTGGATTTACAGCCTGTAAACAGACTGGCCATAGATAGAGATGAACAGACGGAGGAGACGCCGCTTTTCAAAAAAAGTCCTGCAAAGAGACCTTTTTTTCTTGCTGTTTTGTTTACTTCCCTGAAACTGTTGATTTTTGCATTTGCGGTTCTTTGCTTCTGCTTGTTAGGGATTGGCATTGGCGTTGCAAAAGCATATATTGAGACTGTTCCGACGCTTGACGTCGCACAGCTGACGATTTCCGATCGAACGTCTTTTCTTTATGATATGAACGGCGATCTTATCACCTCCATTGCAGATGTGGAATACCGGGACTGGGTTGATATCGAGAATATACCGGATATGCTGAAAAATGCGTTTATCGCTGTAGAGGATGTGCGTTTCTATAAGCATTCCGGCGTGGATTTTAAACGCATTTTCTCGGCTGCTCTCGAGGTTCTCGGGAACAGCAATTCTTCCGGCGGAAGCACGCTGACGCAACAGCTGATAAAGAATAAAATTCTTGGTTCCGAGCGAACCTACAAACGCAAGATACAGGAAGCATACCTTGCCCTGGAACTCGAACAGATCATTGGCAAAGATGATATCCTGGAGGCATATCTGAACGATATTCATTTGGGCGAATCAAACTATGGCGTTAAGACCGCAGCGATGGATTATTTCGGCAAAGAGCTAAACCAGCTGACGATACGCGAGTGTGCGATGCTGGCCGGTCTTACTCAAAATCCATATCGCTATAATCCTCGAAAAAACATGTACCAGCGGGACAAGATGGATGTGACAGACGCGCGCACGGATTCCGTGCTGGGGAAGATGTATCAGGCTGGGTATATAACGTCCGAGCAGTACCAGACCGCATTAACCGAAACGGTAAACATTATACAGGTAAGCCAGCAAAAGCAGATGTATGAGATGGCTTATTTTGTCGAGTACGCAATCCGTGATGTTGTGACGCATCTTTTGACGCAGCGCGGGTTGACCGACACAAGCGCTAACCGCAGCGCAATTGAAAACGAACTGCGCACCGGCGGGTATCACATCTATACAACGGTTGATCCGAAGGTTCAGAACACCGTGCAGACGTCTCTGTCAACATGGGAAAAATATCCAACGTTGGCAGACAGTTCAAAAGCGATGATTATTGAAACGAACAATGATGGTACGGTGCTTGAAACGGTTGAACCGCAGTCGGCTGCTGTGGTATTTGATTATCATACTGGGGAGCTGCGCGCAATTGTCGGCGGCAGGGACGAGCCTACCATCCGGAAAGGAATGAATCGCGCCTATCAGAGCTTTACAGAAGTAGGATCATCGATCAAACCGCTTACGGTATATGGCCCCGCATTGGACATGGGACTTTCTCCCGCGACGGTCATCGCCAATATGGATGGAGCGATTGACGGGTGGAATACCACGTCCGGCTATCCGGCGGGAGGATTGACGTCGCGCTATGGCCCGGTTACGATCCGGCGCGGCGTGATGAGCTCTTTGAACGTTGTAGCGGCACGTGTGCTGTATGATTATGTCACGCCGAGCGTCGCGGCCAACTACCTGTATCAGCTGGGCGCGGATCCGTCAAAGGTTAACGTAGACGGCCCTGGCCTTGCGCTTGGCACGTCCGGACTGACGCCGATCCAGATGGCGGCAGCTTACGGCACAATCGCAAACGGCGGTGTATATCAGGAGCCGCTTTCATTTACAAAAGTATTGGACGCAGAACAGAATGTCATTCTTGACGCGGATCAGGTACGTGACGTTCACCGGGTGTATAAAGAAAGCACGGCGTACCTTCTAATTGATATCCTTACGGACGCCGTAAAATCTGGTACCGGCACAAAAGCGCAGATCAGCGATATTACGGTTGCTGGAAAAACGGGTACCAACTCCGATTACGGCAGCGTATATTTCGCGGGAATTACGCCGTATTATGCCTCTACAGTATTTATTGGGCATGATTATCCCGTGAATAAGTTAAAAAAGGGCGCTTCCGGCGGAGACTACGCCGCACCGCTCTGGCAAGCATATATGTCGGAGATTCATGAGGGCCTGGAAAACCGTGCAATATTCGATGCTGATCCAACTTCCCTGGGATTGGTGAAGAAAACGGTTTGTTCCGTTTCCGGTCTTTTGGCGACTGATGCTTGCAGCGATGATCCGGATCACAAGCCTGTGACCGACTGGTTCTACGCTTCAGACGCGCCAACGACCTATTGTGACATGCACGTTACGCTGGCGGTATGCCAGACCTCAGGTGGATTGGCAACGGATTTTTGCCCATCAAACGAGGTTGTAAAGACAAGCATCGTTTTAGTCCGACCGGATTCGCAGTTTTGGAAATTTGAAGACGAGTATCTGCTCAAGGGCATTCCTTCCGCTGTTCGGACGGAATCTACGATGGAAGAATATGTTGCGTCATTCCAGACCTGTACCGTTCATGCACAGGGATCGTTATCCGTTTTCGAATTAAGGACGAAGGCGGAAGCGCTTGTTAATACCGTCCAGCAGTATCTCAGCTCCGGCGCCCGCTTTGGTGAAGAAGAACGAATTCTGCTGAACAGCGACATCTCGCTTTTGCTTGGATCTTTGTCCGGATATGAATATTCGCAGATAGAGCCTTTGTATGCGGCGCTTCAGAACGATTTTGCGAAAATCCTGAACCAATATCCAACGCCATGACAAAAATACAGCAATTGATGTCCCTTTATGAAGCTGAACGTGCGCGGTTGTGCGCATTGGCAAAGGCAGATGACCCACAGGGAGAGTATTTGCAGCCGGTCTTCGGAAAGGGAACCCCGGAAGCTGAAGTACTTCTGATTGGGGAGGCACCGGGAGCGGAGGAAACGCGACAGGGCACCCCATTTGTCGGAAAGGCCGGAAAACAACTGGACGCCTTACTCCAAACGGCGGACATCGCTCGAACGGGAATCTACATTACCAACGTTGTAAAGTATCGCCCGGTGGTGCGAGGCGATCGGCATAGCAAGAACCGAACGCCCTCCAGAGAAGAAATCAAAGCCGCCTTGCCGCTGCTGCGAAACGAGATCCTGTGCCTATCCTGCAATACGATTGTAACGTTGGGAAATGTGCCGCTCACTGCCATATACTACCTTGACGATCGTATGGAGAAGGGCAAGACCATCGGCGAGATGCACGGAAGTGCAAACAGCGTTATGATCGCGCAGCGAGAGTTTACGCTGTTCCCCTTATATCATCCCGCAAGCGGCATATATAATCGCGCCTTACTGCCCATTATGGCGCAGGACGCCGCGATGCTTGGTGAACATTTGGTGAAACAGAAATAAAAACAAACGGTTTTTCGCGGAGTATGTTATACTAAATACAGTATTCTACAAGGAGTATTGCTATATGGCACAAAAAATTTTAATCGCAGACGACGATCAGATTGTCCACGAATCACTGGGCATCTATCTCAAGGCAGAAGGATTTGAGACGATTGATGTTTTTGACGGGAGCGAGGCTCTTGAGAAGCTTTCTTCGGAGGTCGTTCTGTGCGTTCTTGATATCATGATGCCGAAGATGTCTGGCATTGAGGTTTGCAGAGAGATTCGAAAGAATTCACAGCTGCCGATTCTGATGCTGACCGCAAAAGGCGAGGAAATTGACCGTATTGTCGGCTTGGAGCTTGGCGCGGACGACTATATTGTAAAACCGTTTAGCCCCCGTGAAGTCGTTGCAAGAATCAAGGCTGTACTGCGCCGTACCAACGAAACGCCCAAGAATGACAATTCGATCATCTCCTATAACGGTCTCACTATCGATCTCAAGAGTTATTCGGTAACGTTGCGCGGCGAACATGTGATTTGCACGCCAAAGGAGATCGAAATACTTCATATGCTCGCCTCCAACCCCGGACAGGTATTTACGAGAGAACAGCTTTTGTCCCGTGTGTGGGGATATGATTTTGCGGGTGAAACCAGAACGGTTGATACACATATAAAACGCATTCGTGCAAAGCTTGATTCAACCGGTTTGGGATGGAGCATTAAAACGATTTATGGAGTTGGATACAAATTCGAAATAGAGTAAATTCTATGAGAAGCGTCTTCTTTTGGCGTGTTTTGATTATATCAATTATTGCATTGCTGCTTGCAAATGTCATTTTGCTGGCGGCTTATGCTTATGTTGGGAAAAAAACCTATATTGACATTGAGATGTCCAACCTCGAACCGGAAGCAAAGGTAACGCTGCAAATATACGAAGAATATAAAACGGGAAATATGTCTGAGGACTCTTTTCAAACTTTGATCGAGAAGCAGACGATTTCCAGCGAATCAGCGATTTATATTCACGATAAGCTTGGGAAAACCCTGATTGTTCGAAGTCTTGGCAGCGCGGTCGAGGTGCGCGATTTCGGTGCTTATTTTGCGGCAGAAGTACAAAACGTACTTGCCGGAAAGACCGTCACAAATGATAACCTGATCCTTCTCAACGGAGATTCCGCCGTCTCTGTTGGCATTCCGATTGAGGATGCAGAAGGAAATGTTACAGGCGGTATCTTTATTATCAAACAGACCCAAAAAATACAGTCTGCCTTTCAACGGCTGAACAATGCCCTGATGCTGACTATTGTGCTCGTCTTACCGCTGATTATGATCCTTATTGCATATGGAACAAACCGTGTTTCAAGACCCTTGAATGAGATGGCCAATGTTGCCATTGAAATGTCCAAGGGAAGATTCGACGTGCGGGCGGACGAGGGCTCAGCCGGCGAAGCTGGAATTCTTGCGCGCGCGCTGAACACCCTATGCGATACGCTTTCTCAGACTATTTTTCAGCTTCGCAGCGAAAAACGACAGCTCAACCAAATTCTTTCCAGCTTTCGTGACGGAGTAGCGGCGCTGGACAGTCTCGGATGCCTTACCCATTACAATCCGGCCCTCATGGAAATGTTTGGCACGGTCGATGTGGCAACGCCCATGGATCTCGTGCCCGATGAGTCGATCTGGAAGGCTTTTGAGGAGGTTTTTGAGAGCGGAGATCCGCAGACGCTGCATTATCAGCTTCCCGGAGAGAGAACACTGTGGATATCGATCGTTCCGGTTGTCGGTGACGATGATAGCTGCCAGGGCGTTGTAGGATTGTTCCGCGATGTTACCGAGTTAGAACGGCTTGAAACAACCAGGCGGGATTATGTCGCCAATGTCAGCCATGAATTGCGTACGCCGTTGACCGCAGTCAGAGGCCTTTTGGAACCATTGTCCGACGGCATGATAACGGATGAAGAGACGCGGCAGCGATATTATAAAATCATGCTCAAAGAGGTGCTTCGATTGTCGCGGCTCATTACCGATATGCTGGAGCTCTCACGTCTGCAATCCGGTACCAGTTATCTTGAGATCGCAGTGGTCAACGTCAACGAGTTGATGACAGATACGCACCAGAATTACCGGCGTGAAGCACAGCAGCATGGGATTGAACTTCGTCTCGATGTGGATCCGCTTCAGATGTACGCAGTTTCTGATGAGGATCGTATTGAACAGGTGCTGGTGATCCTGCTGGACAACGCAATGCGCTACACGCCGGAGGGCGGCAGCATTACATTGAGCGCGCACGCCGGAGATCCGATTCTTATATCTGTTACGGATACCGGTTGCGGTATTGCAGAGGACGATCTGCCGCATATCTTTGATCGGTTTTTTAAAACGGATCGTTCCAGAAGGGAAGGCGGTACCGGCCTCGGTCTGTCGATTGCCAAGGAGGTAATGGATAAGCTCGGAGAAAATTTCTATGTGGAAAGCAAGGTTGGCGAAGGTACGTCATTCCACTTTACGCTGAAAAAATACGTCAGCAATGCGATTGCGCTCGGCCCCAGTTCGTCAAACCAACACTATGAAGACGAATTACGCAGCGAATTGCTTTCTCCGGAGAACGTTGGGACAAGCGACGCCGCCTCCGAGGATGCGCCGTACGAGGTCATTACACCAAAACCGCCGCGCCAATCCGTAAAGGATGTGGCGAAATCTGCGACAAAAACCGTCGCAAAGGTCGTAACAAAAAACGGGAAAACCTCCCATAAAAAATAGTTTCATGAATGTTGGCGCCCTCCCGAAGCATATGATGCAGTGATCGGGAGGGCGTCTTTGTGGAATACCGCAGAAAACGAAAAGCAATAGGGAAAGCGTCGCACGGTGGGCTGTCGCCTTCCGGCATCTACGCACTGCTTGTATTGGCCGCGCTCACTATTGTTGGCGTAATTTACTTTTCTTCCGTTGGGAATTGGCTATCAGAGCGGGTTTTCGCACCGGTATTTGCGTGGATGGATCCGCAGGAGGATGCACCCGCATCCATTCAATTGGAGCCGGTGGCACAGATGGAAGGCGCAACGATCCGTACAAGCGCGCTGTCGCTGCCGGGTATTACGTGTTCCGCAGTTCAAATTGGTATCTATACAAACGAAGAAAACGCAAGAAAGCAAGCTGAAGCCCTAAAAAAACTGGGTGCGGCCGGATATGTGATCTCCGATGGGAAACAGTATCGTGTGCTTGCGGCAGGCTATCTTGACAGCACCAGCTTGGCAAGCGTCCGAGACAATCTTTCAAAGCAAGGCTTGGAAACCACATCGTACACTATGCAGACTGCGTCGGTAAAGATCGTTGTTTCGGCGCAGCAGACCCAGATTGATGGCATCGAGCGCTATCTAAAAAGATTCGCGGTCAGTGTTTCTGACGTTGCAGCGTTGGCAATCCGCTTTGAGAAAGAAAACCTTTCTTGCAGTGACGGTCTGGCGTCGTTAAGCAGCCTTTTGTCGGAAG
>CAZWUK010000014.1:0-34773 GCA_964636685.1 uncultured Oscillospiraceae bacterium
AGACACCGGCGCAGCCCTGGACGCCGAAATGCAATCGATCTTTCGTCAACTGAAGGAGAATTGAACATGGAGCGCCAAATTGCTATAACCGCTGACAGCACCTGCGATCTTTCTCCGGAGCTGCTCAAGAAGTATCGCATCACAACAATTCCGCTGCAAATCAAGCTTGGAGAGGAAAATCACCGTGACGGCGTGGATATTACCCCTGCCGGAATATTTGATTACGTGGCAAAAACAGGGATTCTTCCCGTCACATCAGCGCCGACGCCCGATGACTACATCAAAACCTTCGAGCGGCTGCGCGACGGCGGCAAAGAGATCCTTCATATCAGCTTTGGCAGTGAAATGTCCTGTTCGCATCAGAACGCCGCACTGGCCGCGCAGATTGTAGACGGTGTGCACATTATCGACAGCGCCAATCTTTCTACCGGCAGCGGGCTTCTTGTGTTAAAATGCGCCGATCTTGTAGCGGCGCAAAAAGACGCTGCAACAATCTGCTCGATTCTCTCACGGACGGTTCCTCTGGTTGAAGCAAGCTTTATTATCGATGCAATCGAATACCTGTATAAAGGCGGCAGATGCAGTTCCGTTGCGGCGCTCGGGGCCAACATGCTGCATCTAAAGCCCTGTATTGAGGTGCATGATGGAAAAATGGTCTCAACAAAAAAGTACAAGGGCAGCTTGTGCCGCTGTATCGAGCATTATGTGGAGGATCGTCTCGGCGGACGTACCGACATCGATCCGACCCGTGTATTCATTACCCATACCGTACAGGATCGGGAAACGGTCGAATCTGCCGTGAGCGCTGTGCGCGCGCTTTATCCCTTTGCCGAAGTGCTGGAAACAATCGCCGGCTGTACAATCAGCAGCCACTGCGGGCCTGGTACGCTAGGCGTTCTTTTTATTCGGAAAGAAGTGTAACGCACATTGTTGAACCATTGGAGAAATACCGGAAGGCGTCAATATGAATCGAGAAACATTTAAAAAAATCATGATTGACCGTGCTGTACGCAGGGGAATCGCTGATATTAAAAGGGATCCGGAGCGCAGCATCCGAAATTTGGTAGAGCTTGGAGAGCATTTTGCTTCCGGGCGATTTCAAAAGTCATTTTTTCAGTTAACGCAGAATTTTTTCACCAGCGAACGCAGTCCTTACTATACCTTGATCGAAAACACCGTCAATCAAGTAGACAGTGACGCCTTGGCGACCATGGGGATAAACGTCGGTTATATGAGTTGGACTTACGGCGCCCGCATTATCCGGCGCCATGAGCAGGAAAGTGGCTACAACATACCGTGGGCGATCTATATCGACTACAATTTTGAGACTGACGCCGCCGTGGATCTTTCGAAAATCGTTGCCGAAAGCGCACTTCTTGGCATATATACCTTCCTTGTTTTTGTTGGAGAAGACACCGCAGAGGTACAGCCCATACTTGCCGCGGCACAGGCATATCCAGACCGTGCGTTTTTAGTGTATTGCGATTCCGATTCGCACGCTGCGGTGCTTGCGGAGTCCTGTGCGACGTTGAAAAACATGCTCCTCTCCCTCGATTGCAGCGCAAAAGATCTTTCGGGAAACATCCAATTGCTCCGCGCCGGCAAGCGTCTTGTCTCCCTGCATTGCCATTATGACGAGAACAACGTCGAAGATATTCTCAACGGTCGCTTGATTGAAAATTTGCTTCCTTTGGAAAGCGCCCTGCTATTCTTTATCCCGCAAAATAATGTGTCGGACAGCACACGCGACAAGGTATGGCAGTATGTTGTACGCTGCCGCTTGGAGCAAACCTACCCCATCGCGCTGCTCGAGCTTTACTCGGATGTGAATTACGCAGATCAGGTTATTTCGGTAGAATCCTGTATGGCGGCTATCCGCGCGGACGGTACGGTATTTACGCCGAGCGGTGCAGCGCAAACCTGCAACGCAAAACAGGATTCTCTGGATTCTATATTACGCCGCACCATGCCGCGCGTACGATACACGGAGCAATAAGCTATGCCGGATTCCATGATAACAAAAAAAGCGCTTGCCGCCGCGATGAAGAAACTTATGGAGAAGAATGAGTTTCAAAAAATCAGCGTCGGTGACATCTGCGAAACCTGCGGCATGAGTCGAAAGGGGTTTTATTATCATTTTCGGGATAAGTATGATTTGGTAAACTGGATCTTCTACACAGAATTTGTAACGCTTGTTCAGGAAAAGGATTATGTGAACAATTGGGCGTTTTATGAGGATATATGTTCTTATTTTTATAGGAATCGCGCATTCTACATCAAAGCGTTCCAAATTGAGGGGCAAAACTCCTTCACCGACTTCTTTGGAGAGACAATCCAGCCTTTGGCTTTTGCGTATCTCCAAGAGGAGCTCATCGACAGCAAGGCACGAGAATTTTACTGTGCGTTTTTTACGGACGCCTTTCGATGTGCAATCGTTCGTTGGCTCCAAAACAATATGACAACAACGCCAAGGGAGTTTGTCGATCTGCTCCGCCAGACGATCTACGGCATTGCCCGCGCGGTATCTGACGCAAAAATTGAGAAAAACGCTTGACAGGCATAACATTTTTCTGTAATATATCTCTTGCAGCGCCCAGTTCGTCTAGTGGCCTAGGACGCCGCCCTCTCACGGCGGTGACAGGGGTTCGACTCCCCTACTGGGTACCAAGTAAGCGCACGTTTTTCCATTGAGGAAACGTGCGTTTTTTCGGCTTATTGTCAATAGTTGGGATAGCGCAAGCAGACTAGGCAGCGCGCAGCGTCTTTTGTGCAACACTGTTATGTCTGAATCGAGCGAATGGGCGCTCTATTTTTGCTCACGATACCAGTCCAATACCGGTGCAAGCTGCTCCTTGCTGACACGACTCCCGCCATTTTGCAACAGCTCTAGCATGTCAGCCTCCTCCGGCGTTTTCTCCTTCTTTTCGGCAACGGTCTTTCCAACCGTACGTTTCATAAACTGCATCATTAACTTGTAAACACCGTGCAGCTTGGTCATGTCGAACCCACCTTGCAGCGTAAACAGCGGCATCGTGTCCGGCAGTTGGTTTCCTTTGCGGATTTCCTCCAACTGTGATCCGGCAGCGCCCATGCCGACGCCGCAAACCGCCCTGATGCGATAGTTTGCCGCGGCCTTTTTATAGCCCCTGACGCTGCCAGCCATCAGCCAGCCAAGATAAATGACGTCCGCGCCTTTTTCAACCACCTGTGCGCAATCCTTGCATGCGTAGGCTGGCAGCCCTGTCGCTTCCGCAAGCATATTTGCGTATTCGGCAGTATAGCCGGAATTTGAAGTGTATACAATTGCCTTCATAAGTTTTCTGTCCCTTCTTTCAAAAACGAACGCATTTCCGCTGAAAAACGCGCATCGGTTAATCAAACGTCAGATAGGCTACAATCGGTTTATGGTCGGAATATGTTGTTGGGATCATTCGGCTGTTCAGGACGGTGATCGATTTTGAAACCACGATATTATCGATATCCAGCTTGCCGATGAGATTCCCATTGTAATCATAATATTTCGTATCCGGGCCATTGACGACCGTATAGCCTTTAAATACGGAAAATTCTTCTGCCGCGCAGTTAAAATCGCCAAGCAGTATTTTATAGGCGTTCTTATCCTGTTCCATGGTCTGTAAAATTTGTTGAAACTGTTTTTTGCGCACCGCAGACGATTGGTATGTCAAATGCGTATTGTACACGGATATGGTTTTTCCATTGATCTCCACTACCACCTTTTGCAGGATGCGCTGCTCATATTCGCCGCTATACAGCTTGATCGTTTCCGTGCTCAACGGTTTGTAGGCCAACAACATTCCTACGCCGTATTCGCCGCCGCCAGGATACGCGATTGATTTCGAAAACTGTGTGTACTCCATGTTTCGCGTGCGCAGACTTAAAAGATTATCCGTCACGCCTTCTGCCGCAGATTTGCGATAGACCTCCTGAATACCCATGATATCCGGTGTAAGGTCGTTTACGAGCTGTCCCTGGTATTCGAGTTTGCTATATCCGCGTTTGATGTTCCACGTCCCTACCGTCAGCACATCGCGCACCAGATAGATTGTATATTTGGTTTTGCCGCTGATCGAAATGCGAATCGTTTTGGAATTGCCGCTGTTGATTTTATATTCGACCGACTTTTTACCCGTCCTGTCGAGACTTACCTTTACTCCATCGTTTGCTTCTGCCTGCACGTTCACGGTATCCTCGTCAGCATATACCGCATACCCGTAAACATCGGGCGAAAATGCAGGATACAACGTTCCGCCCGCTACAGTCAAGGACGAAAGCTGCGCGTCGTTTGCCATGGGAGACAATTGCAAATACTCTGCCGCAATATACGCATTCCTTCCCGCAAACGTCACCTCATGCCAACCGGAAACGGCATTTTGCCGCAGCACCGGCATGGTATCCCCCTTCTTGGCCTTTCCGACAAGCGCGCCTGAGGTTGACGGCTTGCTGCGGATATTGACGTCCTTCTCACAATTTACAACCGTTCCCGTGCAGCTTCCGCTGTAGGCAGAAAGCGAATCTGTAAAATCAACATAAACGCGGTTAACATAGCCGGTCGTTCCCTTATACTTTACCTTATGCCATTCGGCGTTGATGTTGGTCTCCAAAACTTCGACCGTCGTTCCGATGGAAAGACGCTGTATCAATGAGGCCTTGCTGCTGGCCCCTTTTCGAAAGGCAACGCCGTCGGCTGCTATTGTAGCGATTGGAAAAGAAAGTGCCCTTGCATGACCGCTCGGTAATATCGCGCCTGCCAAAATAAGAACAAGAAGCAACAGGCCCATCCATTTCTTTCGCAACGTTTTTTCCTCCATCGATCGACAAATTCATCTCATATCAGTGTAAAATGCGTTTCGCGGTTCGGCAAGCCAAATCTTCTCCTTTTCACGAAATCGTAACAAGTTATTTTTTGGAAACAGCTCGGTAAAGACGCGTTTCGTATGGTTGCAGCGCGCTCCGTTTCATCTGGTAATTGCAAAGCACCAGCTCCATATTTTTCGGAATCAAACGGTTTCGTTTTATCGTATCCGACAGATTGGCAACGATCAGGTAGGTCGTCTCGCCGAGCGTTCTTCGATAGGTAAAGCAATCCTTCTTTTTGGGATCCAGCGCCTCAAACGCTCCGTAAACCAACGTCATATCCTGCTTTCGAAGCGCAATCAGCTCCTTATAGAAAGAAAGCACGGAGTTTTCGTCATGTTCTTCATCCGCCGCATTCCAGTTCTCCAATTTGTCCGTCGTTCGAATCCATGGCGCCGCATCCGAAAATCCGCCAAAGATCGAATCGTCCCATGCCATCGGCACTCGTGCATGATCTCTGGTGCCGCAAATAATCTTTTCCCACGCGTTCTTCTCCCCTGCCGCTACAAGCTCACGGTATCGGTTGATGCTTTCCACATCGCGCAGCTCCTCCATCCCGGTAAATCCGACATTCGCCATTCCAAGTTCTTGTCCTTGATAAAGGAACACGGTGCCGCGTGCGGTCAGAAGAAGCATCGCAATCAATTTTGCAAGCGCCGCCCGATGCAGAAGGCTGGGTTCCACCTTGGAAACCATGCGTGGATTGTCATGATTCTCCGTGAAAATCGTCGGCCACGCGTAGTTTGCATACTCTGATTCGTAGTGAATCAAGCATTTTTTCAAATGATTGAGATCGTAGCGATATCGATCGAAGCGATTTTTCCCGACTTCGTCAATATGGTCAAAGCAAAAGACCGTATCCAGTTCATGACGCTCCGGAGCGGTCAGAAGCTTGTTCATTTCGTTTCCGGTACCGGGCGTCTCACCGACGGTAAACGCATCTCCAAACGCTTCTTTTCGCAGCTCTTTCAGATAGGTATGGAGCCTTTTCCCATAGAAATAATGCTCTATCCCTTTCATTCCCAGAAGTCCGCCAATCGTCTCATTCCCGTTCTCCAGGCTGGATTTGCTGATAAAGTTAATCACGTCCAGCCGGAAGCCATCGACCCCCTTTTCTCTCCAGAAACGGATCATATCATAAACGTCATTGCGTAATGATTCATTTTTCCAGTTGAGATCCATCTGTTTTTTGGAAAACAAGTGCATTGCCCACGCATCCCGTTCCGGATAATACGTCCAAGCGCTGCCCGAGAACAACGACTGCCAATTATTCGGTGCGCCATTTTCGCATTTTTCCCAGATATAGTAGTCGCCGTATCGACCGTCCGGATCGGTTTTTGACTGTTCAAACCATGCGTGTTCATCAGAGGTGTGGTTGAGCACCATATCCATAATCAAGCGCATTCCACGTTCGTGAAGCGCTGCAATCAGCGCTTCAATATCCGCCATCGTGCCAAACTCCGTCATGATCTTTCGATAGTCACGGATGTCATAGCCATTGTCATCATTGGGTGAGTCATACACCGGAGACAGCCAGAGCGCCGTCACGCCGAGCGTTTGCAAATAATCCAGCCGATCGATGATACCGCGCAAATCGCCGATCCCATCATGATTGGAATCCTGAAAAGATCTTGGATAGATCTGGTAGATTATCGATTCTTTCCACCACGCAGGTGCATTGCTTTTCTTGGGAGGCACTTCTCCGTCGGCTTGATTTAATAGTTCCGTCAAAGCATCGACAAGCGCCAGATCCACCTTTCCTCCGGAAAGCCGAGGCAGCGCAGAAAGCCGCACGCGCCGTACCATAGCATTGTCGATCATCGAGAGATCGATGTTGGCATACTGTGACAGCCGTCCAAGAATATCGCGACCGATCGGGTTATTCAAGATTTCATCCATGCGACTGTCTCTTGTTATCATACAATCTTCTCCTGTCCTTCTGACTGATTCCAGTATATGCGCGAAAATTTGATATAGCAAGGTGAAATTCCGCTGTTGTGTAATGCTTCCCAGAGCCATCCACACTGTACGTACAGACAAATCGCACCGACCATGCGAAGAATTCTTTTTATACTATTTTTGCATTCCTGTTCAGAATTAGTATTAGAGTATGTTTCTAAAGTCTGCTAGATGAAATTTTGCGTCATCGGCTTGCAGATTGAGGCAAAAAACGTAGGCTTAGCGGTGCTAAGGCGAGGCTTTTTAACAAAAATATGCAAGTCGAGGGCGTGAAATTGCGCTTGCGTGATTTTAGAAACACACTCTAGCTTCATCTGCCTCTCTGTGGCGATATAACAAAAGGAGCCATCCGTATTTTGCGGACGACTCCTTGCACAGTTTGTTTCATGTTATGAGGTTGAAGCAAAAAGAGCACTTTCCGGACAAGGCGCAGCTTATTCTGCGGTTACTTTGTGCTTCGTCTTCTCAGATCGAATGGAAAAAATGCTTACACCAGTCTGAATCAGCGCGATCGCCGCCATCAGAAGCGTCCATTGATCCACAAGTACCATCGACTGACGCATGTCTTCTGTCAAAAGGAACGCGATCACCGCGCCGACTGCCGGGATAACGCTGCTGAAACGTACGCCGCCCTTCTTCTTGATGCGAATCGTTCCAGCCTCCGTCTCGCGCTTCCGTTTTCCCACATAACCGATCAAAAGCGCCGGAAATGCGCCAAATGTCAGCACTGCGAGAAGAAGGTTCAGCAACGCCCACGCGGGCGCTTTCTCTACAGGCCCCGCCAGAGCAACATTCTCCTCAACAATCCGTTCGATTACGGGCGTTTCCGTAGGAACCACCGCAGTTTGCGCGGGCGTTGGCGTCGGCGTCTCCGGAATGATCTGTTGCAGGTAAGCGCCATAGACGGCAACGTCATGCGCTGGCATTCTTCCCGGAATTCCCGTCCAACCGTCAAATACATATCCGGCTATAGCAGGCGCAGTATAGGTTCCAACCGTTGCTCCGGCGATATAACGATTGGTGCGATATACAGAATTTGTCCCATACGTACCGCCGCTCAAATAGAATGTAACCGTGTAAAGAACAGGCGCCTCATTGATCCGAAGCGTTCCGGGTATCACGGTCTTGATCTCATAGTTTGCCGCGCGAAACGCACCGTTATCTTTCAGTTTGACCGTTCCCGCCCCAATCGCGTCCCGATATGCGCCCGCGTCCGCAGCGCGATAGTCGCGATCGTAAGCCGGCGATCCCGTGTATGCCGCATCCTCTCCCGCAGCCACGCCTTCCAGTGAAAGCACGCGCGGAGTCGGATCTGTCTGACCGGCTGTTTTTGTCTCATCGCTGATTCTGAGCGTCAACGGCGCGGGTGTAATCTCAACCACTGCCGAGCCATAGACCGTTTCATAGTTTTTATGCGACGCTGCAAAGTACACCATGTGCGTACCAACATCCGTGTAGGCGTTGGCCGTGAGGGAATAGCTCCCCCGTGCCGCATCCTGATATCGGATCTCCGCATCCGTCAGGACAACGCCGCCATTTGACGCCACGGCTGTGACAGACATGGGCTTGGCGTTATAAATCTGCTGCATGTTTTTGGCGGTTACTGTCATGCTCTTCGCTCTCTCAATGAGCAGATCCGCCGTATTCAACGAGATCGTATAGTTATTGGGATCAAATCCCGTCACCGCGGTCAGCGTGCCGGTAACGACAACTGCATTTTCGTACAAACCTGCATCCGGAATCGCACTGTTCATGGCGGCAGGATCAATCATGACGCGCAGTTGCGTCCAGTCCGGCGTTTCGGCGGTAGAGATTGCGGTCTGCGGCGACGCCAGAACGATGCGGTCATACCGAACGCCGTAGGTTTCCTTCGCCGATATGGGCGATACGTTCAACGTAGCCGGCGTAATGGTCACGCTATTATTCAATACCACATCTTTGAAATATGGATGCGAAACCGTTGTAACCACCGAATAGGCTTCCACAAAGCCATTTGTGTCACGTTTCACATTGCTGACTTTTCCGGTAGCGCTGGCAGTTCCGTCTATCTTGTATCCCTAGGTCAGCACCGTTCCCGTCGGAACCATGCTTGTATCATAAACTACGCCGTACAGCGCGCCATCGTACAGCTGTGTGACGTCGCTTGCGGTTATAGAGAGCGCAGCAGGATCGATCATCAGCGAACCGTTTTTAAAAACAAGCTGATAATTTCCCTTTTTAAAAGCGTTGGTCATATCCGTGCTGTCTGACAACGCAATTGTTCCGGCGACGATCGCGTCTTGATATGCAGTTGCAGACGGCGTCTCGTTCGCAAAATCACGCGCCATCTCGGGTACTCCGGAAATGACGACCGCCTCGCCTGCAACCGCCGCTGAATACTTGTAGTCCGCTTCCGTCAGCACGGGATCTGGCGCCAGATAATCCTTGCTGTGATCCGCGATCGTAACATAAATCGTTTGCGGTCGGATCGTCAGTTCACCCGGCTCCATCTTGATCTTATACTGCTTCGTGACGTCAGCGCCGCTTGCGTCCTTCAACTCCGGCGTCCCAGAAAATACTGTAGCATACTTGCCGACGTCCTTGCCGGCGGCAATCGCCGTGACATTGGAAACCGTCAGGTTCAAATCCTCCGGATACACGCAAAACGTCGTCACGGACTGCTGTGCGCCATTGTAATCAACGGTTTGGCTGTCCGCCTTGATCGTGACAGAGCCCAGCCTTTTAAACGTCGCGGTAAACGTCAGATTGCTTGTGACCGCATCGCTGTCCGCCGGGAATGTCGCGTTCCAACCGGAAAAATAATAGTTCTCCGCAGGAATCGGCGAGGGGATCGCGGTCACCGCATCGCTCCACTTCGTACCGTGTATGACGTTTGGGACAGTCGTAACGTCATTCTCTGCAAAGCCGCCATGTTCGCCGGCTAGGAATCTCACGGTATATTCTCTCAAGCGAAACTGTGCCGTGAAAGTCAGATCCGATTCAATCGCGCTCTCGTCATTCGGCAGCAGCGGATCCCATCCGATAAATTCATAGCCGCTGTTCGTATCTGCAATCGCGTCGGGAACCGTTACCGCACTCTCCCAGGTATCTCCGTGCGCTGCGGTGAAACGCTGGGTATCATTGGCGTCAAGCGCGCCGCCGATTCCCGCAAGAAACTGCACCGTGTGATTGACCGCCGTCCACCCGGCATAGAAGGTACGGTCGCCGCTGGAGCCTTTTGTGATTCCGTTCGCAGCAACAAATGTGCCGTTCACTTTTTCCGTCCAGCCGGCAAAGGTAAATCCGCTGCGGGTTGCCTCCCGCAAGGTGAGCGTGTCCTGCACGGTATAAGACGCCATCGTGTTTGGATTTACCGCGGGATATGCGTTCGAATCACGCAATACATAGGTAATCTGATATTGTTCCGGCGCGTAGTAGAGCGTAAGTACGTTATTCGTCGGCAGCGCGCTGATCGTAACGGATTGTGCTGAAGCATTCGTGTAGCGGTATCCGTCAATGGTGATCTTTTCATCCACAGCATTGATCTTTGCGCCAAAGACAGCGTTCGCTTGCTTTTCCTGCGCAAGCACTGTGCTGTCGTTTGCGTTCAGATAGCGTACCGTATAGCCGTAGTAGAGCGCATCGGCGGCAAACACCGGGTATACCTCAAGATTCTGCTGCACATTTTGAAAACTTTTGTCCCAATTTGCAAAGGTATAGCTGTACGCGCCGGTTGCGGCCTTGGTGGGCAAGACGCCATTGAAAGAGGCGTCCTCTCCGCGCAGAACATGATCCGTCTCTATAATATCCGCCGCGCCGGCGACAGACGCTTCCTTGCTGTAGAAGTTTACAGTCAGAAACATTGTCTCGCGCAGATAGATATTCAGCACATGCGATTTTTCTTTTGCATCGACCTTTCCCGGCGTCCACTGATGCGTGTACAATGCGGAATTGCTGGTCAATACCGTTGCACCGCCAAAAACGACGGCGTTGGCTACGGCATAATGTGACATCCTGCGATATGCAACAAGCTCCGACCAGGAGGCTTTGATGTTATTGGTGCGATTTAAAACGCCATTGCCTTTGTTTCCGTAGTAAATATTTACGGTAATCGTATAGGGCTTGAGCAGATCGTTGTTATAGTAAACGCGCAGCACCAGCGAGCCGTCGGCAAGGATCGTTCCCGTTGCCGGATTGCTCTCCTGATAGGTATAGCCAGCGAAGGATTTGACATCCTCCGCTTCGACCGAACCGGTTACTCCGGTTTTCCCGTGCTTTACCTTATTATTTGCGGCGTCATAGCTGTAACTGCCATCGGTGTTCTGCAGGTAGTAGCGGATCGTATAGGACGGATCGTCCTGCATCTTGGCATACACGTCGATGTTTTCGGATACCGCGCTCAATGCAAGCAAGTTGAGTTTTGTATCCGTCTTGCCGTTTGCATCGAGAAGATACCAGCCGAGAAACGTTTTGTTCGGCAGCGTGTATGTGGGCGCCGTAACGCTGCTTCCGCTTGTAACCCGACGAGAAGCAAGCAAATCCTCCCCGTCCTCCCCGTAAAAACGAACCGTATAATAGATCGAGTTGGATTTGCGCACCCGGATTCCATCCACATGCCAGCCGTCGCTGTTGTCGTATTTGATTACATACCAGCGAATCGATTCGCCCGGCTCCAGTTTGGAGGAGACATCCGGGGCGCTGACAATATAGCCCGCTACGCCGCTGCCACTGTTGATGTATACGCTCTGATCCGTACCGCCGAGGCTGCGTATCGTTCCAACGCCGACCTTTTCATACTTGGACGGACTGTCCGGATCGGCGTTGCCGGGCGCGGTCGCGCCGCTCTTGAGCAGGTAGAAATTAACGCTCTGATATTGTCCGTTTGTAATATTCTTGTCGCTTACCCATACGGCGTACAGGTTCAGAACACCGTTCTCCGGAAAATCGGAAACCGCCAGCTTATCGGTTGCAATGAAGTCCGTTACGCCGGATTCTGTTTTCGACCAGCCTGCAAGCACCTTTTTCTTCGGCACGGCAAAGCCGAGCGAATTGAGCGACTTCAAATCCAACCCCTCTGTCGGAATCGGTTCCAGGAAGGATTTTACATCTTCGCCGCCATTGTTGGCATGATATACAACCTGATAGGTTTTTGTGCTGTCGGCACCCCAAACGGCAAACAGCTTTAGGGTGCCGTCGCTCCCGAAGTCCTCCGATCGGAATGCGTCGCCCGCATGCAGCTGTACACTGCCGGTCTCCGTCAATGCCCAGCCGCTAAATTCGGCCTGTGCATTGGAAAAACCGGCTTCCTCAGCGGAAAGAATCTTTTTCAGCCCCGCTTCCAGCTCCGCCGCCGCAAATTTCTTTTGGCGCACACTGTTTGGGGCAAAGTTGGAATTGTATTCCACTTTATATTCGATTACCGGATCCGAGATCGTCGGTTCAGACAGCGTCTCCTTCGCAACAGCCTGCGCAAAAACACACGCCGCTCCGCTCTCGTGCACCTCTGCATTGATGCAATCCGAATTCTGGCACTGCTGCTCCTGCTGTTCCGTCTCAGCAAATGCGCCAAGGGGGAAAACCATTGTTGTCAAGATGACTGCAAGAACAAGGCTGATCCATTTCTTCAAATTGTTTTTCATAAAAACGCCCCTTTCGGCACTGTAAAGTTTTAATCCATTGATACTTTTACAGTATATGCGTCATATGTTACATTCACGTTACTTGTTTATGGTTTTCATTCTTTTTTTGAGATGAAACGCTGCATTTTTTACCATTTATACTGAAAATACGTCGCTTTGGAAGAATTCTTTGATCCGCAAAACAGATAGAACCTTACTTGTGTTTTTAGGCGTTTTCCATCCTTTTTTGATGTTACATTTACATTACATTCTCAGCTCGATAAATCGTGCTATTCCTTTCCGCATTTGTCAGATAGCATCCTTTGCTCAAGAAGTCAGCAGGGCTGTGTTCAGAATATTTTAACAATATTTTGCCAGATTATTAACAGAACCGTATGGGAACGTTCCTTTTTGCGTCATCTTTTCGTACCGGTTTGAATGATACAATCCGGAAATAAAGACCGCAGCGCAAACAATAGCGGTCTTAAGGAGGGCTGCATCATGAGTTTTTCTGAAATCCTGACCGACCTGCTGCCTTGGTGCTTGATTGCACTGTTGCTCGGCATTCTTGTTTTCGGTGCTTCGCTGGCGGGGTACCGCCTGCTGTATCAGAAGCTGCTGGGCGGAAAGGCAGTCATTACAACCGAAAAATTTTTGCTGGTTGCTTTGCTGACCGCATATGTGTTTATCGTGTTCGGAATTACCAACTTCAGCCGTACAAACGTTTATGTTGACATCATTGATCTGCGGTTATTCTCGAGCTATCGGGAGATCTGGTCGCAATGGACGCTGCGTTCCGTGCAAATGGTCGCGTTCAACATCTTGATGTTTGTTCCGCTCGGCATACTGCTTCCCCTGCTTTCCGATTCGCTTCGTTCCTTTGGGATCGTCCTTTTGCTGGCATTGATCTTCACCTTCACCATCGAAACCGTACAGCTAGCCAACCATACCGGCATGTTTGAGCTGGATGATCTATTCAACAACACGTTGGGCGCTGTTATCGGTTATTTTATCGTCATGTTCTTTCTGGCAAAGGGCAGTTGGAGACGACGCGCGCTGCTGTTCACACGCGCGTTGCTGCTGCCGGTACTGCTGTGTTCCGGTTTTCTAACCGCTTCGTTTCTCAAACAGGCGCAAACGCAAAGCATACAAACCAATGAAGCATATTTCTTGAGCACCATATCCTACCGATACACCCGCCGCGGTAATCGAATCATTCTGCCGGGCGGCTGACAAAAGAAAATCCCGCCGATACCAAATGCGGTATGACGGGATGCTTCTGTCTTGCCTCTACTAAATCCTGCCGGATTGATAAACCGAAATCGCGCTTGAGATTGTTTCCTCCAGCGCTTCCTTTCCATAGCGATCCACCTCGCTTCGATCCTTCTCCCCATGCGTCAGACATCCGGCGCCGCCTATACAGCCGCCGGTGCATGCCATACCTTCGATGAAATTCTGTGGGAGAATCCCTTTTGACGCCTTCAGCAACGCGACCTTGCACGCTTCGATTCCATCACAGGCGATCGGGGCAGCAGCAAAGTCCGTTACGCCCTGTTCTCTGAGCGCCTCTGCAACCGCTTCGGAAAGGCCTCCGCTTCTTGCAAAAATTCTGCCAAAAAACGAAGCGTTGTCCAATACATCCGGCTCCAGCCGATCGATTTCGATATCTTTTCCGTCTATCAGCGCTTGCAGTTCCTCAAACGTCAGCACACAGTCTACATACGGCCGCACCGCTTCTTTCTGAGCCTCCATCTTCTTTGCCGTACACGGCCCGATGAAGACGATTTTCCCGGAAGGATCCAATTCTTTGATATAGCGTGCGATCATTGCCATCGGCGACGGGTTGTGGGAAACATGCTTGACCATGTCCGGAAACTGGCTCTGAATATAGCTGACAAACGCAGGGCAGCAGGAGCTGGTCAAAAATCCCTTTTCGCGCAGCTCCTTTGCCTCCGCATAGGCTACCATGTCCGCGCCCAGCGCAGCCTCGATCACATGGTAGAATCCAAGCGCTTTGATCGCGGCGATCACCTGGCCAAGGCTGGCATAGCTGAATTGGCTGGAGATGGACGGCGCGACGACTGCATATACCTTGTATTTGCAATTTCCATCGCTCTTTTTGAGCATGTCGATGGCGTCGATTAAATAGGATTTCTCGCCTATGGCGCCAAAGGGGCATTGATGGACGCAAGCCCCGCAGGAAATACATTTTTTGTTATCAATCTTTGCGGCGCCGTTTTCCCCAATGCGGATTGCCTTAATCTTGCAGGCGTTTTCACACGGCCGCTTTCGATTGATGATCGCGCTGTACGGGCAGGCCTTTGCGCACAGACCGCACTCCACGCATTTTGACTTGTCGATGTGTGCCTTTTGATGCTCGTCAAACGTCAACGCGCCACGCTTGCAGACGTCTTCGCACCGATGCGCAATACAGCCTCGGCACAGGTCTGTGACGGAATAACCGGAAACCGGACATTCGTCGCAGGCGATGTCGATTACTTCGATCACATTCGGATTTGTGCGATCGCCGCCGGTCGCCATGCGGATCCTCTCGGCAACGATAGCGCGCTCCTTGTATATACAGCAACGCATCGTCGGCAGCGGACCGGGCATAATAATCTTAGGAATATCCGTATAGTGTTCAAGAAGCTGATCTGCAAAGCTCAGCCTTGCCACTTCACGCAGCACCTTGTATTTTAGATGCTGCACCTTGGTATCAAATTTTCGCATCTGTTTCTCCCGGCGTTAAAAATAACTAACCTTGATTCGTTTGCCCATCTTTTTGAGACACTCCGCCAGCTCGTCCACCAATCGCATCTTGATGCTGAAATTGATTGGAAGATTCGGATTCTGGTGCGCCGGATTGACCGCGCGCCCAACAAAAAAGTTGATGTCCGTAGATTCCTCCAACAGCAGCTTGGCGATTTGGGAGGCGCCGTCCCTCTTATAGTCCCAATGCGTATAATAGCGGTTGTCAGCAAGATAGTTTCTTGCATATTCCAGCACCTTGTTAATGGTTATCACACCCTCGGTCACAAGATCCACACCTGCGATTTTCGCGGTTGGCGGAATTTCCGGATCTAAATACTCAATGCTGGTTTCAACCTCTTTTCCGAGAAACTGTCCCGCAAGCATCGAGGTCGTACCGCCACAAACAATGTGTTTTCCGGCTTTTGCAAAAAACAGGGACATCATTTTGTTCACGTCGGCAGGGTCTGCAGGCGGCCCAATCATGAGATTTACCTGTTCGCGCGGGCGAATCTTCACAGCGCAAACGGTCGTATCGTCTCCGGGCTGTTTTTCGTAAAGTCGATTGCACTCGTCAACCAGTACGGTAGACAGTGTTTTTGCCGTGAAAGTCGGATCGTACATCATTTCCATAAACGAAATGATGTCCTCGCGCTGCCAGCCAAAGTTCAGCGACATCCCGACGCCGGCATGGATGCAGCCGTCGCTCATGGCAAAGAACGCGTCCCCCTCCTGGAGCTTGATCCGCGACCGGTAAATAATCTTGTCGCCAATCTTCGTTGAAGTTTCGTCAAACGGCAGATTCTGCCCGTTTCGCAGCAAAAACACATGAGGGTTATCATATTGGATAATCTCCGCCTCGCTGCTGTCTGTCACGCGAAGGATCGTGAAGGTAGAATAGGCGACCCCACGTACCGCGCACACAGGAAGCGTTGCTGCGATGGTGTTGACACACTCCTCAATGCCGAGATCCTGCGCGATCATGGTCGAGATGATTTTGGAGGTCAGTGTAGAAAGTATGCTTGCCTTCACGCCGCTTCCAAGGCCGTCCGCCAGGACGACGACGACCGAATCATTGCCCTGTTCGACCACGTCAACATGGTCGCCGCAAAGCTGCTCCCCGCACTTATTCAGGCTTTGATAGCCGATATCGGTGTACAGGTTATTCATCGGATAACGACTCCTTGAGCTTTGTCAACGCGATCTTGGTTTCTGCCGTCGTTTCTCCAAGCAGCGACGCGATCTCCTGTACCACACGCATCTGCTTTTCCACCACCTTATCGGTGATCTCGATGGTCTGACGGCTGATATTATCCCGCTTGGATTTGTGCAGCTCCTCCCCCGTTACATCGCGCATGATGCACATGATTAGATGATATTCCCGATCATAAATGACCGTTTGTTCCACATAGCAGCGGTACTCGGCAAGATACACCCGCTTATCATGGATGTTTTTCCCTTCCCGCACCACCGTGAAAAACGGTTCCGGATCCAGAATTCGCACGACCTGATCGCCCAAAATACTGCCGCTGTCGGAAAGGTTCATCAGCTTGAGCGCGGCGCTATTGATCTGCTGCACCTCATAAGCTTCATTGAGCACTACGATCCCATTTGGTGTATTTTCGATGATGATATCGGAAAAGGATTCCGCTTTCTCCTTTAAAAACGGCAGGCACATGGTCAAATCCGCCTTCCCGTTCAGAACCGCAATGGCTTTGTCGCGGCAGCTGTTATATCCGCAGGAGCCGCAGTTTAATTCGTCCTCCGGTTTGGTCTTGCCCATCTTCTTGAGAATCTCATCGATCGCCTTGCTGCCCGGCATCGATTTTGCAATGCCAAGAAACGGAAATTCTTTTTCTTTTTCCGCTGCGACAGGAACCGGCACCTCAAACTCATGTTTTCCCGCATAACGATCTACTTGACAAAAATCACGGATCGGCGCGTGCTTGTCCCGATCCATGGCGGGGCCGCCGATACAGCTTCCAACGCACGCGCTCATCTCGATAAAGCAGTGATCGAGTCTGCCGTTTACGATGTCGTTCAAAGCGTCCATGCAGTTGTTGACGCCATCGATGGTCAGGTATGTATACGCCGGATTGTCGCACGCCATGGAGCGCAGGATGCCGCCCGTAGTAGGGAACAGCGCTGCAATTCCGCCCTGTCGCCTATCGGGTGCAGCGCCTATTTCGAGCTTCGCCTCCGCAATCCAACCGGTCAATTCCTCAAACGTCAGGACGCAGTCAACGATCCCTTCGTATTGATCTGCCTCGGCTTTCTTTGAGATACATGGCCCGATAAAAACGGTCTTTGATCCGGGAAACTGCTTTTTGATCGCGGTGCAATGCGCCTGCATCGGAGAGAGTACATGCGCAAGATACGGCAGCGCTTCCGGAAAATGCTTCTGGATCAGCGTATTTACCGAATGACAACAGGAGGAGATCACAATGCTCTGCTTCTCGGTATCCACGATCGCATCGTACTGACGCTTGACGTCAGTTGCGCCGACAGCCGTTTCAAACGCGCCCGCAAAGCCGAGTTTTTTCAGTGCAACCGCCATGTCGTCGATAGAGGAACCCGGATAGTTTGCCACAAACGAAGGGGCAACGCTCGCGTAGACCGGCGCGTCAGCGCTTAAGAGCGCCCGCACGCGATCAACGTCGTTGCGTATCTGCTTTGCCCCCTGTGGACAATTGACAAAGCACTGACCGCATAAGATGCACTCTTCCTTGACAATATGCGCCTGATTGTCCGAAAAACGAATCGATTTCACCGGACAATGGCGAATGCACTTATAGCAGTTTTTACAATTCGACTTTTTTAGCTGCAAATAGTAATCCATGTTTATACCTCGCACTTTGCCGCAACTTTTTTTAAAAAGCGCGCGCTGTCTACGATAAAGCGCTCATGCTGCGCCTGTCCGATCACTTCAACGGCGTCCCATGCGGTTATGGAAAACGTAAGCCTGCGTCCATCGACGGCGATCAATTCCGCCGTCACCTTCACATTCATTCCAACAGGTGTCGCAGCAAGATGCCGCACATCGATCCTTGTGCCGACAGAGGTCGTTCCCTTCTCCAAATACGGTTTTACGCAGGAGCACGCCACGTCCTCCATCAAAGCTGCCAGATACGGCGTGGCAAGCACGGCCAGTTCGCCGCTTTTCATTGCCGCCGCCGTCATGCCGTCTGTCACGCAATACTGTTTTGTCAGCCGTTGCCCCGATTCCAGCATCATGATTTTTCGATCCTTTTTAGAACATAGTTCGAAAAAATTTCATTGAAATTTTCCGGTGAAACGCCGCAGACAATCTCCTCGTCAAACTTGACCGATACGCCATCCGTGCACTTTCCAAGGCAGAACGCGGCGCCGAGCGTGATCTCGGCGCTAAGATTGTTGTCTATTACGGCTTTTTGCATGAGCTCGATAATTTTGTATGAGCCGCGGAGATGGCAGCTGCTTCCAACGCAAACGTTGATCGTCATATCATACCCCCGATTTTTCCATCAAGCGAGCGCCGCCAAAATGTTTTCATGGAAGAATGCGTCCGCCTTTTTAGCATCCACCACAAACCTTTTGTCGTCTACCAGCACAGTAACGCCCTTTGCCGTGCAGTCGTGATCGGAAAACTTTGCTGAAAGTGTCACCCGCTCCTCAAGACCGTTCTCCCTTACCAACGTTTTCAGCGTTTCAACCAATTGCTTCGCGCCCGCCACATGGCAGGCCGTGCATACGCAAATCGATACCTTCATGGTTGTTCCCTCCTCATTCATAATCGACGACATTGGCCCAGCGAAGCAAGAACTCACGTTCCTCCGGTTTTCCCTTGACCGACTGGGAAGCCGCTACAATGGGCAGCCACTGCTGCACATATTGGCGCGCGGTATCGCTCTTTTTGCAAAACAGGCTCAGATAGCGATTTGCCAGCAGGGTGTTCCCCGACAGACAAAACAGCAGATAGGTTCGCGCCGCATCCGCGCTGGCGTTCCCCTGTGTTGCATGCGACCAATCCAGAATATACGGCGTACCGTCGTCGGCAATGATAATATTGGACGGATTATAGTCCCCATGGCACAGCTTGTCATGCCGCGGCATTCCGTCAAGACGCATATGCAGCTCATAGCGTGCAGTCGCATCCAGCGTCGTCTCCGAGATTTTTCGCATCATCTTGTCGCGGAGCTTGTTCAGCAGCGGCGCTTTCCGTTTGTGCATTTCCAATTGTAGATCCACAAACAGATTGAGGTATTCCTCTTCTTTTTCCGGATTCTCCTCCATCAGCTGCGCCAGCGTTTTTCCGCCGATATAGTCGGAAACGATCGCCCACTTTCCGTCGATTACCGTAACCTCACGTATTCTTGGAATGGCAAGCCCCGTTTCCTCAACCCGTGCCTGATTCAGCGCTTCGTTGAGGATATTGGCCTTGGAATAGTTCTCGTCGAACAATTTAATCGCCGCATCACCGTCCCGATAGACGGTCTTATCATTGCGTACCGCAATCACTCTGTCAAGTTTCATCGCCCTATCCTCACTTTCCGTAATACGCGTTCAAGTACATCTGTTTGATTTCGCTCATCAGCGGGTATCTGGGGTTTGCTCCGGTACACTGGTCGTCAAACGCCTGCTCTGTCATCTCATCCAACCGATCGAGAAAATCCTTTTCGTCAACGCCATATTCGCGTATGCTCTTTTTTATGCCAATGCACGTCTTGAGCGTTTCAATCTTTTCAAGCAGCTTGTCCAGCTTTTCCGCATTGTCCTTGCCGGTAACGCCAAGCGCATCCGCTACTTCGCAATACCGCTCCAGCGTATGCGGATAGGCATATTTGGGGAATGTGCCCATCTTTCTAGGAACGAGCGAAGCATTAAACCGGATTACCTCGCCGATCATCAGCGCGTTGGCAATACCGTGCGGCAGATGATGGAACGCGCCGAGCTTATGTGCCATGGAGTGGCAAACGCCGAGGAACGCGTTGGCAAAAGCCATACCGGCCATGGTGGACGCATTTGCCATCTGCACGCGCGCTTGCGCATCCGTCGTGCCATTTTCATATGCGCGGGGCAAATATTGGAAGATCAGCTTCATAGCCTCCAGCGCAAGACCGTCCGTATAGGGAGTAGCCAGCATTGCGGCATATGCTTCCAAGGCATGCGTCAAGGCGTCGATGCCGGAAGCGCTGGTCAAGCCTTTTGGCATATTCATCATCAGATCAGCGTCGATGATCGCCATATTGGGCAGCAGTTCATAGTCTGCCAGCGGATATTTCACGCCGGACGATTCATCGGTAATAACAGCAAACGGCGTTACTTCACTTCCGGTGCCGGCAGAAGTCGGTACCGCGATGAACATCGCCTTTTCGCCCATGCGCGGAAACGTGTAGATACGTTTGCGAATATCCGAAAAGCGCATCGCCATATCCATGAAGTCCGCCTCCGGGTGTTCATATAACACCCACATGATCTTGCCCGCGTCCATCGCCGAGCCGCCGCCCAACGCGATGATGCAGTCAGGCGCAAATGCCGCCATGGCCTTTGCACCTTCTTTTGCGCAGGCAAGCGTCGGATCGGGAGCGACATCGTAGAAGGTCTGATGGCGGATTCCCATCTGATCCAGCTTGTCGGTAATCGCCTTGGTATAACCGTTGTTGTACAAGAAAGAGTCCGTGACAACAAATGCCCTTTTCTTGCCAAGCACCGTCCCCAGTTCGTCCAGCGCTACCGGCAGACAGCCTTTTTCGTGATACACCTTTTGCGGCGCACGGAACCACAGCATATTTTCTCTCCTCTCAGCGACGGTCTTGATATTCAGCAGATGCTTTACGCCAACATTCTCCGACACGGAGTTGCCGCCCCAGGAACCGCAGCCCAATGTCAACGACGGCGCGAGCTTGAAATTATACAGGTCGCCAATGCCTCCTTGCGAGGCGGGCGTATTGACGAGAATGCGGCAGGTTTTCATGTGCGCTGCAAAATAATCCAGTTTTTCTCGTTCGGCAACGTTGTTGATATATAGGGAAGACGTATGCCCGTATCCGCCGTCTGCGATCAACCGCTCTGCCTTTGCCACGGCGTCCTCAAACGTCTTCGCACGGTACATGGCAAGCACCGGTGAAAGCTTTTCATGTGCAAATTCTTCTGAAAGCGCTACGCTTTCCACCTCGCCGATCAGGATCTTTGTGTCCTCAGCAACGTCAACGCCCGCAAGCAAGGCGATTTTATACGCGCTCTGACCCACGATCTTAGCGTTCAAAGCACCTTGAATGATGATCGTCTTACGAACTTTTTCTGTCTCCGCCGCGTTGAGAAAATAGCAGCCGCGCGATTCAAATTCCTTTCGAACGGCGTCGTAAACGCCATCCAGAACGATAACGGACTGTTCGGACGCACAAATCATGCCATTATCAAATGTTTTGGAATGAATGATGGAGTTTACTGCAACCAGCAGGTCGGCGCTCTCGTCGATGATCGCGGGCGTATTGCCGGCGCCGACGCCAAGCGCAGGTTTGCCGGAGGAGTAAGCCGCTTTGACCATACCAGGCCCGCCCGTGGCCAAAATCAGATCCGCTTCGCGCATGACGGTATTGGTAAGCTCCAGCGACGGCACGTCGATCCAGCCGATAATCTCTTCCGGTGCGCCGGCCGCAACGGCAGCTTCAAGCACAAGCTTTGCGGCAGCAATCGTACTGTTCTTTGCGCGCGGATGGGGGCTGATGATGATACCGTTTCGCGTTTTCAGGCACAATAGCGTTTTGAAAATCGCGGTGGAGGTCGGATTGGTCGTGGGGATGACCGCCGCCACAACACCGATGGGTTCCGCGATCTTTTGAATGCCGTACGCCTTGTCCTCTTCGATCACACCGCAGGTTTTGGTGCTGCGGTAGGCGTTGTAAATGTACTCTGCGGCATAATGATTCTTAATCACCTTGTCCTCAATTACGCCCATACCGGTCTCCTCGACCGCCATCTTTGCCAGCGGCACACGCGCTTTGTCGGCAGCAGCTGCGGCGGCAAGGAAAATTTTATCCACCTGCTCCTGCGTATAATGGGAAAAAGCCTGCTGTGCCGCGCGCACTTTGTCAAGCTTGTTTTCCAGCGCTTCCACGCTGTCTACCAACATTGCCTTTTCCTGTTTCATTGTTTCGTCCCCGTTTCTATATACTAAATTATATATCGCGTTCTCTTTGCTGCTCTCGAAGATGATTTGATAGAACCGCCAGAGAAGCCGCCATGTTCTCATTCTGCACGATGATCTCTGCCGGCACCTTCAGCATGGTCGGCGCAAAGTTCCAAATCGCCTGTACGCCGGCAGCGACCAGATGATCCGCCGCCTCTTGGGCGTGCGCGGCCGGTACGGTGATGATCCCGATATGGATCTGAAGTCTTCTGGAGATGTCGGCAAGCTTTTCCACGGACAGAACGGTTTTTCCGGATACCGTTTTCCCGATCACGGCGGGATCGGTGTCAAACGCCGTTACGATCTCAAGTCCATAACGCTTAAAGCCTTCATAAGAAAGCAGTGCCTGCCCGAGGTGTCCTGCGCCAAGGATTACTGCGCTGTTGACATTCCCGTACCCCAAAAAATCTTCGATGTCCGCGATCAGTTCATTGATAACGTACCCGGTCTTTGGCTTGCCGCCATCGCTGACCATTGCAAGATCCTTGCGTACCTGGACCTGATTGAGCCCCAATCCTTCTGCAATCGACGTTGCTGACGCATGATCCGTCGTATCCTGCGGGAGCGAACGCAAGAAATTCAAATACATTGGAAGTCTCTTCAGCGTTTGCTTGGAAATCGGCTGCCCGTTGTCCTTCATTAATCTCATCCTCTCATTCTCTGCAATAGTATTGTATCAATTTGTTCCGAATTTCGGTAATATAATTGGGTTATATCGATATTCATTTATCGATATAACCCAATCGATACGGCTGCTTACTGTATCTCAGAAATCGTTTTTCGAAGCTCCGAAAGGAATTTTTCTTCCGTCTCCGAGAAATGATAGCCTTTTGGGTAGATCAACGTATCTACATATTTATTGTCCGCCACCTTGCAGTGACGCTGCACAAGCCCGTAACAATCGAGCAGCTCCTGCGGCATCGGCGACACCCACATATAGGTATTCTGCACGAGTCGCAGCAAATCGAATTGGCTTCCCCGCTCATAAATTCTGATCTGTCTTTTTGTCTTTTCTCCCGTCCCGGCAAGTGAGGCGTTCGACAACGGCAAATACGGCACCGAAAGATCTCCGTGTATGATCTCGACCTGCCCTTCCAGATCGTTGTAGGTGAGATCCGGGCGGTTTGCCAGCGGATTCTCCCGAGACATCAGCGCAAGGTACTCATACTCCAGCACGCGTTCGCTCGCAAGATTTTTTTCCGCAAAAATCGTTCCGTAATATTTTTCGTGCTCGACCTGGCATCTTACAATGCCCAGCGAATAATCTCCGCTGACAATATTTTTGATCGCATTCATCGAATTCGTCTCGAAAAAATTGATGTCGAGCGGCTTGGACGCATCCAGATCTCTCACAAACAGCGAAAAAGCGTGACTGATATAGCTCGCGCGCGGCACGGAGATCCAGAAACGCAGTTCGTTTCTGACGTCCTTGATATAGATCGCTTCCATCTCGTCGATCTGTTTTAAAACATTCTTTGCATAATTGAGAAAATCCTGACCCTTTTTGGTCGGCTCGATTCCTTTGGATGTACGGCGAAAGACCGAAAAGCCCAGAGAGGACTCAAACTCTTTGATGGCTTTGCTGAGGTTTGGCTGGCTCATATAGAGATTTTCCGCCGCTTGTGTGATCGAGCCGGTCTTTTCCACCTCAACGGCATACTTCAAATGCGTAATATTCATCGTTGCTCTCCCCTAACTTTTCCGCATACATATATTCAGAAATAGTATAGCACATGTCGAATCTTATAAAAACCTGTCGTGATGAAAAACGAAAAAAACACCGCAAAAACCGCATATAGAAAGACCGGCAGTTTCCCACCGGTCTTTGTCTGCTGTTCAGCTCGCGTTTACTCTTCGCCGAAGCTGTCCTTGCCGACACCGCAAAGCGGGCAGGTGTAATCGTCCGGGACATCTTCCCACTTGGTGCCCGGCGCTATGCCGTTTTCGGGTTCGCCGAGCGCTTCATCGTAAACATAGCCGCATACTTCACACACGTACTTCATGCTTTCCTCCTTATGCTTTCCAAAGTCCATGGAGGTTACAGTAGGCATAAACGCAAACCACTTCATCACCCGGGACGATGGCAAAATCGGCTTCCGGAGCCTCGCCCGGCTGAAGCGTCTTGCGTTGATTGCCGCTCTTTGTCTCAACAGCAATCCAGCGAATGGAATGCTCCTGCGTCATTGGATGCGCCACGGAACCAACCGCAACGTGCACCTTGTCACCAGCCACCGTTACAACGGGAACATGTTTTTCCGTCGCCGCATCGGTCGTATTCGGTTCGATCTTGGACATCCGTTCGCCGCAGCATACCACGGGTACCCCTTTGTTCTCAACAAACGCGATCATGTTTCCGCAATGCTTGCATACATAGAATTCCATTTTTTCTTCCTCCATATATTTATTATTCGTGCGTCTCGCGCATCATCCAATCGGTTCAAAATCCTCTGCGCCGTGCTTGCAGAGTGGACAGATGAAATCCGGCGGTAGGAATTCGCCTTCATAGACATAGCCGCATATCTTGCAGACCCAGCCCTTTTTCTTTCCCGCTGCCGGCTGCGGCTTTGGCTTAATGTGTTCAAAGTAATACGCGTAGGTCACGGACGGCGTTCTGGAAAGGACAACCGCCTGCGTCACCTCTGCGACAAACAGCGTATGCGAACCGCAATCGATTTTTTCGATCACCTTTGCGGAGATATATGCGTTCGCGTATTCCGGCGCATAGGCAATCCCGTTATCAGAGCGCGCGATCGTTTTGCATTTTGCAAACTTATCCGTTTCCCGCCCGCTGCAAAAACCATACTGCTGGAATACTGTAAACGGCGCGTCGGTAGACAGCACCGATACGTTGAACGCGCCGGTACGGTCGATCATATCATGGGTATAGTTTGCTTTGTTCACCGCAATGGAGATGCGCTTGGGCGTGTCGGTAATCTGCGTCACGGTATTGATGATGCAGCCATTGTCCTTCTCTCCCTCGCGGGCGGTTAAGACAAACAAGCCGTAGCTCAAGGTGAACATGGCGTTTTTCTCGATTTTCTCCTCATGCAAAATCGGCGCTGCATCACGCGTCATAGATGCCGCTAGCGCCGCCGCCATCGCATCGACTTCCGGCATCTGCTCCGCCTTAAGCGCAGAGCGAATGGTCACATGATTTTCGAGGATCGTCATGTTTTTCATTCCGGCAAATATCTCGCGCATCAGGTTTCCGGCGGTCGGCGCCCAGCTTCCGTTCTCTATGAAAGCGACCGTACGGTTTTGCAGATTATGCGCCTTGAGATCCAGCAACGCCGTTTCCATGTTGCAAAAGATTCCAGCATTGTATGTTGTAGACGCGAAGACCAAATGGCTGCACCGGAACGCCTCCGCAACGATCACGGACGGATGCGTCACGGAAACATCATACATGACGATGTGCTTGACGCCGACATCCGCAAGTTTTCCGGCAAGAATCGAAGCGGCGTTTTCCGTGTCTCCATAAACGGAGGCGTAGGCGATCATGACCGCGTTCTCCTCCGGAGTATAGGTGCTCCACTTCTGATACTTCTCCAAAAACCAGCCGATATCCTTGCGCCAAACCGGCCCGTGCAGCGGACAAATGTAACCGACGTCCAGCTTCGCCGCTTTTTGCAGAAGCGTCTGCACCTGCGTACCGTACTTTCCAACGATATTGGTATAATACCGGCGTGCATCGTCCAGCCAATCCCGCTCAAAACGCACTTCGTCGGCAAAAAGGTTGCCGCCCAGTGCCCCGAATGTACCGAACGCATCGGCCGAAAACAGCACGCGATCGGTCAAATCATAAGTGACCATGACCTCCGGCCAATGCACCATGGGCGCCATAACAAAGGTCAGCTTATGTTTGCCGGTTTGCAGTACATCGCCTTCCTTGATAAGCCGGATACGCTCGTCCGCGCTGAAATCGAAAAATTGACGCATCATCGTCTGCGTTTTCGGATTGCAGACGATGGTAGCCTCCGGATAGCGCAGCACAGTGTCAAACAACGTAGCCGCGTGATCCGGCTCCATGTGGTTGACCACAATATAGTCCAGCTTGCGGCCGTCCAGCACGTGATTGATATTGTCAAAGAATTGTCCGCTCACCGCACGATCAACCGTATCCAAAAGCACAGTCTTTTCGTCTACTAATAAATAAGCGTTGTACGACACGCCTCGCGGCACCGGGAATACGTTCTCAAACAGCGCGATACGTCGGTCGTTCGCGCCAATCCAGAAAATATCATCGGTCACTCTTTTTACGCAATACATGCTAAAAACCTCTTTCGTTTTTCCACTTAATTCGTCTTTGTCGGAATGAACGGAATGATCCGCGCAGCAAATTCCGGCATATTGATCGTCTGCAAATAAACCTTTCCGGGGCCGCGCAGTGTAGAAAGAAACAAGCCTTCGCCACCGAACAGGATGTTTGCAAATCCCTTTACCATCTCCGCTGAGTAGGTAACGCCTTCGGAATAGGCGGCGATATTTCCCGTGTCAACTTTGAGAATCTCACCCGGTTGCAGCTGCTTTTCCACCACGGTACCATCCAGTTCCAGAAAAGCGACGCCTTGTCCGGAGATGCGCTGCATAATAAAACCCTCTCCGCCGAAAAAGCCGGATTTTACTTGATTGACCGCCGCGCTCAGTTCGACGCCGGCCGTCGCGCACAGGAAAGCGTTTTTCTGGCAGATAAAGCTTTCTCTGCCATCCAGCGTAAGCGCAAGAATGGTGCCGGGGAAGGAAGATGCAAAGGTGATCTCCGATCCGGGGCGCTCCGCGGTATAGGTCGCCATAAACAGCGACTCCCCGGAGAGCATCCGACCGAGTCCTTTCATGAACCCGCCCTTCATGTTGGTCTCCATCCGAAAGCCGTCCGTCATCCAGGTCATGCCACCCGACTGCGTAAACAGGCTTTCGCCCGCCTCGCAGCGAACGGTCACTGCCGGCAGATTCCCACCGAAAATCTGATACTGCATATGTTTTCCTTTCCACTCTTTTCTAATTTACAATATATAACATTGTATTTCTTACGTCAACGGGAAAATACATTTTTCATTCGTTTTCACAAAAAATAGACTGAACTGCCCACGTTCCTTTCATCCGCACAATGCAGCAGAAATTGTATTGAATCTACCACGTGTTTAGCGTATACTTTTTGTAGCGCAACGTCAATCGGCGATCCAAAGGACGTGCGCGCCTGTTTTTGGGGGGAAGCATGACGGAGACGGTTTCATTTTTTTCTATATTGGTACGCAATTTCCTGCGGTATGATTTTTTGATCTTTTTGTTCGGCGGGGCGACATTATACTTCTATCTGCGAAGTAAAAAGCTGTGCGATACGCTTTACCGTACTATGCACTTGACGGTTTTTGTGCCGGAAAACGAAAGCGTTCATATCGCGCAAAAGGATCTTGCCGGCATTCGCGAGTACGAGGTCGTCGCTCTGCGGCGTAAGGAAATGAACGCCTATCATATTTTCATGAACTTCATCATGATTTTCCCGCTGCTCGGCATCCTCGGTACGGTCGTCTCGCTGTTGCCTCTGGTCAGCGGTCTTGGTCAGGCGCAGGTACAATCCAATTTCTTTGCCGCGTTGACCTCTACGCTTTGGGGGCTGGTATTTGCCATTGTCTTCAAAATTCTGGATGGGCTTCTTTCGGGCGGCATTGAGGACAACGAATCGTCCGTCGCGCTCTATTTAAACCGAAACAATGGAAATGCGCTTTCGCAGGAGGAGCATCATGTGGCGAAAAGCAGTCATTGACCTGACACCGCTGCTGGACGTCATTTTGATTCTTTTATTTCTGATCTTAGCCAGCGTCTCCACGCAGGCGGAACAGATGGCAGGCGACGCTGCAAAGGCACAGCGGCAAATTGATACGCTGCAAGCGGAAAAAGACGCATTGCAGCGAACCGTAGAGGGCTTCGCCATTCTAGATCAAAAGGCACAGCTCATCAATGTATTTCTCGAAAAGGGCAGCAGCAATGTCTCAAGAACCATTCACGTTGAGACTGCGGCCGGAACCAGCACGTTTCTTCTCACCTGGTCAAACGGCGGCGTTGTGCAGACCGCGCTGGAAGAAAAGCTTTCCGCACTCTGTAATGGGAATCCCGAAGCGGAAAAACAGATCAGTTTTATCACGTTTCGGTATGATCGCAATTCGATCTATCAGTCCGATTACACGATGATCTCGAACGCAATTACATCGGTAAAGATTCACGCAAGCGATATTTATTCCGCAGAATACGACATTGGGGAGGATCACAGCATTGAAGACCCGTCATGACAGCGCTCGGCAATCAACCCGTAGCAACTGCGACGCGGCTGAAACCGCGCTGTTCAAAAAAAAGCGCAGAAAGCATCGAGGATTTTTTCGATTTTTTCGATCTCTGCTGTTTCTGCTGCTGATTACCATGATCGCACTGATCGTTCTCAGCTTCACCGGCGTGCTCGGCAACGGCATACGAACACAGGCAGAGTCAACGTTCCAGAATTTGATCGGACAGAGCGGTACGGCGGATACCGACAAATCCCTCCCCTCAGTCAGTCAGGCGCCAAATGCAGATGAAGCCGCGCTTCTGACCGTATCGGAAAGCGGCGTCACCTATCAGGGAAAGCCGATTGCGCTGGAAGACCTTCGCAACGCCCTGCTGACGGGGTATCAGGAGGGCACCGCCATTACACTGTTGGATCATCAGGCGATCAAAGCCGATTATGACGCCGTAAAAGCTATTTTGACAGAGCTTGGCATCCCGTTCATTGAGCAATAATTGCTTTTGACAGCGGCGGCGAGACATTCTGTCTCGCCGCCGCTGCTTTCTTTTATAAGAATCTCCTGTACCATTCAACAGCTGTTCCAGTGAACAGTAGCGTTCCTGTCTCCCGCCGTGCTTATCGGCGCGGCACGCCCCTCATTTTACTGTGACAAGCTGATAGTTGCGCGTACCGACGCCGATTTTTTCCGCATGCTCCAGGCATACGCGCCAATTGGTTTCCGGCGCGGAGTTGACAAAGTGGTCATGATGGTCGCAGCCGCTCGCGTGCATCCTATCCTCCAATTGACTTCCGGGCATGATCGGCATTTGATTGCACATATCGGCGCATGCCGTATCAAGTGCCACCGGATCTGTGGAAGCAAAAATACCAACGTCCGGAATGATCGGCAGATCGTTCTCACTGTGGCAATCACAATTCGGGGACACCTGCATTACGACGCTAATATGGAATTGTGGACGGTCTTTGACCACTGCCAGCGCGTATTCCGCTATCTTTTTGCAGAGAATGTCATTCGAGTGCACGTTCCAATTGTCAATAGCGTCAAAATTACAAATTCCAATGCAACGTCCGCATCCAACGCAGCGATCGGAGCAGATCGTCGCCTTATGATCGTCTCCATAGGAAATGGCATTGTGTGCGCATACCTTGGAACAGGCGCGGCAGCCGCGGCATTTCTCGGGGTGTACCTCCGGCTTCCCTTCGTTATGCTGTTCCATTTTCCCGGCGCGGGAACCGCAGCCCATACCGATATTCTTCAGCGCACCGCCAAAACCGGTATTTTCATGCCCCTTGAAATGGGTCAATGAAATAAAAACGTCCGCATCCATAATAGCGCGTCCGATTTTGGCCGATTTTACATATTCGGTTCCGGTCAGGCAAACCTCCTGCTCGTCCGTGCCGCGCAAGCCGTCGGCAATCAGGATCTGGCAGCCGGTGGATAATGGTGAAAACCCGTTTTCCATAGCGGCGTCCAGATGTTCCAGCGCGTTTTTCCTGCGTCCGACATACAGCGTGTTGCAATCGGTCAAAAACGGTCTGCCTCCAAGATTTTTAACCGTATCCACAACCGTCTTTGCAAAATTCGGTCGAAGAAAAGAGAGATTTCCCGGCTCTCCAAAGTGCATTTTGATGGCGGTGAACTTTTGATCGAAATCAATATCCTGTATATGAGCCGCCGTTAACAGCCGCTCCATCTTTTTTAGAAGGCTTGTCCCAATAGGGGTTCGCATATTAGTAAAGTAAACAGTCGATTGTTCCATTTGCGTATACACCTCCAATTTAATAATGAATATGATACCACCGATCGGCCTCGCTGTCGACAAGTTTGTTTTTCTCTTGCGGAGAACGCAAAAAACGAGTATAGTACATCCATGGAAAAAAAACGTACGCAAAGCATTATCATGCTGTTGATCGCCGCATTTATCTGGGGTTCTGGTTTTGTCGCGCAATCCGCCGGGATGGCATACATCCGCCCCTTCTCCTACACCGCGGTACGGTCGTTCATCTCCGCCGGCGCGATTGCCGCCGTATTGCCGCTGCTGGACAAATTCGGTTTTTCCAAGCGTGAGCCTGAGAAAACAAAAACGCTTTGGATTGCCGGTTTGCTTTGCGGCGTGCTCCTTTTTATTGCAAGCAACTGTCAGCAATGGGGCATTTTGACCACAAGCGTAGGCAAGGCGGGTTTTATTACCTCGATGTATATCGTGCTCGTCCCGATCTTTGCGATCGTGATTGGACAAAAAACGCGCTGGGTTGTTTGGCTCTCCGCAGGAATCGCGCTTGCAGGTCTATACCTGCTCTCCGTCAAGGATGGCTTTTCCATCGGCAGCGGCGATTTGCTGATTATGGCGTGCGCGTTCTTTTTTGCGATCCACATCCTTTTCATCGATCACTATTCCACTATTGTGGATTGCGTACGGCTATCCTGTATCCAGTTTTTGGTTTCTGCCGTTCTATCATCCATCCCCATGGTGTTGTTTGAGAAGCCCGCCGTATCCTCTATTCTTTCCGCGTGGCTTCCATTACTCTATGCCGGTCTTCTGTCCGGCGGCGTCGCCTTCACCTTGCAGATCATAGCGCAGCGCAATCTCGACGCGCCGACTGCCTCCCTGCTCTTTTCTCTGGAATCCGTCTTTTCCGCGCTCTGCGGCTGGGTAATCCTGGGTCAGGTTTTGTCTGTCAAGGAGTTGGCAGGCTGCGCTCTGGTATTTTGCGCCGTTTTGATTGCGCAGATCCCGGCGAGAAAGAAAAAATCCGCCATCTCTCCGGTTGTTGAGTGATCTCCACGCTTTAACAGAAAGAATGCTGAACCTTTTTCGGCATTCTTTTTTTATCGGCGTCCATAACCGGCAGTCAAAAAAAAACGATCGTGCAGAACAGGTCTGCGATCGCTTTTTGTGGAAATACCATATCGCGTTTCCAACCGGAAACCTCGCGGCGCTGTACCGGCGTCCCCGTGTCATTTTGGGGTGCTTGCCAAAGATTACGGATAGAGCGGAAATTGCTCGCACAGCGCCAAGACCTGCCGCTTTACGGGTTCGATTGCATCCTCCTTTTCATCGATCACCTTTGCGATCAACCGACCAATCTCCTCCATCTCCGTTTCCTTCATACCGCGCGTCGTCACTGCCGGCGTACCAAAGCGCACACCGCTGGCCAGATTCGGGCTCAATTGATCGAATGGGATGGCGTTCTTATTGGCGGTAATATGCGCAAGATCCAACAGGTTCTGCACCTGCTTTCCGGTGACGCCCTTTGGTGTGAGATCAGCAAGGATCAGATGGTTATCCGTACCGCCGGAAACAATGCGAAGCCCCGCATTTTGCAGCGAATCCGCAAGCGCAACGGCGTTTAATCGCGTCTGATGCTGATACGTCTTGAAGGAGGGCTGCATTGCTTCCAAAAGACAAACCGCTTTTCCGGCAATGGCATGCAGAATCGGGCCGCCCTGCATCCCGGGAAAAATCGCCTTGTCGATTCGCTTTGCCAATTCCTGTTTGCACAGGATCAAGCCTCCGCGCGGTCCGCGCAAAGTCTTGTGGGTCGTCGTCGTGGCAACGTCGGCATACGGAAACGGGTTTGGATGCTCTCCTGCCGCGACAAGCCCGGCAATATGCGCCATATCGACCATGAAATACGCGTTGCAGCGCTTTGCGATTTCCCCAATCCGCGCAAAGTCGATTGTTCTGGAGTAAGCGCTCGCGCCTGCCACAATCAGCTTCGGCCGGTGCTCCTCGGCAAGCGCGGCCAGCTGTTCATAATCGATCTGCTCGGTATCTGGTCGCACACCGTAATGCACAAAATGATAGTATTTTCCGGACGCGCTCACCGTTGCGCCATGCGAAAGATGTCCGCCGTGCGTCAAGCTCATCGACAGTATCGTATCGCCCGGTTCCAACAGTCCAAAATAGACCGCCATATTGGCTTGCGTTCCCGAATGTGCCTGCACATTGGCGTGCTCTGCTGAAAACAGTTTCTTTGCGCGCTCGATGGCGATGGTTTCGATACCGTCCACATACTCGCAACCGCCGTAATAGCGGCGTCCCGGATAGCCTTCGGCGTACTTATTGGTAAGCGGGCTTCCCAAAGCTGCCATAACCTCTGCTGACACAAAGTTTTCCGAAGCAATGAGCTCAATATGATCCTGCTGACGATGCAGCTCTTTTTCCATCAGATCCGCAATCTCCGGATCAAACGGACGAATGAATTCGTGTGATTTCACAGTATGTCTCCTTACAGATATTTTGCAATCAGTTCGGAGAACTGCTGCTTGGGCTTTGCGCCCACTGACTTTTCCTTTACTTCACCTTTTTTAAAGAGCAGCACGGTCGGAATCGTTGCAATCTGATAACGCTCCGCAAGCTGCGGCTCTTCATCGACATTGATCTTGCAAACCGTTGCCTTTCCCGCATATTCTTCGCCCAGCTGGTCAATAAACGGCGCGATCATTCTGCAGGGGCCGCACCAGGACGCCCAGAAATCCGCAAACACGACGTCCTGCTCCAGGAGCAATGCGTCGAATTGTTCTGTATTTACATGCTTTACGGTTGTGTTCTCCATGTTCAATCCTCTGTTTCTTTGGTATCTGCGGCTTCCAATATCCCAGTAATGCGGGGTCTGAAAGTCTGTCGCTTTTGAAATTTTTTGTCCAATATGCGAAGGAGTGCATAAGACAGCGCGCACAATCCGACGCCAAGGATCACACCGGCAATTTCGGAGAGCAAGCTGCCCAACAACACCCCTGCTACAAGGCCGATCAGCGGTATGACATATGCCAGTACGCTTGCGCGCAAGACCTTTCCCGCAGACAGCTCCACGGTTACGAGATCGCCCGGTTTTGCACCTGCTGTGGAATTATCCGCCAGTATCTCCATTTCCTTTTCCCCCACGGCAAGACATGCGCCGCAGTGGGCGCACATCGAGCCGCGTTGAAAATGAACCTTCGCCAGCGCCCCCTGCAATGACGTTACAACGCCGGCGTGATCGTCTCTTGCTTGTTCACTCATCTTCGTTCCTTGTGCAGGAGATGCTAAGCTCATCCAGCTGCTTTGCTTCCACGATTGACGGCGCGTTGGTCAGCGGGCAGGAAGCGTTTTGTACTTTCGGGAATGCGATGACGTCGCGGATGCTGGGCATGCCGCAGATGAGCATTGCCAGACGATCCAGACCGTATGCCATTCCACCGTGTGGCGGCGGGCCAAAGCGGAACGCATTGAGCAGGAAGCCGAAGCGGCTCCACGCCTGTTCTTTGGTAAAGCCCAGCGCGCCGAACATCCGCTCTTGCAGCTCCTGCGAATGGATACGGATCGAACCGCCGCCAATCTCCACACCGTTCAAGATGATGTCGTAGGCTTTGGCGCGCACCCGTCCGGGATCGCTTTCCAAATAAGGCAGATCCTCGTCCATGGGGCTGGTGAAGGGATGGTGCATCGCCATAAAACGATTCTCCTCCTCGCTCCACTCCAGCAGCGGGAACTCAGTGACCCACAATAGGTTGTATTGGTTTTCCGGAATCAGGTTGAGCTTCTGGGCAAGGTTTAGGCGCAATGCGCCCAGCGCGGCAAACACGACGGAATTTTTATCCGCGACGATGAAAGCCACATCGCCCTGCTCCATGCCGGCCGTTTTCAAAACCGTCTGCATTTCCTCCTCCGTGAGGAATTTTGCAATCGGCGACTGTACGCCATCGGCTTTATAATTGATCCAAGCCAGTCCCTTGGCGCGGTACGTCTTGACAAATTCGCCGAGCGCATCGATCTCCTTGCGGGAAAAATGCGCCGTGCCGCCCTTTGCGACGATGCAGCGAACGCTGCCGCCTGCGGCGACCGCATTGGAAAACACGGAGAAGCCACAATTTTTAACGGCGTCGGTCAAATCGCACAGCTCCATGCCAAAGCGCGTATCCGGCTTATCGGAACCGAATCGGTTCATTGCCTCTTGATAGGTCAAGCGCGGCAAGGGAAGCTGAATGTCTATATCCAGCGTTTCTTTGAAAAGCTTTTTCAGAAAGCCTTCGTTGACGCCCATAACGTCATTTTCTTCCACGAACGACATCTCAACGTCGATCTGCGTAAAGTCCGGCTGACCTTCTGTTCTCAAGTCATCGTCGCGGAATCAGCGGGCAATTTGGAAATAACGGTCGTAGCCGG
>CAZWUK010000015.1:0-21050 GCA_964636685.1 uncultured Oscillospiraceae bacterium
TCTGCAAGATGAAATTTTGCGTCATCGGCTTGCAGATTGAGGCAAAAAACGTAGGTTTCGTGGTGCTAAGGCGAGGCTTATTCACAAAAACATGCAGGACGAGGGCGTGAAATTACGCTTGCGTGATTGTAGAAACACGCTCTAAAGTCTATCAATAAAAAACGGACGCGCATCTGTCGCAAATACGCGTCCACATTCATTTGCATCCATCGCCAGCCAGCGGGCTTCTCCGGCACAGCGGCAACCCGTATGCTTTATCAGGCTTGTTTCCCGTCGATTTTACGATGCTTTCGGAGCAAACCTCCTCGTCCCGGCAGGATCAAGCCTATTCCTTCGGTTCGGTCAAGGGCGAGCGCGGATTCTGTTCCTCTGTCTCTCTATCCTCGGAATAAAGCGCGTACCCGTTCTTTCCACAGCGCTTTGCCTGATACAGCGCTGCGTCCGCACGCCGGTATGCGGACTTAAAGCTATCCCCTCCGCGCCCGCAAAACGTGCAGCCAATGCTGCAGCGAATCGGAACCTTGTCATGCTCGCCGACAGTCAGCTTTCTGATCTTCTTCAGCAGCGCCTCCAGCGTCGCTTTCAGCGCGGTTTCAGTCGTCATGCCGGGAAGCAGCACCACAAACTCATCGCCGCCGACGCGTCCGAGGACGTCCGTGCTTCGAAAATGCCGCTTCAGGGTTTGCGTCAATCCCGTCAGCGCTCTGTCTCCTTGCGGATGTCCGTAAACATCGTTGATCTGCTTGAAATTGTCGATGTCCAGCAGCAAAAATGCGCTGCTTTGTTCGGTATTGGCCGACAGCAGCCTGCCGATGGCGCGTTCTGCGGCGGCGCGGTTCAGCACGCCCGTCATGCTATCCATATCCGCCTGCTTCTGTATCCGCATCAGCTTCTCTGTTTCCATGGTAATATCGTTATAGGAGATCACGGCGGAATTCGGTCTGCCGTCGTCGCCGCAGATGATGGTGTAACGCATCCGCAGCCAGCAAGACTCTCCGCCGGCAACATAAAAGCGAATATCCGCGCTGCCGTCTGGTATTCCTCGCCCGATATCATCAAAAAACAACCGCCACTCGGCAACGCTTTCCGGCGCTACAAGCTTCTCCCGCACCGCGTATTCCGGCAGATCCGGTATTTCGACCGTGGCGTCGGACGTATTGTCAACGGCTTCTCTGAAGAATCCCCTGCGATCCTCCAGACGGTATCGATACACCTTTACGCCGCTTTGCCACGCCGCCATCATGTATTCCTGCTCACGGATGCGCAGCTCCTCCTCCATACATTTGCGATCCGTAATGTCGGTATAAAGTCCGTAAAACAGCAGCGCGTCATTCTCGCCGTTTGCCGGAGCCGCCGTCAGATTGACCCAGCGCAGCCTGCCGGTGCGCATGTGAATCCGCATGTCCACTGAAAAGCTCTCCCTGCGCTCGGCGGCGTTTGCAATGGTTTCCCGCAGCTTTGCAAGATCGTCCGGGTGTACCCGTTCAAAGCTCGACCTTAGATTGGATTCCGGTATCTCGCCTTCTTCGTATCCGAGCGCTGCAAACGCGCCCCGACTCAGATACTTTCGGATGCACGCGCCGTCTTCCATCTGGAACAGCGCCACGCCGCCCGGCATGTTTTCAATGATCTCATCCGTATGCTTATGCTTGTTCCATGCCTCTGAACGATCCGCAATATATTCAATATAGGCGTCGCGTCCGTTCCAGTTGATGGGCGTCACGCGCAGGGCGTAATGCTTTCCCTCAAAGTTTGCTTCATGGCACAAGGGACGATCCCGCAGCTGATCCACCGGACAGTGCCCGCAGAGCAGACCGGATCTTTGAAAAAACGCTTGGCAGCTTATGCCTGCCGCCGCCGCCTTTGTTCGCTTCGCCAGCTTTGCCGCCGCCGCGTTGACATACAGCAATTCCTTGGTATTCCTGTCCGCTACAATCAAAACGTTTTCTGTTTCATCCAGTATTTTACAATACAGCTCCGTATTCACAGAGAGATCACGGTACGCTTTCTTCAGCTCCGCCTCCAGCTTTTTCTGTGTGGTGATATCGTCCAGAGACACATAGAACAGCGTGCTTTCAAAGCCTTGGGAAAGACAGCGGAAGCGGCATTTTGTCCAGCGATGTTCGCCGCCTGCTCGAAAGGGCAGCGCGCAGATATCACATTCCGATTCTTCTCCGGTCGAAACAGCCTCCTCCAACGCGTTCACGACGTCTTCCCGGCTCTTTTGTGTAAACCGGTCCAGGAGGTTATATTGCGCCTCGACATATGTCTGACGGTCGACGCCAATCTCGATAAAGAAGCGGTCGTTCAGGCGCAGAGCCGTCAGCCTTCCCGCGCGGTATTCGAGAATCGCCGCGCCGCCCAAAAAGCTGTTAAACAGCAGCGTAGACTGGGTATTTGCATCCATAAAATCGATCGAGCTGTCCGTCCTTTTGACATTATGGGGAAATACCATTTGCGCAACGGTGGCAGCGCGCAGCAACGTCTCAAATTCATCGGCCGGTACCGGCTTGGAAAAATAGAAGCCCTGCATATAATGGCAACCGATGCTCTTGAGAAAATCCGCCTGCTGCTTCGTCTCCACGCCCTCGGCGATGACCGGCAGATCGATCTCATGCGCCATACGAATGATCGCGCTAAGGATTTTGCCAGATTTTCCACCGTCCGTATCGCGGGAAAGAAATTGCAGATCCAGCTTCAGCATGTCCACCGGTACGTCCTTGAGCGTATTGAGCGACGAATATCCGCTGCCAAAGTCGTCCATCTCAACATGAAAGCCTTGGGTTCGAAGCGCAGAAACCACCGGCTCGACCCGCTTTGGATTATCCATGTATGCCGACTCCGTGATCTCCAAATGCAGCTGCGGCGCTTCCAGCCCGTATTTTACGACCAAATCGCAGATCTGCTTTACCAGATCCGGCTGATGAATGTCTTTTCTCGAAATATTGACCGATATGGAAATGGGCGGCGTGTGAATGCCGAGCTCTTTCCAGCGTTTCAAATAACAGCAGGCCTGATCCCAGATATACTGATCCAGCTCGTAAATAAAGCCGTTCTTTTCAAATATCGGGATAAAGGCGCCCGGCGAGATCACGCCCTTTTCGGGATGGATCCAGCGCACCAAGGCTTCAGCGCCGGTCAGCGTGCCGGCGGTGTAGTTGTACTGCGGCTGGAAATATACCTGGAACTGTCCGCTTTGCAAAGCGGGCTTCATCTCTTTCACGATCTCATGCTCCTGCACCAGTTGATCGCGCATGGAGCTTTTGTACCAGGCATACCCGTTTCCGTATGTATTCTTAATCGATTGCAGTGCCAGCAGCGCCCGGTCGCACATCAGTGCGACGTCCATGGATTTGTCTTCAATGCGATATAACCCGATGCGGGTGGTATAGTCGAACTGCCGCGTTTTAAGCGTCTGGACAAGCCCGCTGAGCTTCGCCGCGGTTTTTTCCGCGTCAAAGCAGCTTGCATCGCGCAGGCACACAAAATGATCCGCCTCATACCGCGCATACAGGCGCATTCCCGGAATCGCATTGCCGTTTTCTCGGTAATAGTCGCCCACCTCGCGCAGGTAATCGTCTCCCGCCGCGGAATCGAACACATCGTTATATACCTTGAAATTATCCATATCCCAGCGCATCAGAATAAATTCGCCGTCCGGATGCTCCCGAAGATACTGCGTGGCGCGCCGCAGAAAGGTATTCTTGTTATAAATACCGGAAACAATATCGATCTCCGCCTTTCGCAGCTCCCGCTCAATCGCGCGGTTGCGCTCGGAAAGGCGCACCGAGTCCATACCCGCAATTAGATTTCCCACGCGTTTACGTGTAACCAGCGGATTGATGGGTTTATTCAGCACGTCCATCGCCCCGGAGGACAGCGCTTTCATCTGCGTCGCATCATCGGTGCTGGCCGTCATAACGACCACGGGAATGTTTTTCAGCGTCTTGTCGTTCTGCATGGCGGCAAGAACTCCAAAGCCATCGATCTCCGGCATGAAGATGTCCAGCAGCACCACCGCCGTATCCGTACGCGCATGCAGAATTTCCAGCGCCTCCTTCCCGGTCGCCGCCTCCAACACCTCATAATCTTCCGCAAATACCTTTTTCAGGATCGCCCGGCTTGAAAGCTGATCGTCTGCCACAAGCACCGGCCTTTTTAAAATCTCAGTCATGTTCTTCCTCCGTCAGTTGGAGCCTGCACAGCCGGTGACCGCGCTGCACATACGCAGACCGTATTACTTTGAAGCGGCGCGAATGGCGTGAGTCGTCCGGTTGTACGCCGATTGCATACCGTCAAACAGCGCAGAAGCCTGCGCTGCCTCCGGATTGGGACTGCGTCTTAGAAATTCCGTAAGTTCGCCGGAGGCGCAGTACAGCTCCCGCATATCGAGATTTCCGGAAGCGCCCTTCAGCGCATGCGCTTGCTCAAACAGCGCTTTATAATCGCCGCGCCGAAATGCCTCCCGCGCTTTTGAGAAGCTGTCATCCGACAGGAATGCCGTCAGCATCTCCTCATAGAGCGCTTGATCCTCCATAAACCGCCTAAGACCGGCGGCATAATCAATCCCATTTTCCTCCAAGATCGTTCGGTTCATTGCTTCACATCCTGTTCTTGGCGAACGCGCGCGTCAGCGCGGCAGCCAGTTGATCCATGTCTATGGGCTTTGCTACATGATCGTCCATCCCCGCAGAAATGGACTTTGCCACATCCTCGTTAAACGCATTGGCGGAAAGCGCAACGATGGGGATGCGTTTCGCGTCCGGACACCGACTTTCCCGTATGGCTCTGGTCGTCTCATAGCCGTCCATATTCGGCATCTGAATGTCCATCAAGACGGCGTCATAATAACCCGGCGCAGACGCAGCAACCATATCCAGCGCCATTTTCCCGTCGTTTGCCGTCTCGCAGACGATGCCGAGCTTTTTAATCAGCGCCTCCGCTACCATCCGATTCATGGCGTTATCCTCCGCCAGCAAAATGCGCTTGCCGGAAAAATCGTCATGCTTTTCGACACGCTGCGGCTGTATCATGCGCCCGCCGGTAACGGTCATGAAAAGATCGAGCAGGCTGGACTGCAAAAGCGGTTTTGAAACGAATAAATCCGCACCGGCTTCTTTTGCAAGATCCGTATCCTGCTGATACTCATAGGCGGAGATCACGATGACGATCATGTCCCTGCTGTATCTTTGGCGAATAAAGCGCGTCAGCGCAATACCGTCCATATCCGGCATTTTCAAGTCTATGAGGCAGATGTTGTAGCCGTCCCCGGCTTTGCTCGCCCGCTCCAGCTCCGCAAGGGCTTGCGCCCCGCTCTTTACGCAGAGGTGCCGCACCTGAATGCGAGAAAGCACCGCGGAGAGATAATCGCATTCCGACGCCAGATCGTCCACCGCCAGCACATGGAGGCGGGAAGGCACGCTTGGAAAATCGGCGGTCGTTCCCATTTCGCTTCTCGTAAACGGAATATCCACCATAAAGGTCGAACCGGCGCCTTCGGCGCTTTCCACCTGAAAGGCGCCATCCATCAAAGAGGCGAGCGTCTTTACGATGGAAAGCCCCAAACCGCTTCCCCCGTGCTTTCTGGCGGTTCTCGCATCCTCCTGCTCAAAGGGCTGACCAATGCGCGAGAGCATCTCCTTGCTCATTCCACAGCCGCTGTCGGACACCGCCAGACAAAGCGACACTTTGTCATTTGCCATGTCCCGCTGGCGGACGGTAAGTCGCACGAACCCGTGCTCCGTAAACTTGATCGCGTTCCCCAGCAGATTCATTAGAATCTGGTTCAGCCGCAGCATATCGCCTATAAGCCACTCGTCCACAGGTGTTTCCAGTACCACCTGAAACTCCACGCCTTTTGCCGCACACTGCGGCGCATAGATGTTTGTTGCGTTATGAAGCAGCTGCTTCAAATCAAAAGGAGCGCTGGCAATCTTCATTTTTCCGGCGCTGATAGCGGACATATCCAGCACGTTGTTAATGATGGACAGCAGGTGCTTTGCCGCCACCAGCGCGTTTTCCCGGTAGACGCTCCGCTGTTCGGGCGTCGCGTCCTTCGCCAGCTCCATAAAGCCGATGACCGCGTTGAGCGGCGTTCGCATCTCATGCGACATTCGGGACAAAAAGCTGCTTTTGGCTTCGTTTGCGACCTGCGCAGAGGTGAGCGCGTCAGAGAGCAGGGCATTCCGGCGTTTTTCCTCCGCAAGCCGCTCCGTCTCCTGCCTTCGCTTGCGAGCGGTCAATACCACCAGCGCCGTCAGGATCAATACCACAAAAAGCACGGCCACAAGGAATATGAAAACGAATGGATTATCGTAAATAAAGCCGACAAAGGAGATCGACGATCTGTCGTAAGTCGTATACTTTTGAATGATTGGATTGATTACATCATCGCCCAGACTCGCCGCCGCTTTGTCCAAAATGCTGAACAAGCGTGCATCTGCGCCCGTTTTTATGGCAACGCAAAAGCTGACGTTGGAACCGTACACCAGCTCCGAAACGAGTCTGTTGCGCGCGTCGTTCATGACAAGCCGCTCGCAGACGCGGGTATAGAAAAATCCCACGTCGCACTCGCCGCGCTCGATCGCTCCAACCAGTTCTTCCGTCGAATCAAAGTACGTGACCTCGTCGTAGCCGCGCTGGATCGTTTCCTCCAATCCCGCGACAATATAGGACCCCTTCACAAGACCGGCCCTCTGTCTTCTTGCTTTGCTTTTCAGATACAGCTTTGATATGCCGGCGTCGATATAAGGCGTTGTCACATGGTATCCGTACTTCTCGGCAGTGGAATAATCGTGCATAAAATCGAAGCAGATATCCACGTCCTCGGAGCCAAGCCGCGATAAATATTCCTCCCGGCTGTCCAGCTCCTCAATCTTGATATGCAGGCCGCTGCGCCGGATGATCTCAGCGGCAATTTCGCCGATAATGCCGACTGCCTGTCCGTTTTCGAAATAGGACAAAGGAACGCGATCCGGATTGATGAACGCGGTAAAGGTCGTATCCTGCATTTCGGTAATGAATCGGCGTTCTTCCGCAGTGAACGAAATCTCCGCGCCGCTTCTTGGCGTATAGTATTTTTCCATCAGCTCTGTCTGCACATCCGCATGATCGCAGTACAGCAGCTCCAAGGTCTGGTTGATCTGGGCAAGCAGCGCGTCGTTTCCTTTTTGAACCATAATGTAAAACGGCGACGGTGCGAATTTGGCAAGGATCGTCTCGTTCTCCACGGCGCGTAGATTGCTTGTCACAGCGGCGTCAATGCTTGCTCCGTCCCGCAATGCCGCAAGGAGCTCCGCGGTATTGTTGAAATATACCGGCGTATAGGTAAAACCCTTCTCGGCGGCAAATTGGGCAATGTCATCGTTGCGGCTGTTGCCCTCCAGCAGCCCGATGCGCATTCCACTCCAGTTTGCATAATCCTTGAGCAAATAGGTGCTATCCCCTGCCTTTACGGTCAATATGGCAGAGGATATGCCGATCGACTCCTCCGAAAAGTCAAACCGCTCCAGCCGTTTCTCCGTTTTCTGTGCGCTGGTCAGTAAATCGATCTCGCCGTTTGCGAGCATATCCTGCATTTCGCTCCAGCTCTTATCGTAGCCGACGTATTCATACTTCCAGTTGCTATAACCGGCCATGTGCTGCAGCAGATCATAGCCATAGCCTGAGCGATTGCCGTTTTCATCGATCATATGATACCCGTCGAAAGCGAAAAAGCCCACGCGCACCGTTTGCTGCTCTTGTGCAAAGGCCCGGCGGGGCAGAACCCCAAACAGCAAAAAGCAGGCAAGTACAAAGCTTGTTATTTTCTTATAACCGTGCCGATTGCGTTTCATTTCCGTACCTTCTCCATTCAACATAGCCGGCGTTCCTGTCAACCGGCAAAAAGCAGCCGCTGTCAGAATTACTCCGATAGCTGCTGCCATGATCTCTGCACCCAGCTGCCGTTCGTAATACACCGGATGGCCTTAGCGCTTTGCAAAGCGTCATTTTCGTCGCCACGCTTCATGTTATTCTGTTTGAGCGTTTACCCTAGCGGAACCTGTTTATGCTTCTTTCCGTATAGAATATCAGCCTGCGTTAATAAATGTCACATTTCCTGTTACATCGTTGGAATAATCATAACATTTACATTCGACATGTGCAATTATTTATGAAAAGTAGCCTTCATTTTTTTCTTCGCAGCTCCAGTTTTTTTGTTTTTTCGCCGCATATCCTGTGCAACCGTGACCATCATGCGGTTATAAATCAAATTTGCCGCGGAACCCATCCGATAGATTACGCCGATAGCGGCAGTACCCGCGGCCGCCCTGAAAAAAATGGGATTGGTTTCTCCCAAAAACGGCGCGATAGAATGATCGATCAACGTCTATAAAAGTAGAGAGACGCCCCGCCGGCCGGCACAGTCCTTTTTAACGTACCCTCCTTCTGTTATGCTTTGAACAGTGACAGAACGAATCTTTCATAACCGCAAAGGAGGATATCAAAATGGCGGAGCAATATGTTTCCATCGTGGGGTTCAAGCACTATTTCGACAAGCGTCCGTTTGCCATCGGCGCAAGGCTTCTCTGCGTCAAGGAGCCGGACAACGCGTACGACTGCGAGGCGATCAAGGTCACTTTTCCCGTGCTCGGTACGGTAGGCTATCTTGCAAACAGTGTCCAGACCAAAGCAAACGGCACGTTCTCGGCAGGGCGCATCTATGAGCAGGTAGGAGAAAAATTCATTGTCGAGGTGGCTTTTTCGACGCATTCGACCGTGATTGCGCGCATAACCGAAGCAGACGCCGCCGCTGTGCCAACGCCTGCCGATTCGGATTACAGCGCCGCATATGCAGGGGAGGATCTCTGATGTCAAAGTTTTATAAGACGCAGATCACTTGCCCGAATTGCAGTCACGAGAACGACTGCACCGTATGGGAAAGTATCAATACCACGCTCAACCCGCAAATGAAAGAAAGCGTTCGCAATGGCGCCGCTTTTCAGTTTGTCTGCCCGAACTGCAAGAATCCTTTTTCTGTTGTATACGGCTTTCTATATCATCAAATGGAAGATAAGCTTCTGGTGCATTACTGCCCAGACGGCGAAAATTTTAATGAGATCTACCGTTTCTGCCTGGATGCTGACGACGGGGATCTTCCTGCCAGCTTCCGAAAGCGCGGCTATCGGATTCGCATTGTGACCAGTCTGCATCAGTTCCAAGAGAAGCTGAAAATATTTGACGCAGGACTTGACGACCGGGTGATCGAAATCATCAAAACCATCTATCTTGTACAGGCCTTGAAGGACGATCGTCAGTCGGTGGACGAGGTGTTTTTTTATCAAAACGATCAACGGAAATATGGCCTCGTTTTCCTGCGGAACGGCATAGAAACGGGCACATGCGCTTTCTCCGAAAATATTTATCGCGCGATAGAGGATAAGCTCCATCGGGAGCGGCCGGACATCGTTGACGACGATATCGTTATCAACCGGCAGTGGGCGCTGCGCGCAATGCGCAAGCGCCGCCATCGAAGGGTATGACCGCCGCTCTCCGCGCCGCCCGGCACTTGCAAACGCCGTTTTTCCTTGCGCAAAACGCCGCCGTTTCAGACGTTGGCGTCGCGCAGCAGCGCTTCGACTTCGCTGGTTTTCAGTACCTTTCCCATGGAAACGATCTTTTCGTTCACCACGAGCGCCGGCATACGCATCACCCCGTACGCCATAATTTTCTGCATGTCGGTGACGTATTCTACGTCCATGGATAAGCCCATCGTCTTGACAGCCGCCCTTGTGTTTTCAAGCAGCGCATGGCAGGACTTGCAGCCCGTCCCCAGCACCTTCACGCAGCAAGTCTTTTCGCCGACCGTTCCGGCGGACGCCTTTGCAGGCGTTGCTGCTTCCGTCACCGTGCATTTTTCGTGACAGCCGCATACAGGTGCCGCTTTTTCTTCTGCCTTTCTTTTCCCGAACAAAGCCATTTGATAGCTCCTTTCCAACTCCTGTTTATGATTTCAGAATGCCCGACACGCGGGCAAACGATTCCGGAGGATTGCGCGCTTTTACAAAATAAGCGGCTGAATCAAATTAAAGAAGTACCCGACCAGCAGAATTCCCACCGCACAGATCGCCACAAACAAGGCGAGCAGCTTTGGCTTAATGGCTTTTCGCAGCAGGATCAGAGAGGGCAGCGACAAGGTCGTAACCGCCATCATAAACGACAGCACCGTGCCAAGCAGCGCGTTCTTTGCCAGCAGCGCCTCAGCAATCGGAATCGTGCCGAAGATGTCGGCGTACATGGGAATTCCGATCAGGGTTGCCAGCGCGACGCCGAACGGATTGTTGCTGCCGAGCACCTTTTCGACCCAGACCTGCGGAATCCAGTTGTGGATCACCGCTCCGATTGCAACGCCGATTAGAATATAGGGGAAAACCTTCTTGAACGTTGCAAGCATCTGCTCCTTTGCATAGCAGAGCCGCTCTTTTTTAGTCAGCTCCGGCGCTTCGATATCCACGCTGCCGGTGGTAAAAATGAAGCTTTCCACATACGGCTCCATGTGCAGCTTCTCAATCGCAGTTCCGCCTGCGACGGCGATCACAAGCCCTACAAGCACATAGATTACGGCGACCTTCCAGCCGAAAATCCCCGTCAGCAGCACAAGCGACCCCAAATCTACCATGGGCGATGAAATTAAAAACGAAAATGTCACCCCAAGGGGCAGACCCGCGCTGGTAAAACCCATAAAAAGCGGGATCGACGAGCAGGAGCAAAACGGCGTAACCGTACCAAGAAGCGCCGCTACGCAATTTGCCCAGATCCCACGAAAGCGTCCGAGAATCTTGCGGCTGCGTTCCGGCGGAAAATAGCTCTGGATGTAGCTGATGACAAAAATCAGCGCGCATAACAGCACCGTAATCTTTATCACATCGTACAAGAAGAACTGTAAGCTCCCTACCCAGCGGTTGGTCGTGTCAAGTCCCGCCAAAGCAAGACCCTCGCCGATGATCTTAGATAACCATTGCATCCCAAGAATCTGATTCTGGAAAAAGTCCCAGACCGCCTTGATAACCTCCATAGCGCTTCCCCCTTCATCAATCGATACATCTAAAAGTATCTATCTGTTTCCGTTTTAAAAAGCCACCTGTCACAGTGGCTTTATGATTTGCAGCAGTCCTGCCCGTCGCCTTCTATCGTCAGTATATGCCGCAGCGCTTCCTCGGCGTGTCTTGCGCCGGCAGGATCTAGCGAATAGTGCATCCACTTCCCATCCTTACGGCATTTGACAATCCCCGCGCCGCACAAAATTCGCATGTGGTGCGAGAGGGTGGGCTGCGAGATGTTCAGATCCTCCAGCAGCCGGCAGGCGCATTTTTCCCCGCTTTGCAAAAGCTCCAATATACGCAGCCGGTTTTCATCGCAAAAGGCTTTGAAAATCCTTGCTCTGTCTTCGTACAGCGTCGCCATGCCGTCGCCTCTCTTTCCATATGCAGAGTATAGTATTCATATCGATGTTTGTCAATGTATTGTGCTGTCCACGCTGCCTTTTTTTGCGCCGTTGCCCGTACCAAGCAGCGGCTTATGAAAAAACGCACCCGCAAAGGCTGCAATCAGCACGATTCCAAGCGAAATCGCCAGCGCGAAATTGATGGTCTTTGAAGCATAGAGCAGCGCGTTCTCGCCGTTGCCCGAAACCAGCTCGTTCATCGTGATAAACAGCGTGCCGCCCGGTATGAGCGCGATTTCCGTCGCCATGATAAAGCTTGTGACCGGCGCCTTGCTCACGCGCGCCATGATCTCCGCGTAGCACGCGCCAAACGCCGCCGCGACAGCGCAGCACAGAAACGAATTGGAAACAAAGGCGGTGCAGAGCAGGTACACCGTCCATGTCAGCCCGCCGCCAAGCGTGCAAAGCAGCAGTCGCTTTCTGCGAATGCGAAATACCAGGCTAAAGCCAAACGAGCCGAGCGCCGCCGAAAGCACCTGCACATAGGGCAGCGGCGCCAGCGTATCCAGCCCGTTGTTGGGCAGGATACCCCGCGAAAGAAAAATCGCCGCGGCAAAGCCAAGCGCGACCGAGCAAGCGATAAGCAAGGACTCGACCAGCCGCAAGCTGCCCGAGATGGTATCGCCGATCAAAAGATCGCGCATGGAGTTGGTAATCGCAATTCCGGGGATCAGCAGCATGATGACGCCCATCATGATCTGTCCGGCATGGATGTTGACGCCGGTCAGCGCGATCAAGAGGGACGCGACGCCCGCGAGAAACGAGACGAGGAACGAATGGAACAAGCGCTGTAAATCCATCTTTTTGAGAAGAAGATCCAGCGCCCATGTGAGAAGGGAAATCAGCATGGCGGCAACGCCGTCCATGGGGCTTCCGCCAAAGAAGATTGCAAACGCGCTGCCGGCAATCATATAGCCAAAGCAGCGAAACAGGTCGCTGTGGCGCTGTTCGGACGGCGTATGCTCCGTCGCCATAAGATGCGCGCGCAGTTCGGAAACCGGCGGCTTTGTATGACAAATCTCCCGAGAAAGCGCGTTCAACTGCTCCAAACGCTCCAGATCGGTGGCGTAGGCCTTGATATTCACGCGGCGAAACTGGGTTTCGACGGTACCGTCCAAAAAGGTTGCGGAAAGCGTAATGCAGGATATAATGGTAAATACGTCCACTCGTGTTGCGCCATAGCTGTGCAGCACGCGCGAAACGGTATCCTCGACTCGGCTCACCTCTCCGCCGCAAACGAGCATTGCTTCTCCAATATCCAGCGCGCGGCTGACAACTTCCCGATATTCCTCCCGACCGTCCATCTGCAATCCTCACTGAAAAAAATGAGCGGGCGCGGAAAAAATTCAGCGCCCAAAGTTTTTTATAGTATACCAGATTGCGGGGAAAACAGCAACGGTTCCCCCGCAAAAGGAATGCTATAAACCAAGCGACTTTTGCCTGTCGATGCGCGCTTTACAATCCTTTTTCCGTTTGTCATAATAGAATTGGATTTTATATGAGCAAACCCTTTGTTTTATGCCGCGCATCGGACAAAGCACGGCATAAAATATCGGGCGTATCGCAATCAAAGCATGATACGATACCGCTACGCAAGGGAGGCGACCAAATGGGATGGGTTGAAGGCGTTGCAAATGCGATCCGCTATATTGAAGGACACATCACCGAGGAGCTGCGTATCGAAGCAATTGCGGCACAGGCATATATTTCGCCGTTCTATTTTCAGAAGGGCTTTTCCATGCTCTGCGGCATGACGGTCGGCGAATACATCCGGCAGCGGCGGCTGGCGCTTGCGGGGAGCGATCTCGTTTCTTCAAACGATAAAATTATCGACATTGCGCTCCGATACGGCTACGATTCCCCCGACAGCTTCACCAAAGCCTTCACCAGATTTCACGGCGTCACCCCCACTGCGGTTCGTAAAGCAGACGCAACGCTCCGATCGTTTGCTTCTCTCAAAATCAAATTTATGTTGGAAGGTGGTACCAGTATGGATTACAAAATTGTCAGCAAGGACGCCTTTACCGTTGTCGCCGCAGCCAAGATGTTTGCGTATGACGGCGCGCAGCGCGAGATTCCGAAGTTCTGGAATGAACACTATCAAGCCGGAAACGGAAAATACGTCTGTGGCATGTATGGCATCAGTATCGACGAAAACATGAGCGACAGCACGTTTGAATACCTCATCGCAGACGATTACGTCCCCGCAAGGGATGTGCCAGATGGGTTTGTCACCCGCGTCATTCCGCAGCACACCTGGGCGGTGTTCCCGTGCAAGGGGCCTATGCCGCAGGCATTGCAGGATGTCAACCGGCGTATCTTTTCCGAATGGCTGCCGGGCTGCCGCGACTATGAGCTTGCAGCGGGGTATTGCGTAGAGTTTTACACAGACCCGACAACCTGCAAAAATGGCAATCAGGACGAAAATTATGAGAGCCAAATGTGGATCCCTGTGAAAAAGAAGGCCTGACCGCAAGCCCCCCGTCGGACAAATCTCCGACAGGGGGCGTTTTTTAACGTCACAAACCATACGTTTTTTTTTACAAACAGCCTTGACAATTGAGTCTGTTACTGATATTGTAACAGTAAAATCTGTTATCAATCCGATTACAGGTAAAGGGACTGTCATTTTTTGTCAGGAAGGGAGTGTTACATGAACAGCGATTTTTGTGTCGCGGCGCATGCGCTGGTCTATCTTGGACACAAGAATACGACCGTTTCCAGCGAACGTTTGGCAAAAAATATTTGCACGCATCCCGCGCGGGTAAGAAGAATTCTGGGAAGGCTGCGAAAGCAAGGATTTCTTGAAACCGTCGAGTCCGGCCCGAACAGCGGCTATCGTCTTTCCGAAAATCCAAGGGCGATCACGCTCGGGCAGATCGCCAAGGCGATGGAGATCAAGTTCGCAGATCCAGGCTGGCGCAGCGGCAGCGTCGATCAGGATTGTCTGATCGCCTCCGGCATGGGTGACGCGATGGACGCCATCTTTGGGGAGCTCAACGAGCTCTGCTATACGCGGCTCGATCAAATCACCATCTACGATTTGGAAAAGCAGCTGCTCCGGCGCCAAACAGCCGGTGAACAATGAAAGGAGCATCCGAAATGCAACAATTTGAAAATGTGATCCTCGGCTTTGGAAAAGGCGGAAAGACATTGGCGGGCGCGCTTGCCGCGCACGGGGAAAGCGTCCTGCTGGTAGAGGCGTCGGAGAAAATGTTCGGCGGCACCTGTATCAACGTCGCCTGCATTCCCACCAAAGCGATGGAGTTCAGCGCGCGCCTCGCAAAGGGACTGGACGGCCAACCGGAAGCCCGCGCCGAACGCTACCGTCAGGCAGTCGCGGAAAAATCGCTTCTCACCGCGGCGCTGCGGCAGAAGAACTACGAAAAGGCCGTCTCGGCGGGCGTAACGGTACGTGTCGCTACGGCGTCGTTTCTCGACGCAACCCACCTTCGGCTCCGCCTGCCCAGCGGCGAGTATGAAACGGTCGAAGCGGCGCGCGTATTCATCAATACCGGCGCACGGCCCTTCCTCCCGCCCATCGAAGGGCTCTCCGGCAGTCAGTTTTCCTATACCAGCGAGGAGCTGCTGGAATTGACCCGTTTGCCGCGTCATCTGGTCATTTTGGGCGGCGGATATATCGGGCTGGAGTTTGCTTCCTTCTATCGAAATTTCGGCTCCGCCGTCACGATTTTACAGGACGGAGACGCATTTTTGCCACGTGAAGATGCGGAGGTCGCCGGCGCGGTTTTATCCAGTCTGGAAAAACGCGGCGTCAGCGTACTGCGCAACGCAAGGACGCGTCTGGTGCGGGACGACGTCCAGGACGCCGTCTTGTCCTTCGACACCCCGGACGGCGCAAAAGAGCTGCGTGCCGACGCGATCCTTGTCGCCACCGGCCGCAGACCCAACGTGAAGGAGCTGCAGCTTGACGCGGCGGGCGTCGCCTTGACCGAACGCGGCGCGATTAAAACCGACGAGCATCTCCGCACTACGGCGCCAAACATCTGGGCGATGGGCGATGTTGCGGGCGGTCTGCAATTCACCTACATCTCTCTGGACGACAGCCGTATCGTGCGCTCCCAGCTCTTTGGCGACGGCGCGAGAACCGTCAACAATCGCGGCGCCGTACCGTACAGCGTGTTTCTGGATCCGCCGTTCTCCCGCGTGGGTATGACCGAGGCTGAAGCGGTGCAGTCCGGCTATCGCGTCAAGGTCGCCCGTCTCAGCGCTATGGCGATCCCGAAAGCAAAGGTGCTCCGCCAGCCCGAGGGACTTTTAAAGGCAATCGTTGACGCCGATACGGAGCGTATCCTCGGCGCGCATCTGTTCTGTGTCGATTCACACGAGATCGTCAACACGGTCAAGATCGCCATGGATGCGGGGCTTCCCTACACGGTGCTCCGGGACGCGGTCTTTACACATCCCACGATGACGGAGGCGCTGAACGATCTGTTCTCCTCCCTGTCCTGATTGCAGGCGTTTCGCGCCGCGCCTTTCCCACAATGCTCGTAGGCGGCAAAAGCCGCGCCCCGACAGGTTCTCTGCCGGAGCGCGGCTTTTTTTGTTCACGAAGGATTCTCATACGATCGCGGCGGCGATGGCTTTTCCCATCTCGCTGCAGGAAACAAGCGCATCGCCCGCGGTGCAGATGTCTCCGGTTCGAAGCCCCGCGTCGAGCACACGGTTCACCGCAGCTTCAATCGCCGCGCTCTCTGTTTCCATATCAAAAGAATACCTGAGCATCATCGCCGCCGACAGGATTGTACCGATCGGGTTTGCCTTGTTCTGTCCCGCAATGTCGGGGGCGCTGCCGTGAATGGGCTCATACATACCCCGCGTGCCGCTGCCCATGCTCGAAGAAGGGATCATACCGATCGATCCCGTTACCATGGAAGCTTCGTCCGACAGGACGTCGCCAAAGAGGTTCTCCGTCACGATCACGTCAAACTGCGAAGGATCTTTGACAATCTGCATGGCCGCATTGTCCACAAGCATGTGGGAAAGCTTCACGTCGGGATAGCAAGCTGCGACCTCCTCGACGGTTTTTCGCCACAGGCGGGAGGTATCGAGCACGTTTGCCTTATCCACCGAGGTGACGATACCGCGCCGCTTTTCTGCCATTTCAAACGCGACCCGCGCAATGCGCTCGATCTCCCGCCGGCTGTATTGCATAATGTCCGTTGCAACGGCTTCCCCGTTCACGGTCTTGGTTGTATGCTCGCCAAAGTACACGCCGCCGGTCAGCTCGCGCACCACCACAAAGTCAATTCCACGCTCGACGGTCTGCTTGCGAAGCGGGCAGGCGTCCTGAAGCTGCGCAAACAGCTTTGCCGGACGGATGTTGGAAAACAGCCCCAGCTCCGACCGGATACGCAGCAGCGCCCGCTCCGGACGCTTTTCCTTCGGTACGCCGTCCCATTTCGGCCCGCCGACCGCGCCCAGCAGCACGCTGTCGCTCTCCTTGAGCAGCGCGAGACTCTCCTCCGGCAGCGGTTCGCCGAACCGGTCGATTGCCGCGCCGCCGCAGACCGCATCGGTGTACCGAAAGACATGCCCGTATTTTTTTGCCACAGCATCCAGTACGCGCACCGCTTCGTTGACAATCTCCGGCCCGATTCCGTCGCCCGAAATCAACGCAATTGTTTTTTCCATCGTCTTCCCTCACTTTCGAATGGCGTTCATCAGCCCGCCCTGCCGGATGATCTCCTTGATAAACGGCGGGAACGGGCGGGTGTGATACACTTCACCCGTTGTCATATCGGTAATCGTCCCCGCGTCAAAGTCAACGCCGACCTTGTCGCCTTCACGGATCCCGTCCGCCGCCGCCTCACACTCCAGTATTGGAAAGCCGATGTTGATGGCATTGCGATAAAAAATGCGTGCAAACGACTTTGCGATCACGCAGGCTACGCCCGCCGCCTGAATGGCGATCGGCGCATGCTCGCGCGACGAGCCGCACCCAAAGTTCCAACCGCCGATCAGGATATCGCCCGGCTGCACGCGACCGACAAACGTCGCGTCGATGTCCTCCATACAATGGGAAGCCAGTTCCTTGTGATCCTGCGTGTTGAGATACCTTGCCGGAATGATAACGTCGGTATCAATATTGTCCCCGTATTTCAATGCCTTGCCTTCTGCGTGCATCATACAGCCTCCTCCGGATCTGTGATTCTTCCCGTCAACGCGGACGCTGCCGCCACCGCGGGAGACGCGAGATAGATCTCGCTGGTAATGTGTCCCATGCGCCCGACAAAATTGCGGTTGGTGGTAGACACGCACCGCTCGCCGGCGGCGAGAATTCCCATGTGTCCGCCAAGGCAGGGCCCGCAGGTCGGCGTTGAAAACACACAGCCTGCGTCGATGAATATCTCCGCATAACCCTTTTGCATAGCCTGCTTGTAGATCTCCTGCGTCGCCGGAATAATAATCGCGCGCACAGAGGGCGCGATTTGCCTGCCCTTGAGAATTTCAGCCGCGGCGGCAAGATCGGAGAGCCTGCCGTTGGTGCACGACCCGATTACGACCTGATCGATGGCAATATCCTTTCCCTCCGATGCAGGGTGCGTATTCTCCGGCAGATGCGGGTACGCCACCGTACACGGAATCTTGGAAAGATCGATCTCGATCACGCGCGTATATTCAGCGTCTGGATCGGCTTCATACGCCGTCACGGGACGCGTCACGCGACCGGCAATATACGATTGCGTTATTTCGTCCACCGGAAAAATGCCGTTCTTTGCGCCCGCTTCAATCGCCATGTTGGCAACGGTGAACCGATCATCCATCGAAAGCGACCGTACGCCCTCGCCGGAAAACTCGATTGATTGATACAGTGCGCCCGAAACGCCGATCAGGCCGATCAAATGCAGGATCACGTCCTTGCCGGAAACCCAGCGGGAAGGCTTGCCCGTCAAATTGACGCGGATGGCGGACGGCGTCTTGAACCAGCATTCCCCTGTCGCCATCGCGGCCGCCATGTCCGTGCTGCCCGTGCCGGTGGAAAACGCGCCCAGCGCGCCATAGGTGCAGGTGTGCGAATCCGCGCCGATGGCAGCTTCGCCGGGTGCAATCAATCCTTTCTCCGGGATCAGGGCGTGTTCGATGCCCATGCGTCCGACGTCATAGAAGTGATCGAGCGCAAAGCGTCTGGCAAACTGCCGGCACTGGCTGCACTGCGTCGCCGCCTTGATGTCCTTGTTGGGCGTAAAGTGATCCATAATCATTGCGATGCGCGCCGGATCGAATACCGCGGTAAAGCCCGCTTTTTCAAACTCGTTGATCGCTACCGGCGAGGTGATGTCGTTGCCCAGCACCAAATCGAGCTTGGCCCGAATCAGCTGTCCCGCCAAGACCTCGTCCAGCCCCGCGTGCGCGGCAAGGATCTTTTGCGTCATTGTCATTCCCATGCTTTTTTCCTCCTGTCATTCTGCGCCGGCGATCTTATTGATCCCGTTGATATACGCGCGGATAGACGATTCGATCACGTCCGTGGAAAGTCCCCGCCCGGTATAGATCTGCCCGTTATATTTCAGCTTCACCACGGCCTCGCCCATGGCGTCCTCGCCGTCAGTCACCGCGTTCAGGCTGAACCCGTCCAGACTCACCGGCAGCTGTGTAATGCGATCCACCGCCTTGAAGGAAGCATCGATCGGCCCCGTGCCGATGGCGACCTCCTCCTGCACGTTTTCGCCGGACTGGATCTTAATGCACGCCATATTCGGCACGTCGCTGCCCGTATTGACCACATGGCCGAGCAGCTGATAAACCGGCGCTTCCACGTGCCGTTCGGACATGAGCAGCGCTTCCAGATCCTGATCGGTCACGTTCTTTTTCTTGTCGGCAAGCGCTTTGAAGCGTGCAAAGGTCTTGTCAAGCTTCTCGTCCGTCAGCTCGTAGCCCATCGACTCAAGACGCTCGCGCAGAGCATGCTTTCCGCTGTGCTTGCCAAGCACCATGGTGTTTTGCGGAATGCCCACATCGGTGGATTTCATGATCTCATAGGTCGCGGCGTTTGCAATCACGCCGTGCTGATGGATGCCGGATTCGTGCGCAAACGCGTTCGCGCCGACGATCGCCTTGCTGGGCGATACGGGAACGCCGGTGATCGTTGCCAGGAGCTTGCTTGTGCGGTAGATCTGTTTTGTATCGATCGCCGTTTCCGCCGCGTAATAGTCGGCACGGGTTTTGAGGTTCATCACAAGCTCCTCGAGACTTGCGTTGCCCGCCCGCTCGCCGATGCCGTTGACGGTGCATTCCACCTGCGTCGCGCCTGCGCGGATGCAGGCAAGCGAATTTGCCACGGCAAGTCCGAGATCGTCGTGGCAGTGCACCGAGATGTCAACGTTTTCAACGCCCGAGATATTGCTTTTGAGGTAGGTAATCAGCTCGTACATCTCCTCCGGCGCGGCGTAGCCCACCGTATCCGGCACATTCAGCACCGTCGCGCCTGCTGCCACGGCGACAGAATAGCACTTGGCAAGAAACGCGCGGTCGGAACGGGAGGCGTCCTCAGCGGAAAACTCAATATCGGCGCACTTGGATTTTGCGTAGCGCACCATCTCGTCAATGCGCGCGACGACCTGCTCGCGGGTCATCTTGAGCTTATACTCCATGTGAATATCACTGGTCGCCAGAAATACGTGGATTCTCGGTTTTACCGCATCGGAAACGGCGTTCCACGCGGCGTCGATATCGCCCGCCGTGCAGCGTGCGAGGCTTGCCACGGCGCAGTTTTTCACCGTCTTTGCAATCTCTCGCACCGCATTGAAATCATCCGGTGAAGCAATGGCAAAGCCCGCTTCGATCACATCAGCGCCAAGGCGGTCAAGCTGACGCGCCAGCTCCACCTTTTCGGACAGGTTCATGCTGCAGCCGGGCGACTGCTCGCCGTCACGCAGCGTTGTATCAAAAATACGGATCTTCCTCATGTTTTCCTCCATCTCTATCCAATCAAAAAAACTCCCGTCTCCATATAAGAGACGGAAGTCAAATTCCGCGGTACCACTCCAATTGATATTGCTATCCACTTTCTGCGTCTCCTGTTTTCGGACAACACAGCCTCTTTGATAACGGTGAGGAAACCCGTTCACGCCTACTGGGAAACGCCCGTTCAGCGGAATGCTCGAGGGTGAGTATCGACCGGTCGCGCCGCACCGTCTTTCACCAACCGACGGCTCTCTGATCTGCGGGCACAAACGTCTTTTTCCCTGTCACAGCAAATGATATACGATTTATGGTATGTACTTTAGCGTTTTTTCGTTCGCTTGTCAAGCGCGTTTTTCGATCGTAGCAAGACCGCGCGCAAAAAGATCGCTCTTTCCCGAAAATACAGCAAAAATTGCAGTGGAAGGCGTGGCGGTTCCGTCCGTTTATGCTATACTGGAATCAAACAATTCTTGTGATTTGGGGGTACTGCTCATGGAAGAACATAACACATCCCTGCCGGAAAACGACATTCTATCCGATTCATCCACGACCGCAGAAAACGACCGGACGATACCCATGCCGCAGCCGCCTGTACAGCAGCCGCCGGCACGCTTTGACCCCAATACCGGAAAACCCCTCG
>CAZWUK010000015.1:21150-34672 GCA_964636685.1 uncultured Oscillospiraceae bacterium
CGCCGCAGCAGCCGCCGGCACGCTTTGACCCCAATACCGGAAAGCCCCTCGCGCCGCAGCAGCCGCCGGCACGCTTTGACCCCAATACCGGAAAGCCCCTCGCGCCACCGCGGCCGCCTGTACGCTTTGATCCCAATACCGGAAAGCCCCTTGCGCCGCACGCCAAAAAGGCGAAAGGCCTCTGGATTGCGCTTGGCTCCATCGCAGCAATTGCAATTATCATATGTGCCGCGCTGTTGCTGTTGGGCGGAAAAGGGAAAGAGGCGCCGAATACGCTCTTTGTCAACGGTTATGTCGTCGGTCTGCAGGAAGGGAAATATGGCTATATCAACACGGCCGGAAAATGGGGCATTCTACCCCAATATGACAGTGCGTCCAACTTCTCGAAAAACGGACTTGCCGCTGTTTCGCTGAACGGGAAATACGGCTACATCAACGCAAAGGGCGCTTTTGTCATCAACCCGCAGTTTGACGACGCTTATCCCTTCTCGGATAACGGTCTTGCCGTTGTGAGAGATTCCGCCGGTTATGGCTTGATTGACAAGACCGGCGCTTATGTCGGAGCCGCACGGTTCGATGAAATCGTATCCTTTGACGACGCGCCGCTGACCTCGGCATGCCTCAACGGCAAATATGGTTATATCGACAAAACGGCAAAGTTTGTCGTCAATCCGCAGTTTGACGAAGCCTATTACTTTGCCGAAAACGGTCTGGCGCTTGTCCGGCAGGGCGAGAAGTACGGCTACGTCAACCTGAAGGGGAAGATTGCCATCGTGCCGCAATTTGACGACGCCTTCCCGTTCTTCGATGACACCGGACTGGCGCTTGTGGAAATGAACGGGCTGTACGGTTTCATCGACAAAACAGGCAAATATGCCGTCAATCCGCAGTTTGAATACGCCGCCCGCTTCTTCGACGATGCGGCGCTCGCCCTTGTGAAGATGAATGGGCTATACGGTTTCATCGACAAAACAGGCAAGTATATCGTCTATCCGCAGTATGACAAAGCCGGTTTATTCAGCAACGGTTTTACCATGGTAGAAAAAGACGGCATGGTCGGCTACATCGACAAGACCGGCAAGCTGGTCATACCCATGCAGTTTGAATACGGCGCGCCATTTGCCGATAACGGGACTGCATTGGTGTGTTTCAACGGCAGATACGGCTATATCGGCAAAAAGGGCGACTTTGTCATCAATCCGCAGTTTGACGATGCGGACAGCTTCTCCGAAGGATTGGCCTGCTACTATCAAGACGGAAAAGTCGGTTACATCAACGAAAAAGGCATTGTCGTCATCCCGGCACAGTACGAGACGGTTTCCGATTCTTACAACTATGGCGCGGATTTCTATGAAGACGGCTACACCGTTGTAAAAAGCAACGGAAAGTTTGGCATCATCGACAAGACCGGCGCCTATTTGGTAGATCCCCTGCTAGATGGTATTTCAAGCTATCAGCTCGACGATTGACGTCATGCGCCGCTGCTGCGCCGGAGTAACGCTCCGGCGTATTTTTTTGTTGACAATTCTCTTCCATCTGCATATACTGTTAATACTGTTTATGTACAGTTTAGAGGAGGCTTCGGTGGATATTATCATCAGCAACAGCAGCGCGCTCCCCATTTACGAACAAATCTACTCGCAGGTCAAGGGGAGCATCCTCTCCGGCGCATTGCAGCCCGGCGATCTGCTGCCCTCCATCCGTTCGCTGGCCAAGGAGCTTCGCATCAGCGTCATCACAACAAAGCGTGCTTACGATGAGCTGGAGCGCGACGGCTATATTGTCACCGTCGCAGCAAAAGGCAGCTATGTTGCAAAGAAAAACACCGAGCTAATCAAAGAAACGTATCTCAAGGAGATCGAAGCGCACCTCGGACAGGTAGCGGCGCTGGCGGCGCTTTGCAGCCTGTCGGAAGACGATGTGCTTGCGATCTACCGGTTCATACAGCAGGAGGACTGACCAAATGAACGCCCTGGAAATTCAGCACCTTACCAAACAATACCCGGGCTTTTTGCTCGACGATGTCTCCTTCTCCCTGCCCAGCGGCAGCATACTCGGTTTGATCGGCGAAAACGGCGCCGGAAAGAGCACGGTGATCCAGCTGATTATGAACGCGCTGTCGCGGGACGGCGGCACGGTCTCCGTGCTCGGCACAGACAACCAGTCCCCGTCGTTTCGCGCCGTCAAGGAGGACGTCGGCGTCGTGCTGGACGAAGCCTGTTTCCCGGAGGCGCTTACGGCCAAAAATGTCAGCGCAATCATGAGATATACCTATAAAAACTGGGATGCGGCATGCTATAAATCGTATCTTATGCGCTTCTCGCTGCCGGAAAACAAGCCGTTTCGAGATTTCTCACGCGGCATGAAAATGAAACTCGCCATTGCGGTAGCCATGTCGCACGCGCCCAAGCTTTTGGTTCTGGATGAGGCGACCGGCGGTTTGGATCCGCTCATACGCGACGAGATCCTTGACATTTTCAACGACTTCACGCGAGACGAACGCCATTCCGTACTGCTCTCCTCGCACATCGTGAGCGATCTGGAAAAAATCTGCGACTATATTGCATTTTTGCACAAGGGTCGTCTGTTATTTTGTAAAGAGAAGGATCGGCTTCTTGAGGAGTACGCGATCGTAAAGCTGTCGCGCGCAGACCTGATGCAGCTGCCGGCCGATGTGATATTGGGGAAAAAGGAAAACGCCTACGGCGCTGAAGCGCTGGTGCTGCGCGAGAAGCTGCCGCACGGCATCCCGTCGGAGCGGACTTCTCTCGAGGACGTCATCCTCTACCTCGCCAAGGAGGGACAAAACGCATGAAGGGGTTATTGCTCAAAGACATCTATACGCTCACCAAGCAGATGAAGGTGTTTCTGGTCGTGCTTGCGGTATTTTGCTGCATCCCGGGCTATTCTGTTTCAACGTTTGCCATCATCTATGCGGCAATGCTGCCAATCACCGCGCTTGCCTACGACGAGCGTTCCAAATGGAACCGTTACGCCGCAATGATGCCCTACACCGCAAGGAGCATGGTGCTTTCCAAATACGTACTGGGATATGCGGCAATATCGCTTGCGCTGCTGCTTTCCTTCACGGCGGAGGGCGTTGCCAACCTCATCCGCCACACAGCGCTTTCCTCCGACGAATGGCTCTCTTGCCTGATGTTTTCCTGTATCGCCGCAATGATGCTCGCCATCAATCTGCCGCTGATGTTCCGTCTTGGCGTGGAAAAGGGCCGCATCTTTTTCTTCATCACGGTTGCCGCCATCGTCGTCGGTACGGTCGCTCTGGGAGACCGGATAACGGCAGCGCTGTATTCCGCCGCGGCCGCGCCTCTGTCTGCCGCAATCGTACTCCTTGTCGCGGCTGTCGCCATCAACCTTCTTTCCATTTTGCTTTCCATCCGTGTCTTTCAAAAGAAGGCTTGAGCGCGTTTTATGTTGACATACCAAAAAAAACGCCGTGCGAAAATCGATTGAAAAACGGTTTTGTTTCCCCTGTCCTTGACGCCAACGAGCCACAAAATAGTTTTCTTTCGTCTCTTGACGCGCAAACGTTTCCGTTGTATAGTTTATATTATTCAAAATCTTTTATTGAAACAGCAATCTTCACCAATCCCGTTTTTTCCTTTAATTCGTTGCATCATTACAACGAGTTGCCGTTTTTTCTATCGCATCGTTTTATATATTGTTATCGTTTTTTGGCGTTATATCCTACTTTTTTTGATTTTTTGCGCAATCGTTTGCGTTATTATCATCATAGCAGGAGGAAAAATTGTGAAAAAGCGTTTACTCGGACTCTTTGCAGCTCTCCTAATGGTGCTGTCCTTTTGTTTGACAACAGCATTAGCAGAAGGGGACTCTGACAACTGGTGGGAGCAGGAATACTGGTCGCTGGAAACACTGCTGGAATTGGGCGCGGAACCTCCCACATTCAACGGCGCAACAAATCAATACGAAATAACCAACGCAAAGCAGCTTTTGTTCATGACAGGCGAATGGAAGCCGCAGGATACTAACAACGACGGCGTTAAGGATGCGCCGCGCGACGGTTACTATCTTTTGATGCAAGATATCGACATGACCGACCTTCTCAAAGAAATCGGCAGTAAAATTTCCAAGCTCTCGGGCACGAAAACAGAGGGCTATCTGCCTCCTATCAGTGCAAACAAGGATGAAAGCAGCGATAAGGAGGACGGCTATTTTCTCGGTACATTCGACGGCGGTCATCATGCCATCTCCAACCATCGCGTACAGCGAGACGGAAAATATGTCGGTTTGTTCGGATATCTAGGCTATAAGACCAGCAAATGCTATATCAAAGATCTTGCCGTACTGAATATCCACGTCAAGGGCAAAAAGGACGTTGGCACGCTGGCTGGCGGCTGCTACGCAACCGTTACGAACTGTATCTTCACCGGCGTTGTAGACGGACAGGAAGCCATTGGCGGCCTCAGCTCCTCCGTGAAGGCTGGCGGCGGCGACTTTTTCGCCACGATCGACAACTGCTTTATCGATGTTCAGGTAAACGGCGTTTCCGAGGTCGGCGGACTTACAGCGGAAGTTGCCGGTCTGGTCAAGAATTGCTATATTACGGGCTCCATTTCCGGCTCCGGTCTTAAGAGCGTCGGCGGCGTTTCCGGTCTGTATGACGCGGGCAAGGGCATTCAAGACTGTGTTGTTGCGTTGCATGGGATTTTCTCTCCGGACGGCGGTGAGAATGTGGACGCCATTGTCGGCAGTCTGGAAGGCGACAGCGGCAGCACCATCAGCGAAAATCTGGCATGGGAAGGCATGGCGCTCCAAGGAAATCCCGGGAAAGATATTGCCGCAGGTCGCATGATGTCCTATGCGTCGGCAAAAACGCTCCGCAGCAAAGCGGTCTATACAGATCAGCTCGGATGGGATTTTGACGCCGCATGGACATGGATGGGCGAAGAAACCGACGGCTATCCGTTGCCGCGAGGCTTTGAAGCGCTTTCACTGGACTTCGCGTCCGACATTGCTGCCAATCTGACAGCTGAACTCCCTGTGATCGTTCCCAACTGCCCATTGATCCGCGAGGCGGACGCAGGAAAGGACGTCACATTCTCAGCAAGTCTCTCACTGCCTGAGGGGGCTGTTGCAGGCGATGTAACGCTGGTATACGGCAAGGGAACGGACGGCAGTGCATTTACCGACTCCATACCGATGGAGATGGGTGACAACGGTGTTTACACCGCGATCTTCCCGTTGAAGGATGAAGGCGAATACGGCTATTACATCAAAGCAGGCGTTGACGGAAAAGATATCTCCTATCCGGTCAACCCCGCAAACGCTATCTCCTATACAGTCAGTGTACCGGTCATTGACGGTACGCCTTACCAGATCACCGTAACACCGGGTTCCGACAGCGACAGTCTCTGCTTCAACTGGCTCACACAGGCCGGAATCACCACCGCGCAGCTGCGCTACCGCGTCTCCGGGCAAACAGACTGGACTTCGGTTGACAGCACCAACTACCTCAGCTTTTTAGAAGAAGGCTGGGACGATGTGCAAAGCCACAGCGTGGATGTTTCCGGGTTGACGCCCGATACGGAATATGAATACCAAATCGTCGGTCTTGCTGACGGCAAAGAATTCGCCGGCGCGACCTATACGGTACGTACACTTCCAGAAGACGGCAGCTTTACTGTCATGGTCATATCGGATATGCAGGCGGAAGACGCCGCAGGTTATGAACCGTTTGTCAACACCTATCAGAAATTTGTGGAAGAAAAGCTTGGTGGCGTGGATATGATCGTTTCCACAGGCGACAGTGTAGAGGATGGTTACAAAGTCGGCAGCTGGAAGGATATGTTCAAGAAATGTCAAAACATTTTTGCCTCCGTTCCTACCGTACTGCTTCCCGGAAATCACGAGTATTCCGGTGATACCGCATATGTCAATTATACTGCCCGTACCAACCTGCCCAACGGCTATGATGATCCCGTCATCGGTGAATACACCGGGTGGTTCACGGTTGGCGATGCCTGCTTTGTTATCATTTCAACAGAGGTATTTACCGATGTAACCGATGGCGATCAGCTGTTGGCGGATCGTGCCGCGTACTATGAAAAGCAGAAGGCCTGGGCAAAGGATATTTTTGAGCAATCCGGCTGCCGTTGGAGAATCATTTTGACACACCGCGGCCCTTACACTACGAATCACAACGGTCTGCTGGATGTGCCGGAAATGATCGATCTTTGTGATGAGCTCAACGTGGATCTGTACCTCAACGGGCATGACCACAGCTACATTCGCGCCACGTGCAGAGGCAATGAGCCGGTTGAGATCGGGCAAGGAACCACCTATATGACCACAAGCCCCATGGGCGTAAAATTTGACGACTATATCGAGGGCATCATGGATGACAAAATCGCTACACGCTCCGGAAGCGCAGCGCAAGAGCAGCAGAAGTTCTGCTATTTGACCTTCTCGTCCGAAGGGATTGCGGTCACTGCGTACGAACGCGCCGAGGGCGATGTTTACGATGATTACCATGCCATCGAAACCTTCAATGTCACCACCAACCTGTCCGGCGTCGAGGGAAGATTGGCAGCAGAAGATACTCCGGTCGACACCGTCGCATCCACCGGTGCAGAAGAACCCGCGCATCAAAGCAACGTTGTTCTCTGGATCATTCTCGGTGTGGTCGCTGTCGCAGCGATCGGTACGATAGTCCTAATCTGTTGCAAGAAAAAATGTGCCGCGAAAGAAACAAAATAGTACCGTTGCATGTTCATGCGATAGGCAAAAACGGCGTCGCCCGCAATCAGCGGGCGACCCGTTTTTCATGATTATCCACCGATATGAGCATATGGCTCTATGCGTTATCTTTTTCAATCCTCTCAACCAGCGCTTCCATCGCCTCACGATACCCGGCAAGTCCTTTGCCCATCACGGTCAAAAAGCATGCCATGCCCGCATAGGAAATCTGTCGAAATGGCTCACGCTCGCTGACATTGGAGATATGCACCTCCACCGCCGGCAGCGCGACCGCCTTGAGCGCGTCAAGAATCGCCACGCTGGTATGCGTATAGGCAGCGGGGTTGATGACGATACCGTCCATCACGCCGTACGCGTTCTGGATCGCCGTAACAATCTCGCCCTCGCTGTTGGACTGAAAGCACGTTGTCTCCACCCCAAGCTCCTCCGACCAGCGCAGAATATCCCGGCAAAGCGTTTCATACGTATCGCTGCCGTAGATGTTCTTTTCCCGAATGCCCAGCATGTTGATGTTAGGCCCATTGATTACCAATAGCTTCACGGAACAATTTCACGATCCTTTCTGCGGTATTTTTCACGCTTCTTTCGTTTCTGACAGAAATATCCGCCGCCGCGGCATAATACGGCGCGCGCTCCCGCTGCATGCGATATACCGCGTCAAGATCCTTGGACAGCGGTCTTCCCTTCGTCGAAAGCATGGAGACGTCCCGCGTTAAGCGCACAATACAACCGTTTCGGCGCAGCGCGGCGACATTTTCTTCGCGCAGCACCGCCCCGCCGCCGGTAGCAATCACCGCGCCGGTATACTGGGACAGCGCCGCGATCGTCTCCGTTTCCAGCGTGCGAAACGCCGCCTCGCCCTCTGACGCGAAAATCTCCGGAATACGTCGCCCGGTCTTTTTTTCCAGCACCTTATCCGCATCGTAAAACGGATGTCCCAATAGCTTTGCCACGCGTTTTCCGATGGTGCTTTTTCCGGAGCCGGGCATACCGATGAGAACGAGATTCATCGTATCCACATACATTTGAGAAAGCGCCGCCTGCTCCGTTTGTTCCGGCACGGCTTCCCCCGTGAACAGGGTGCGCGCTGCTACCGCCTGTCTGACCAGCATCGGCAGCCCCGAGCAGCACGGGATGTGCAGCTGCTCTGCCTGCGCAATCAAGGCTGTGCGTCTCGGATTATAGATCACGTCCAGCACGCCCGTAAGCTCCGGAAAAAACGACAAATCAATCGGGCGCTCCTCCGGCTTTGGATACATCCCCACCGGCGTGGTATTTACAAGAATCTCTGCATCGCGGTACAATTCCGGATGCGTATAGTCATATTCGCCCGTACGCGATACCACGCGCACAGACGCAGTGCCGCCGTCTTGCAGCGCAGCGCACACCGTATGCGACGTCCCGCCGCCGCCCAAAACCACCGCGCGCTTGCCCGAAAAATCGATCCCGCGGCGCTCTGCCAGCGCGCAAAACCCGTCATAGTCGGTATTGTAGCCATACAGTTTGCCGTTCCGGTTGACAACGGTATTGACCGCGCCGATGGAAAGCGCCTTTTCGTCGATCTCGTCAAGCAGCGGCATGACCTTTTGCTTATACGGGATCGTAACGTTCACGCCGTCAAATGCACGCGCGGCAAAAAAAGGGGCAAGCGCGTCCTCCTCCATCTCGAGCAGCTGATAGCCGTCGTCGCCCAGCAGACCGTGAATACGCGGTGAAAAGCTGTGCGGCAGCGTTTTCCCAATTAGTCCCGTTCGCACATCAATGCTCCGTATACGCTCCGAGGAACGTAAACTGCGGCTGACTGCTCTTGAGATCTGCCAGCAGCGTCATCACATCCTCACTGTAAATCGACGCGTCAATGTCAAAGTAAAACATAAATTCAAAATCGCCGCCGACCATCGGACGGCTCTCAATCTTGGACAGATTCACGCCGAGCGACGCAAACTTTGCCAGCACCTCATACAGGGAACCCGGCTTATGCTCCATGGAAAGCATGAGGCTGATCTTGTCCGCACCCGGATAGATCTCCATGGGTTTTGCAATGCAGATAAAGCGCGTAAAGTTGCCGTCGGTGTCGCTGATACCCTCCTTGAGCGCGGTGAGTCCATAGAGATCCAGGCACTCGCGCGAGGCAATCGCCGCAATATCGGTGCGTCCCGAGTCAGCGACCAGCTTGGCGGCCTCCGCGGTATTGGCGCAGACGTTGACCTTCACATCCTTTAAGGATTTGATAAATTCCCCGCACTGTCCCAATGCCTGCTCATGGGAATAGATTTCGCGGATACCCGCAAGCGTTGCTTTGGGATTTGCCATCAGCACATGGCGAATGCGCAGTTTATAGGAGCGCACAATGTGGAAACGGTACTTTTTCATCAGGTCATAGACCTCGGTGACGGAACCGTAGGTGCTGTTTTCGATGGGCAGAATGCCATAGCGGCACAGTCCCTTTTCCACGGCGGAAAAAACGCCTTCAAAGCGATTGAAATACAGAATCGTCGGCAGGGAAAACAGCTTGTCGCAGGTCTGCTGGGAATACGATCCCTCCATACCCTGGCAGGCAACCACCGCCTTCTCGGGAAACAGCTTGGGCGTCGTTTCCAGCGACTGCCGGATTTCGTCCGTCAGCTCGCCGCCATAGCCGACCAGCTTCCTCTGATAGGAACGCGACACGTTAAACAGCGTTGAAAACAGCACACGGCTGTATTGCTCCATGCCTTCGCCCGCACGATCTGTGACCCGCGCCAAAATCTCCCGCTCGCGCGCATAGTTTTCCACACGCAGACCGTTTGCCCGCTTGTAATTTGCCACGCAGCTTGCCGTCTCCATCCGCTTGACAAACAGTTCGAGTATCTGGTCGTCGAGCGTATTGATGCTCTCCCTGAGATTTGTGAGTTCGTTTTCCGCCATTGTTTCTTCCTCCAAATTTACAGTATCATATCTAAAATTGCGATCGCCGCGGCAGCTTCTACACACGGCACTGCCCTTAGCGCAACACACGGATCGTGCCGTCCCTTGATGGCAAGCGTTGTCTGCTCACCTGTTGCAAGGTTCAGGGTCGTCTGTGCTTTTCCGATCGACGGGGTTGGCTTAAAGGCCGCGCGAAACACGACAGGCATCCCGCTTGTCAGCCCGCCGAGCACACCGCCGTGCCGGTTTGTCGCCGTTTTTACGCTGCCGTCCTGCATTTGATACACATCGTTATGTGCAGAGCCGCGCATCTTGGCGGCGGCAAAGCCCGCGCCAAACTCCACGCCCCGCACAGCGGGCACGGCAAAGAGTACCTGACAAATACGGTTTTCCACGCCGCCAAACACCGGATCGCCGGCGCCTGTGGGCAGTCCCACGGCGCCGCATTCCACAACGCCGCCGATGGAATCGCAGTCCATGCGCGCTTTTTCTATCTCTTGCTGCATCTTCTTTGCCGCTTCGTCGGACAATGCCGGAAACGCCTTTTTGCCTGCCGACAGCAGCGTATCGCAATCGACCAGCACGGGATCAAACGGCGTATCCTCCGCGTCTCCGACGGAGAGCAGATGTGCGCCGACTGTAATGCCGCGCCGCTTGAGGCTTTGCAGCGCGACGCCGCCCGCAAAGCAGAGCGCCGCCGTCAGACGCGCGGAAAAATAGCCGCCGCCGCGAATATCGTGCGCGTCGCCATACTTGACCAACGCCGGGTAATCTGCATGGGACGGACGCGGCGTCTCGCAAAAGGCTGCATAGTCGGAAGAATGCGTATCGCTGTTGCGGAAGATCGCCGTAATCGGCGCGCCGCAGCTTCTCCCGTCCACCAATCCCGAGAGAATCTCCGGCACGTCCGTTTCCTTGCGCTGGGTTGCATATTTTCCGCCGGGCGCACGCCGCAAGAGGAACGCTTGCAATTCCTCCATGTCGATCGTTTCCCCTGCGGGCAATCCGTCCATCACCACGCCCACCGCCGCGCCGTGCGATTGACCGAACAGCGTGATGCGGAAATTCTCCCCGTAGCTAAATGACATGTGCCGATCCTCCCAAAGCGTTCAAATCTTCAAAAAAAGCCGGGTACGATTTTTCAACCGCCTCCGCGCCGTGGATGACGCCGCCCGCGCCATAAGAAAGCGCAATCGCCGCCGCCATGACGATACGGTGGTCGTTGCATCCGTCAATCTCGGCCGGATGCAGGGCTGTTCCGCCTTGCACAATCAGGCCGTCCGGCAGCTCCCGACAGGAAACACCAAGCTGCGATAAAACCGCCGCCATTGCAGAAAGACGGTCGCTCTCCTTGATGCGAAGGCGCGCCGCGTCGCAAAATACGGTTTCGCCCTCGGCAAATGCCGCCGTCACCGCAAGGATCGGCAGCAGATCCGGGCAGTCCTTGACCGAGATCCGGCAACCCGAAAGGCACGTTTTTTTCGCCTGTATCCCCTCTGTTCGTTCCCAGTCAGCCCCCATCAGGGACAAGGTGGAAACGATCTTGCGATCCGCTTGCAGGGACTCCATCGAGAGCCCCGTGCAGCGCACGTTCCCGCCAAGCGCGCCCGCCGCGAGGAAAAACGCGGCATTAGACCAGTCGCCGCCGACCGTGACGCGCTTTGGCGAATGATAGCGTTGTCTGCCGGGGATGACATACCCCGTCTCGGTCGGCTTGATTTCCACGCCAAAGCGGGACAGCGTTTGACGCGTCATGTCCACATAGTCCGCCGATTCCAGCGGCGTGGTCAATCGGATCGTACTGTCACCTTTTAAAAGCGGCAATGCAAACAGCAATCCCGTGATATACTGGGAGCTGACATTGCCCGGCAGCACATATTCGCCCGACTGCAATGCGCCGGCAAGCGTCAGCGGCAGCAATCCTGCCGACATCGTGACCCCGTGCCGCACAAGCTCCGCGTCAAGCGGAGACAGCGGCCGCTCCGGCAGCCGACCGCTGCCGACAAGCCTTGCCCCGCCGCCCAATGCCGCCGCTACCGGCAGCAAAAAGCGCAGCGTGGAACCGCTCTCAACACAGTCGAGCAGCGCGTCTTGGTTCGGCGTTGTGACGGGTGTTACCAGCAGTCCGCCGTCGATATTTGTGATCTTGGCGCCCAGCGCCGCAAGACAATCGCGCGTTGCTTCAATATCCTTTGAGGTGGTGTTGCATAAAATTGTTGTTGGCGCATCCGCAAGCGCGGCGGCAATCAGCTCGCGGTGCGCTTCAGACTTTGACGCAATCGCCGCCACGGCGCCGGAGAGCTTTCTTGGCAAGACACGCACATCCATACTCATTTCTCCAATGCCAGCGCGAACAGACGCGCCAATTCCGAAACGTCGTGTTTTTCCAGCCGGCAGACGCCGATCTTCTCGGGCAGCACCAGCGTGATGGTCTGCCCCTGCCGCTTTTTATCCCGAAACGCCGCGCCCAAAAGCGCATCCGCCGTAAACGGACATTCCACGGGCAGCGCGTTTTTGCTGAGCGCCTGCCGGATATCCGTTACCACCGATTTCTCGCACACGCCGGTAGCACAGGCGACCTTTGCCGCCATGACAAGCCCGATCGCCACCGCATCGCCGTGGGAGATGGCAAAGTGGCTTGCCTGCTCTACCGCGTGGCCGAAGGTATGACCGAGGTTGAGCAGCTGCCGCCGTCCGGTGTCGCGTTCGTCCAAGGCGACCACCTCGGCTTTATACCGCACACAGGATGCAATGATCTCCTCTATTCTATCAGAAAAATCGCCGTCCGCCAGCAGTGAAAACAAGGTTTTGTCAAACAGCACGCCGGTTTTGACGGCTTCGGCCGTTCCCTCGTCAAAGACGTTCTTTGGCAAGGTAGACAACACGTCAGGATCAATCAAAACAAGGCGCGGCTGATAAAAAACACCTGCAAGATTTTTTCCGTGTTCGAGGTCTACCGCCGTTTTTCCGCCGACGGAGGAATCGATCATCGCCAAAAAAGTCGTCGGAACCTGCACAAACCGAACGCCGCGCAGATACACCGCCGCCGCAAAGCCTGCCATATCGCCTGTCACACCGCCGCCCAGCGCAACCACGAGATCCTGCCTTGTCAGCTGCTGCTCTGCCAATAACTCCAGTATGCCGGAGAGCGTCGTCAGGTTTTTACTGGCTTCCCCGGCGGGAAAGGCATAGCTGCACACGGAAAAACCCACGCTTTCCAGAGACGCGCGCGCCGCATCCAAATAGTGCTTTGCCACGGTGTCGTCCGTAATCACCGCCGCGCGGCAGGGAGGCACAACGCCAGCAATCCTGGCGCCCATCTTTTGCAGCAGACCGCGCGCGATCAATACATCGTAGGAGTTGGCCACGGCAACGGGAATTTCAATCATTTGCCCTTCTCCTTTTCTTCCGACTCCAGCTTATACGCCGTGCCCGCCGCAAGCAACGCGTGCAGCGCCGCCTCGTCACGCGTTTGAATGGCAGCGCGATATGCCGTCAGCTTCTCCAGCAAAAGATCGATCTGGTCGGTCAAATGATCCGCATTTTCCAAAAACAGCTCCGTCCACATGTCCGCATTCAGCTTGGCAACGCGTGTCAGATCCCGAAAGCTGCCCGCAGAATACCCCTTATGCGTCAAAGCGAGCGGATTTTGGATATAGGCGTTGGACACCACGTGCGCCATCTGCGAGGTGTAAGCAATCATCTCGTCGTGTTCATCGGGCGTAATCGCGGGGGTTCTCGTAAAACCCATCGCAAAGCATAGCTGCTGCACACGGGCCAGAATGCGAATATCGGTATCGGGGTAGGGCGTCAGGATCATGGGCGCTTTGACAAACATCGTGTCCTTCGCGCTGTCAAAGCCAAAGGCCGCAAC
>CAZWUK010000016.1:0-33734 GCA_964636685.1 uncultured Oscillospiraceae bacterium
TGTGGCTTTTTCCCTTTGCCTTTACGGGGCGCTATCAAGTCGGTGTTTCAAACTTCTTACCCCCTTGTTATTCTGTGCCCATTATCGCATTCCAGACCAAGCATGTCCATCGCCTGCTTTTCAAGTTGCAAAAACATTATAAACCATTGGTTGTTACCTGTACAACCGTGGCTTTATGGCGGTTGTTCGCTCCTCAACCGGCGAGCGACTTTACAGTAGGAAGTCCAATGCTGTATAATATAACTGAAATTTTAGGAGGATGTGCAATGGCGAAAAGAACAATCCGGGTCGAGAACGACCCCTGTCTGTATAAAAAATGTCGGGAAGTTGAAACGTTTGATGCACGGCTTTCCAATCTGATCGATGATCTGTTTGATACAATGTACGATGCCGAAGGCGTTGGACTTGCCGCGCCTCAGGTTGGAATATTGAAACGTGTATTCGCCGTCGATATTGGCGATGGGAGAAAAATCGAGTTAGTCAATCCTGTGATTGTGGAAACTTCGGGCATACAGGGCGATTATGAAGGTTGCCTCTCCTTCCCCGGACAGCACGGTTATGTTGAACGTCCCAATCATGTTGTTGTGCGCGGCGTTGATCGTCGCGGCAATCCGGTCACTTACAGCGGCGATGGTCTATTTGCCCGAGCCATTCTGCATGAAAACGATCATTTGGACGGGTTGGTGTATCTTCGCCTGAAAAAGGAACCGCCCCAAGAATTTCTAGAGCAGATGGAGCAGGAGGAGAAATGATGCGGATTGCATTTCTCGGCACGCCTGAATTTGCGTTGCCTTCGCTGCGCATGCTGTATGACTCCGGTCATACGCTGGCTGTTTTTACACAGCCGGATCGTCCGGTTGGGCGTCACGGCGCGCTAACGCCACCGCCTGTTAAGCAGGAGGCGGAAAAGCTCGGTCTCCCGGTGTTTCAATTTGAAAAGATTCGCCACCCAGACGGCGTCGCCGCTCTGGTTGACTTTCATCCGGATTTGATGATAACCGCCGCCTTTGGTCAGCTGCTGTCGGCGGAAAATCTGGCGGTTCCCCGATATGGCTGCATCAATGTCCACGGATCATTGCTCCCTAAATACCGTGGCGCCGCCCCGATACAATGGGCGATTATCAACGGAGAAACGATTACCGGCATAACAACGATGTTTACCAACATTGGTCTGGATACCGGCGATATGCTTCTTAGCGCAGAGACTTTGATCGGCGTCAATGAGACCGCAGGCGAATTGTACAACCGGTTGTCCGTGCTTGGCGCGGACGTCCTGCAACGCACCATCGTCGCCCTTGAAGATGGTGTATTGTCACAAACGCCGCAGGATGAAACCAAGGCGACCAAATGTCCCATGCTCAAAAGGGAACATGGCAGGATTGACTTTACGCGCACCTGCCAGCAGGTGCATAATCTTGTAAGAGGCGTCAATCCCTGGCCTGGAGCATACTGCATGGATCAGGACGCACCCCTAAAGATTTGGAAAACGCGCCTGATTTCCGACGTTGCGGCGAATGCACCTATCGGCGCTTGCTCCGGCGATGAAAAATCCGGGCTTTTTGTCCAGTGTGCCGACGGCAAGCTGGAGATTTTGGAGTTGCAATGTGCCGGTGGAAAGCGTTTGGACGCAAAGATATTCTTGCGCGGCAAGGCAATGGATGGGAAGGTGCTTTCATGAGTCTCCGCCGCCGGGCTTTGGAAGCGCTATGCCGCGTTACGGAGGATGGCGCGTATGCAAACCTGACGCTCAAGGACGCCGCCGTCGGTCTTTCCGAACAGGATGCAAACTGGCTTTCCGCCCTTGTGTATGAAACCCTCGATCATCTGCTGTGGATCGATTATGTTTTATCGGCCTTTATTTCCAGTCGTCCCAAGCGCATGGTGCGCGGCATCCTGCGTCTCGGGATTTGTCAGTTGTTGCTGTTTTCGACGCCGTCGCATGCGGCAATTAACGAGAGCGTGAAGCTTGCCAAGGAAATCGGAAAAGGAGCGGACAGCGGCTTTATTAACGCTGTGCTGCGCCGCATTGACAGATCGCGCGACGGCGGGCTCCCGCAGCTTCCCGCCGACCCGATGCTTGCGCTTTCCATCAAGTACAGTTATCCGGAATGGCTGATATGGGAATGGGTTAGCGTCTATGGCGTAGATTTCACAGAGAGACTTCTGTCTGCGCCGATCGGTCAGACGGAAATACGCGCACAATATCCCGCCACCGCGCAGACGTTACAGAGCGAGCTTCAGCAGCTCGGAATACCGACAGCACGCGGCGTTCTGGATGAAAATTGTTTTTCACTGCTTAAGGGACTCGACGTCACAAAGCTTGACGCCTTTACCCACGGGAGGTTTGCGGTGCAAAGTCAGAGCGCCATGCTTGTGTGTCGTGCGCTCGGCGACTGTCACGGTATGGACGTGCTTGACGCCTGCGCCGCACCCGGTGGGAAAAGCGCCTATATCGCAAGCCTTGCAGAGAACAATCTGCGACTTGTCGCATTTGAAAAGCACGCGCATCGCGTGCAGCTCATGGAAACAACGTTCTCGCGCCTGCATGTCAGCGCGAAATGCCGTCTCTACGACGCACAGACGCACGACAGCTCGCTTGAGGAAAGCTTTGATCGAGTACTGCTCGACGTCCCCTGCTCCGGTCTTGGTCTGGTACACGATAAACCAGATATCCGCTATCGAAAAGGCGACAGCGACATCCATGCTTTAGCGAATATTCAGGCACAGATTCTTACAGCGTGCGCGTCCTACGTAAAAGAGGATGGAATTCTAGTTTATGCTACCTGCACGATTTCTCGCCGAGAAAACGAGGATCAAATACAGCACTTTCTTGCCGATAATCCACATTTTTGTCTGGATCCCATGCCGATTTCGCTGCCAAACGACGGCATGATCCAGTTGTTTCCCCAGATTCATGCTACGGATGGATTTTTTATTGCAAGGATGAAACGATGCAAAACCTGACCGATTATTCTTTTGAGGAAGTACAAGCACTTCTTTCTGAATTAAACGAACCCGCCTACCGCGCAAAACAGGTTTACGGTTGGCTTTCTTCCTGTACCCCGCCCACTGCTATGTCTAATATTCCAATGCAGCTTCGAGAAAAACTCGCTGCCTATCCCTTTGGAGCGGTATCCATATTTGAAAAGCGGATATCGCAAAAGGATGGAACGGCAAAATATCTTTTCTCATTGGCGGACGGAAACCTTGTAGAAGGTGTGCTCATGCGGTATCATTACGGCAACACACAGTGTCTTTCCACGCAGGTTGGCTGCCGGATGGGGTGCAAGTTCTGCGCGTCTACCCTAGAGGGCTGTGTGCGGGATTTGACGCCCGGGGAGATGCTCGGGCAGATCGCCGCTGTGGAACGCGACGAACCGGAGCCGGGAGCCGGAAAGAGGAACGTCACAAACCTTGTTTTGATGGGCAGTGGGGAACCTCTGGATAATTACGAGAACGTCGTAAAATTTCTGAAGCTCGTTTCCGATCCAAACGGTATGGGAATCAGTCCGAGAAATATTTCGCTTTCCACCTGCGGACTTGTACCGTTGATCGACCGTTTCATGAAGGAGGCGCCACATGTAACGCTCTCCGTTTCTCTTCACGCGCACGACAATGCAACCCGCTCCTCTATTATGCCGATCAACAACAGGTACCCCATCGAAGACGTGCTTGCAGCGGCAAAGCGCTATGCGGACTATACCGGTCGTCGGGTTGTTTTTGAATATGCTTTGATCGCAGATAAAAATGATGCGGAGACAGACGCTGTCGCACTTGCAAAACGGCTTCGCGGAATCAACTGCCATGTTAACCTCATTCCGCTGAATCCAGTCAAGGAACGTGGTCTATCCGGAACCACCAGAGAACGCGCGGCACAGTTTGCGGGCTGGCTTGAGCGCGAACGAATCTCCGCAACCGTTCGGAGAGAGATGGGAACCGATATCGAGGGCGCCTGCGGGCAGCTCAGAAGAAGGGTAATCGATGAAATACGCAGTTGAAAGCAACATTGGACGCCGTCCGCACAACGAAGATTTGTTCCATATTCCGCTGAAAAGCGACGTGCACCCGTTCGTTGCTGTCTCTGACGGCATGGGCGGACATGCAGCGGGCGCGGTAGCAAGCGAGCACGTAATACGGCTACTCTCACAGTCGCTGTTGCACATCAACGACGACGAACCCATCGCCGCGTTGAAAAACGCTATTCAGCGTGTTAATTTATCAGTTTTTCGGGCAGCGGAGGCAGATCCATCCCTCGCCGGAATGGGTGCGACGCTTGTCTGTGCGCTTTTGTATGAGAATCGATTTATTGCGGCGAATATCGGCGATAGTCGACTGTATCACTACAGCGATCATGCGCTGCGTCAGGTGACGACCGATCATTCGCTCGTGCAAATGATGGTAAATGCCGGCAACATTACAAAAGAAGAAGCGCGCACCCACCCGAAGCGCAACATCATCACGCGCGCAATGGGGATTGCGATGCGTACGGATATCGATTTGTTCGATCGCAGCTGGATGCCGGGCGATATCCTCTTGCTTTGTTCAGACGGGCTGTCCGGCAGCCTTCCGGATGCGACAATCGAAGCGCAGTTGGAGGATGTTGCCGATCTGCAGGTCACGGCAAGGAAACTTGTGCAGTCCGCGCTTGACGCGGGCGCGACGGACAATGTAACCGTCATACTTGCACAATGTGAAGGGGGGCGCAGCGCATGATCCCAATTGGCGCCATCGTTGCCCACAAATACCGTATCACGGCGCTGATCGGCACCGGTGGTATGGCGCATGTATATCATGCGGAAAATATTGTTAGTCATCACAGCGTCGCTATCAAGGTGCTAAAAGACGAGTACTTGGATAATCTGGAGTTCTTGCGTCGTTTTGAAGGCGAGGCAAGCGCGGTATTGCACCTTTCTCATGACAATATTGTTCGTGCCTATGGCGTTGGTGAATACGAAAATCTCCCCTTCATCATCCTGGAATACGTGGAAGGCATTACGCTGAAGGAATTGATCCAGACAAATTCCCCCATGCCGTCTCGCGTGGCAGTCAGCATTATTGCCCAGATTCTGGATGCTTTGGGCGAAGCGCATAACTGCGGCATCATTCATCGAGACGTAAAGCCTCAAAATGTCATCGTCTCTCCTAACGGAAGGGCAAAGCTCGCTGATTTTGGCATTGCGCGTGAAGCATCGGCTACTACCATGACGTTTGCCGGTTCCACTATCCTAGGTTCCGTACACTATCTCTCGCCGGAGCAGGCCAAAGGCGTACCGGTCACGACCGCAAGCGATCTGTATTCTGCGGGCATTATCCTCTATGAAATGTTGACCGGCACCGTTCCGTTTTCCGGCGACAACTCTGTGACCGTTGCCTTAAAGCATCTCAACGATACGCCGACACAGCCGATCGCCATCAATCCGCGAATTCCGCACGCCCTGAACGACGTCATCATGAAAGCGCTGGAAAAGGACACCGGACGCCGTTACAACAGTGCAAAAGCAATGAAGCGGGATCTTTATCGTGCGCTGAATGATCCGGATGGCTCTTTTTTGCACAATGCAGCACAGTCTGCACGGCAAGGAAACGTCGAGGCGTCTCCCCTACCTTCAAAGAAGAAGTCCCATAACCGCAGCCTGACCGGGATCGGGATCATCGTCACCGCGATGATCGTCGGTCTTGTCATCACTTTTTTTGCTGTGCGCAGTCGTCTTGGCGGAGATGTTGGCAGTGAAATCGTGCCGGCTCTTACCAATCGTCTTTACAGTGCAGCGGAAGAAAAAGCGAAAAACTTTGACTTTGCATTGGAAATTGAAGATTATGAATCCAGTGAGTCGGTGCCTTACGGCTATGTCATCACGCAAACGCCGGATTCCGGTCTTACACTCAAACGCGGCTCGACCATCAAGGTCATCGTGAGTCTTGGCCCCGCCACGCCGCTGGTGCCCGATCTTTTGGGGAAAACGCGGGACGAAACGATCACCGCGCTGAACGCGGTCGGTCTGCAATTGGGGAACGTATCTTATAGCGTATCGGATATCGACATCGGTTATGTCTGTCAACAGCTCCCGATTCCCGAAACCGAAGTAAAATTGGGTTCCACGGTTGATGTCGTAATCAGTGCGTCTTCCGACGAACTGGTTGAAATGCCAGTCTTAACGGAGGATCCTTTTTCCGACGCGTTGCGTTCCCTGTGGCGTGACTCCTTCTCTACGATTTACGTCCGCTATGATTCGACTTCAAACGCAGAGGACGGCGTCGTATTGACACAAAGTCCCGCAGTCGGCTCCATGGTATCGCCGGACGTCGTCGTGTTGATGACGCTGGCCGGCAAGCAACCGGACGCCTTTTCCGCGGATGTGGCATATAATCTGGACATTCCAGCAAACAACACTGCCGTATTCGTCACGGTTGTTGAATCGCTCAACGGCGCTTCGTATGAGCGCGTTCTATTCGAAACCATATTGGACAAGGGAGAAAAGCTCCCCGTTTCTTTTACCGCTTACTCTGATATTGATGGTACAAGAGAACTGATTGTCTACGTAGGCGGAAAAATCGTGAAACGACAGGACGCCAGCTTTTTGGCAAAGGAGCCATAATGCAGCAAGGACTGCTTTTAAAAGGAATCGGTGGGTTCTACTATGTTCAAACGGAGGCCGGAGAACTGCTTACCTGCAAAGCACGCGGCAAATTTCGCAGCATCCATGAAACGCCCGCCATTGGAGACCGTGTTGAGGTAGACATACCGCGCGAAGGCTATTCGGTACTTTTCCGAATTTTACCACGTAAAAACCTATTGGTGCGACCGCCGGTAGCAAATATCGATCAGCTTGTGATCGTCGCTGCCGCCAGCGCGCCACAACCCGACTGGCTTTTGATCGATAAACTGATTGTGCAGGCATTTCATGCAGGAATTGTGCCGATATTGGTTTTAAATAAGCTTGATGAACAGAACGATGCAATCGTAAAAACATTTTACGCCGACTATGCCGGTCATTTTACCGTTCGAATGGTATCCACCGTCACCGGAGAAGGCATGGCGGAACTGAAGGCGCTTTTGCCTGATAAGATTACCTGCTTTGCGGGACAGTCCGCAGTTGGAAAGTCTTCTCTTCTCAACAGTATCCTGCCGGAACTGTCCTTGGAAACCGGAGCGCTTGCAAAAAAGACGGAACGCGGCCGTCATACCACGCGACATGCGGAGCTTTGGCCTTATGAAGGCGGAGCCATGCTTGATACGCCAGGATTTTCATTGTATGAAAGTGAGCTTTTCGAGCAGCGCGATCTCGATCGGTACTATCCGGAATTTTCAAGCATCTCAGAGCAATGCCGGTTCTCCGGATGCCGCCACAGAACGGAACCGGATTGCGCCGTAAAGCGTTTATTAGAGACAGGCGGTCTTTCGCAGGGTCGCTATACTCGGTATTGTCAACTCTCTGAAGAAATTGATACAAGGAGAAAGCATCAATATGACTAAGGTTGCACCATCCATTCTTTCCGCCGATTTTTCCGCCATGGGCGACGCCGTAAAAAAAATGGAGATTTGGAACGCCGACTGGGTGCATTTTGACGTCATGGACGGGAATTTTGTGCCAAACATTACCTTTGGGCCGCCAATGTGTAAAGCCCTACGCTCGAAGACCAATCTACCTTTGGATGTCCATCTTATGGTTGACCATCCGGGAGATTGGATTCAAGCGTTTGCCGATAGCGGCGCGGATATTATCACATTTCACGTGGAAGCGGAGCGTCACGTTCATAGAACATTGCAGCTCATCCATAACGCAGGCAAAAAAGGCGGCGTTGTTCTGAATCCCGCAACACCGCTCTACGCTTGCGAGGAAATACTTCCGTATTGCGATCTGGTGCTTTTGATGAGTGTGAACCCCGGCTTTGGAGGACAGAAATTCATACCCGAAACGATTCAAAAAATCAAACGGTTGCGCCAGATCGCATATGACCGCCATTTGTCGCTAGACATCGAAGTTGACGGTGGAATCAATCCGGATACTGCAGCACAGTGCATTGCAGCGGGTGCTACTGTGCTTGTCGCTGGAAGCGCGGTGTTTCACGCCGCTGATCCGAGCGATATGATTCATCAGCTCCGCTGCGAACACTAGATCACAAACGTGCCTGTGTTTTCCCAATTTCAAGACAAAGGAGCCATCCGCGCCTTCGCAGATGGCTCCCTTTTGTTTCTATTCTGGCGGTTTGCCTAGCTCCATTGGATAAGCCTTCGATCCTGAACCGTTCTTACAGCTTCTCCAAAACGCCGGTTTCATTGTTGAAGTCATTGATGAGCCGGTCGATATCCTTTGCTTGATCGTGCATATCCGTCCAGTAGTGCTCGTCATACCACTGCGCGTTGATCTCGTCCACCGTCTTGCCTTGCTGCTCAACCCATGTGTAATACTTGAGATTGTGAATCCGCTTTCTTGCTTCGTAAGTGAGCTCTTCCATCACATCCGTACGAACGCCACGGAGATGCTCCGCATAGTCTGCGGCAGCCTTTGTAGGCGTATAGGCGCCATCAGCATCCTCGAGTTCCTTGATGCGGCTGCCATACATGACAGAAGAATCCGTGCCTACCGTCGCCAGCACGTCGTGCTCTGTCAGTTCGTAGTACTTTGCCATCTTAATGCAGCACAGCATATTCGCGATACCAGAAATACCAAGCAACGACAGCTTTTCCATGAATTCCGCCGGTACGCCGATCTCCTCTACCAGATACTTTCTGCCGACCGGATCGTTGAACAGGCGCAACAGCTTCTGACTGTCTTCATCATCAATGTCAATGACCATGTCGGTGTTCTTAACATTGTGGATCCACGGCACATGCTTATCCCCAATCCCTTCAATACGATGACCGCCAAAGCCATTGTTCAGAAGCGTCGGGCACTGAAGCGCTTCACCGACCGCAAGCTTTGAACTCGGATATTGCTCCTTCAAGTAGTCGCCAGCCGACATGGTTCCGGCAGAACCACTGGTAAACGCCGCACCCGCAAAACGGTCGCCCGGACGTTTGATGGCTTCAAACGCATCCTGAATCGCTTTTCCGGTGACTTGATAATGCCACACGCAATTACCCATCTCCTCGAACTGATTGAATATCATGACGTCCTTACGCGTGGTCTTCAATTCCCATGTTTTGTCAAAGATCTCCTTTACGTTGGACTCGCAGCCCGGGGTAGCGATCACTTCACCGGCAATGCTCTTGAGCCAGTCAAAACGTTCTTTGCTCATCTCCGCAGGGAGAATTGCAATGGAATCGCACGCAAGGAGTTTGGAGTTAAAAGCGCCACCGCGGCAATAGTTTCCTGTTGACGGCCAAACCGCCTTGTGATAGGTAGGATCAAATTGACCTGTTACCAAACGCGGCGCAAGACAACCGAAGGATGCGCCGACCTTATGACAGCCCGTTGGAAACCATTTGCCCGTCAACAGGAGGATACGCGCCTTGACGCCGGTCAACTCATGTGGAATCTCAATAAAGTTGACGCCGCCGAATGTGCCGCCTGATTCCTTCTGCTCGTTATGCCAAGAGATTCGGAACAGATTCAGCGGATTGACATCCCAAAGACCGACGGACTTCAATTTGTTCTTGATCTTATCGGGGATCAGGTCGGGATTACGCATCTGGGCAAAGGTTGGTATGACGATACCCTTTTCACGTGCTCTGTCGATGCTTCGCTTTAGATTGTCGCGGTTCATGGTCAGATCGATCATATTCTTTACTCCTATATATAAATTTTTACGGCTATGCCATTGGTTATGCTATAAGAATACACGATTCCGTAACGTTTGTAAACAAGAGAACGAAAATTATTTTGCATCCCTAAAAAATTTTGTATTCTCAAAATATGAGAGCAGCAGATCCACGGATTCTCCATAGCTCTTCACGCCGCTTTCCTGCGCATTATGCTTTAAGTAGGTGTCGTTCCATTGGTTGGAAACCTCCTTTGCCGGTCCCTCATATTGTTTCCAATACGCTGCATAGTCGGACAGATCTCTGCGCATAGCGTCGGAATAACCTGCTACAATCGCCGCGTACGCCTTGGCATCCGACGCATAGAGCGCATTACCACATATTGTTAGCGCCAGCATATACCCAGAATAGGCAATCGTGTCATTGCGACTGTATAAACAGGCAAGTATTGCTGCAAATTCAGCTTCATTTTCAGAAGCAATCCCCAATTGATGCGCCATTTCATGCGCTGCAGCCTCAGCAATAAACAGATCCGGTTGGGCGATGTTTACGTTTGCCTCTGCGGTGAAACCAACATAGATACCCGCGATTCCAGCCCAACTCATTCCTTCCGACCAAAGAACGGATTTTGCACGGGTAACGTTTCCGCGAAATACAGGTTCTTTCTGCGCTAGATTTTGATACGCCTCCGGCAATTGAGAGAATATATCGCTGACCGGGACATCATAGGTGAAAATGCCTTCCTGCGTTTCCGGAAGTTTTTCGCGGAGCACAGCGGCATCTCTGGACAGCCAGTCACAGAGCGTTGACAATTCCTCTACCGGGCGCGCGCCAATGGAAAGATTCATTCGCTCGGAAAGCGGCGTGCGAAAGTAGTTGCAGCCCCAAGTTAGATAAAACATATTCAGCAGCACACCGCCTGCAATGCCAAGAGCAACGATATAGGAAACGACCCGATGCCACGGAATCCTTCCAAATGCAGCTCGCAGGAGCTTACAAATCAAAATTGCCGGAAAGAGCAGGATGGATCCGTACAGTATCAGCTCAGCGAGCGAAAGCGGGAACATCGACGTTACTGTCGCTATTACGTTCTTTATCGCCGGATATATACCGTTGGAGTAAATTCGTTCAATACCGTTCGCGTGTCTTTGGAAAACCTGCGGCAGGTACAGCCCGATGGGTATGAGGATCAGCCAAGGCAAGCGAAGCGCAATCGCTCGCCTTGGTTGGGGATTCATTTTGGATTTATCGCAATGATTGCAAATTCTCATATTGTGATTATAGCATACCACATAAAAAAATGATAAGATGGGATAAGGAGGAATTATGATACAAGTAGGCATATCAACAGCAAGCTATTTTACAAAGCGAATGATCGAGGATGCAATTCCGGATATAGCGGCGCACCATGTGCCGGTTTGCGAATTGTTCCTCAACTCGTTTTCCGAATACAGCGGTGAGATTTTTGATTGCTTGATGGCGCGTTTGCTTGAAACCGGGTTGTCGGTATACAGCGTCCATCCTATGAGCACGCAGTTTGAGCCGCAACTGTTTTCGCTGCATCCGCGTCAGCGCGGTGATGCGTGGAAAATTTATGAAACAGTACTGCAAGCAGGAAAGCAGCTTGGAGCGACGCATTACGTTATGCACGGTCCGGCGCATCTTTCGGGTGCGGCAAAAAATCTGGAGATGGATCGAATCGCCCCTATTTTCAGAGATCTGTGCGCGCTTGCCAAAAGCTACGACATACAACTAACGCTTGAAAATGTAAGCTGGTGCGTATTTTGCCGTCCATCTTTTGGCGCTGAATTACAACAGCGGCTCGATCGTGTTTTGCAATATACGCTCGACGTCAAGCAGGCTCTGAGAAGCGGATTTGATCCGCTTGACTTTATCGACGCCGTCGGGGATAATATCGTCAATCTACATCTCTGCGACGCCGCGACCCGTGATGAACGCTTTTGCCTATGTATGCCGGGTCTTGGCGACTACGACTTTTCCAAGCTTGCTTCGGCGCTCATCCAACGCGGTTATGCTGGCCCTGCCTTTATTGAGGTTTATAGTGATATGTACCGGGAGTTACCCGAGCTTTACGAGAGTTATGAAAGCATGCAGAGAATATTTTCCAGCGTCAAAGCGTAAGAAGAAAAAGAAAGCTTCCACCCGTGCATAGCAGGCAAAAGCTTTTTTTGTTTTACCCCATCGGCTGCGTCTCATGCGTAGCAACCGCTTTAAAGCAATCGTATGGCTTCATTTTATCTGCGGACGCCACTCTAGAGACGCAGCGAGTCAAAATTGTATGCCTTCGGCATCTTGTCGCATACTCCAAATAGTGCAACGCACATATCCTGATACAACTCGGCAACCGTATCCAAGCCTTCTCGGAGGTCGTCAAGCACAAAATCCTGTCTATGTTCCAAAAGGTCATATGCCTCGCGGGTTCTTCCGAGTCGATGCAGCGCCGTCAAGTAGTTCATGAACAATCGTGGATCTTCTTGCCGCAGCGCGGGCAGCGCCGAATAGTACTCGGCTACGCCTATGTCATCATGCGCTGCAAGCAGAAGGCGAAAGCCCTCTTTTAGATAGGAAAGCTCATGCTCTTTTTGGGAAAGCCCCCGTCGCATATACCGTATTGCCAAGGGCGTCTCATTCCGCTTCAAATGCAGACAGGCAAGCGCATGACATGACCATGGATTCTCTGCCAACAGCAGCGATTGTTCCAGCCAAGAACGCGCCTGTTTATCGTCGCCCCTCCAAGCGGCGTAAAGTCCCAATTGAAAATATGCGTACCAGTTATAACGTTCTCCAGCCTTAACGCTTTCCTTCAATCGTTCAAACAGCATGCTTTCACTGATGAAATCCGCAGGCGGCTCCATGGGGTCATGGGTTCCCATGATACCGGTTTCCAAATAGCGGATCCATCCGTCTGTCGCTTTATCCGCCGCTTGATAGTCAAGATGCGTTGACAGCGCATGCCCGCCCTCCAGCTCCCGGATGCGGTTTTTCAGTTGACCGTAACCGCTACCACGGAAAACCGTTTCTGCCTTTGTCTTTGCAAGTGCTCCCATCGCGGCAAAGCGTCCATTGAGGTCTTCATTCTTCATCTTTTGCCGAACAATTTCTGTAACTGTTTCCCTTGCCGCCGCAAACGGAGCGGATACGATCGCGCTGCCCAGACTGATCGGGCCATACTGCTCCATCCATTCCCACGCTGTATTTGGCGCCATGGGTATGCAGCCATATTGTGTTTTTCCGAGGCCTGCTTGTATCTCGAGGTATCTGCCAGCATTCTTTGTCAGATAGGCCTGCCAAGCGTCTGAGCCATCGTTGTTTCCCCAAGAAAAGACCTTTCGTCCTTGCAAGCGCTCCGTAGATAGTTGGAGTAGGCCTTCTCCCTGTCCATCAACGTTGGTGATATATCGCGGCGCTCCTTCTTCCAGTTGAAAAAAATAATCCACCTGGTTTTGGATACTGCGATAGTGCGAAACGTCCGTTCCGTCAACCATGGGGTACGGCACTTTTCTTACGGACGTCAGATCACTGGTGTAAGCCTCGCACGTTGGCATGATGACGCGACCATCATCAAATTCAGGCACGGCAATATTGCTCCACCAATACATCGGAATCACATCACGGCTTGAATTTTTGACGCGCATGCGACAATTCAGAAATGTATCTGCCTCATCTAGCCAAAAATCCATCTGATACTCGACTTCACGAATCCGCTCAAACTCATACATGCGCAGCACCGGATTTCCGCGATCATTGTCAAGTACTGCGGTAAATAACCGATTCGTCGTAAATGGGGTATGCCCAATGACGCCAATATTCCATTCCACACCGCCACTAAACCATGCGTTGCGGATGGAAAGATTGCTAAACCGAATCACATCATTTGTGTACAGAAGGTTCTTTCCTGTTTTCTTGTTGATTAACGACCAAAGCCGACCGCCAAGTTCCGGTAAAAAGGTCGCTTTTATATAATCATTTTCCAGAATCGCAGTTTCATAACAAATCTGCTCAAGTTTTCGAGAATACGATTCGTACTGCATATAAGGATAAGCTCCCGCAACGCATCCGTAGCCTTCGTAAATCTCCGCAGTGTCCTCCAATTCAAAGCAAAGCCCGTTTTGAAGAATTTTGCTTCCGCAGAGATCTCCAACAGTCGCTGTGCCGCCAAGCCTCGAACCTAAAAAATTCTTCTTTTCAAACGTCAATGTGGGCTTCATGGTCGTGCCTCCGATTTTTCAACTGTAAAATATGTTCAGGTATTTCCCGGGAAACGCGTTCCACACTTTTTGCAGGTGATCTGTATTTTCCCCTTGCCCTTTGGGACGCGCAGTTTTGTCTTGCACGACGGGCATGTAAAATAGTGATAGCTTTTTCTGTCGCGGAAACGTTGCTTCCAGTAGTTCCATTTGCGCTTGGCACGATTGAGTGCTGCATAATATCTTGCATTTTCCGCTTGCCGTTTGACGATGTTTTTGGAAAACATACGAACCATACTATAGATCATGCAGAAAAGCGCAATCGCGTATAAAATATTGGATACGATCCCTTTCCAAATGCCGGAAAGCAGAATCGACAGCAGCAAAATCGCCATTGCGGTCCAAGTTAAAAATCTAGAATAACCATCATTCCCATATCTGCCTTGAAAAAATCGCCTTAATTTATCTTTCATTCTTCAGCCCTTCCTGCAAAGATTGTTTTAAGCAATCATTGCATATGTCATCCAATATTTCTGCATGTAAATGCCATCCTGCTTACAATAAATATCCCTGTGATACGATGGGATGCCTCATCCGATTCCAACAAACATCTTACGTATAAACCGATACAGTATCATAGCATATCAAAATTGGGTTTTCCAGAGTAGCGCCGCGCAAAGCGACGCACGAAAGCCGGCTGTCGTAAAATGCGGTCAATAGAGCATACGGAAAACCTTCCTATGTTCTATTGGCCGCATGCGTCATCCCCATAACATCAGGGTGATTTCAATGCTGCATTCGCTTCAGTCGCGCCGCAACCGCTTTTCCGGTCGGCGTAACCGCAAGACCGCCCCTCGCCGTCTCCCGATATTCCGTGCGGATGTCCTTTCCGACGGCAAACATTGCGGCGACAACCTCATCAAACGGAATCAGGCTGGTTACACCCGCAAGTGACATATCCGCCGAGATCATGGCGTTGACCGCGCCAAGCGCGTTCCGTTTGATGCACGGGCACTCGACAAGCCCTGCAACCGGATCACAAACCAATCCCAGTACGTTTTTGATCGCCATTGCCGCAGCGTCCAGCGCCTGTATCGGCGCGCCCCCGCTGATCTCCACAAGCGCCGCTGCCGCCATTGCTGCGCCGACTCCCGTTTCTGCCTGACAGCCTCCGCCAGCGCCGGAAATGGTCGCGTTCTTCGCAAAAATCAATCCGACGGCGCCCGCAGTAAACAGACCGTTGATAAGCTGTTCGTCCGTCCAGCCGCGCTCTCGCCCACTCTCAAGCAGCACGCCCGGCAGAATGCCGGACGCTCCTGCGGTTGGCGCAGCAACAATTCTCCCCATTGAAGCATTGACCTCCACCACTGCCATTGCAGAGGCCGCGGCACGGCAAGCGTTATAGCCGGAAAAAGGATTCATTTTTCCATATTTGAAAAGGCGCATCGCCTCACCGCCAGAAAGCCCGCTGACAGATTCCACTTTTTCGGAAAGCCCGCGCTGCACGGATTCCCGCATGACGACAAGGTTTCTGCACATCTCGTCACGGATCTGTTTGCGCGTCATATCCGACAGTTTTTCCTCGCGCAACTGCATCGCTTCATAGATTGGGATTTTATTTCCCAAGCAGAATTTTCGCAGTGATTCCCCATTCTCAAATGCGTCAGTTAAAAGCATTTCTTTTCTCCTTATACCGCGAATAGCCGGATGATTCCCGGGCAAAGCGCGCGTATCATCCGCAGCATCTCTTCGGAAAGCGGTTGATCGGTCTCAATGGTCATATATGCGTCCTCACCCTTTCCATGGCGGAATACGCGCATAAATGCAATATTGATATTGAGCTGCGCCAGCACGTGAGAAACCTCTGCGATGACGCCGGGCTTGTCCTGATGCTGTACCACCATCGTCGGGTACTCGCCAGTTAGCTCTACGGCAAGCCCGTTGATCTCTGTAATCACGATGTTGCCGCCGCCAATCGATTTTCCGATCACATCAGTCTCTCGCCCATCGGGTGCGATAATGTGAATTCTGGCGGTATTGGGATGATCTGCCGGTTCGTCGGAAAAGTTCATCGTCACCATGACACCCTCCTGTCGGGCGATCAGGTACGCGTCCTTAATGCGTTCGTCATCCGGCATCATCCCAAGTACGCCGGCAATCAGAGCCTTGTCGGTTCCATGTCCGCGTCCGGTTTCTGCGAACGAACCGTAAAGCGTGAATTCTACCTCCGCAATTTCTCTTCCTGCAATGTGGCGCGCCGTATGCGCAAGCCTTACTGCGCCGGCAGTGTGGGAGCTGGAAGGCCCCGTCATTCGAGGGCCCACAATATCAAAAACCGAAAAATTTTCCATAACCTACCTCGTCCGATCTTTTACGCTATAAAAGGAACCGACGCGGAACGCCGGTTCAAACATATTGCCACGCACCCGTTCTTTGATACACCACTCACAGGCGGACGCCCGGCAGAAAGCTCCTTTCAGGTGTTCCCGCGGCACATCGATACATCCGCTAAATGCTGCTTCCGTCAGGACCTGACATGGTTCACGGCGATCAATTGCACGGGACCCGACGATCAACGCATTCCGAACCGGGTCCAGACCCCACAAATAGTAATCGGGAAACGGGAATTCCGCCCTGCTATAGCGGTTTGCAGGTATAGGGCACCGCTAACTCCCCGCCTAGCGTGGCAAACTTAAATCAATATGGTTCAATGTATCACAGTTTTCTTCTTTTCGCAACCTGCAAATTGACCATTTTGCCGTATTTCTGACCTGCGCTCTCGCATCTTGCAATAAGTTCACAATCAAAGGCAAAAGATCCGTTCTGCTCTGTTTTGCTGCCAGTACTGCAGCGTGCATCAAAAGCCTTCCTCCGGATTTCTGATTTGATCCGATCAGAGCGAGCAGCGGCTTTATATCGCCGGATAAAATACGTTCTAAGTCAAAAGCCGGCGGTAGCTCTCCATCGTTCTGGATACCGTCGTTGACTGGGCACGCATACTGGCATGCTTCGCAGCCCAGCAGACAGTCCATTTTCTCCATGACCCAACCCGGCATTTCATCTCCGCAAAGGTACGCGCGAATGCAGCGATGAAAATTCATTCCGCATGCTTGGATTGCTCCGGAGGGGCACGCTGCCCTGCAGCGATTGCAATTGCCGCAGGGCGTTTCCCGCGGCGATATATCGTCATACTGTACCTGTGGAACGTCTGCCGCCAGCACCTGCACGGCAAACCGCGTTCCATAGCCGTCAATTGCTGTCAGACCGTTTTTCATTGCGCGCCCGATACCGCTTCGAAGCAACAGTTCACGAATCGGTACTTCTGCACGCTCCGTCCGAATGCCTGCCGCCGTCAGTTCTCCCCGCAGTGATTTTGTCGCGTGGTACGCACGGTTTGATCCAACATAATAGCCTGAAATGTGCATTTCCGGCAAAAACGGGCGATATGGAGCAACCAGCGCCAGAAGGACATTTGCCCAAGGAAAGCTAGTCCTTGGGTCTGAAACTAAACTTTGTCCGTCACGATGAAGAGCGCCATCGATTTGACGGCGCCTTTCATAAAATTCAAATAAGTCGGGTCGCAGGCAATAGCATTCCGAAAACCCGTATATGTTGGCAATGATGCGCAGCTGCTCCATATCACTGCTGCTGGAGCATTTCTTTTGTCTTCATCAGGCGTGTTAGATTGCCGCGTTCATTTTCCTCCAGTTTCATTTGAATGCGGCGAATCGTCTCTGTAAACTGCGGGATCATCACATATTCCAGTGCGTTTACGCGGCGGCGCGTCTTTTCAATCTCATCCGCCAACCGTCCGCAGGTCTTCTCCACTTCCGCAAGCTCTAAAAGCAATGGCAATACCTCTGACAGAAGCTGCACGGAGTTGTCCAGATCTGCGCTGGTCGTAGCGTAGCCGTACGGGTAGATAAAGCCCTCCTGCGCCGCCAGCTGCAGCTTCGGAACCAAAATAGAAAGCACCTGATCCTTGCCCACGTCAACTTGTGCGGAACGTGCCGGATAAATGAGCGCCTCCTCAATCTCCGCGCTGCTCATTGCAGCTCTTGCCAGCACGAAACTCTGCATGGCAACGGAAAGCTTGCTTTCCACCTCTGTGCGAAGCCGTTGATTTCTGCGGGCGTAGACAATAAAGCGACGGACAAGCTCATCCCGCTTATCCTTCATCATTTTATGCCCGCGGATAGCAACCTTTTGTCTTTTTTTGAGGTTGCTCAGCTCCATCCGAGTCGGTTTTGCTTCAATAGCCGCCACGGCTTACGCCTCCTTGGAATAATATTTTTCCAAATATTCGTCACGGATTCGCTTTAATTCGGATTTTGGCAGGATACGAAGGAGCTTCCAGCCGATATCCAGCGTTTCCTCAATCGAACGGTTGGTGTAATAGCCTTGCGATACATATTCCGCTTCAAAAGCATCTGCAAATTTTGCGTATAGCTTATCGGCGTCGGAAAGCGCAGCGTCGCCGAGAATGACTGCAAGTTCCTTGGCGTCCTTTCCCCGCGAATACGCAGAAAAGAGCTGATTCATCGTATCGGCGTGATCCTCGCGCGTCTTGCCCTTGCCAATGCCCTTATCCTTCAAGCGCGACAAGGAAGGAAGCACATTGATCGGCGGCGTCAGTCCCTTGCGGTACAACTCACGGGACAAAATGATCTGTCCTTCCGTAATATAACCGGTCAGGTCGGGAATCGGATGTGTTACGTCGTCTTCGGGCATGGACAAAATCGGGATCATCGTGATCGAGCCTTTGTTGTCACGGATTCTTCCGGCACGCTCATACATGGTTGCAAGGTCGGTATACAGATAACCCGGATAACCGCGGCGCCCCGGAACCTCTTTGCGTGCTGCGGAAACCTCTCGAAGCGCTTCGGCATAATTGGTGATATCCGTGATAATGACAAGCACCTGCATTCCGAGGTCATACGCCAGATATTCCGCCGCGGTAATTGCCATGCGCGGCGTCGCGATGCGCTCGATGGCCGGATCGTTTGCAAGGTTGATAAACGTTACGGTTCGATCGATTGCGCCGGTTTTGCGGAAGTCTGAAATGAAGAAATCCGCTTCTTCAAACGTAATGCCGACTGCGGCAAAAACGACGGCGAACTTCTCATCCGAACCGAGTACGCGCGCCTGACGCGCGATCTGCGCAGCAAGATTTGCATGCGGCAGACCGGAGCCGGAAAACACAGGCAGTTTCTGCCCACGCACCAGCGTATTCAATCCGTCGATTGCAGAGATGCCGGTCTGAATAAATTCGGACGGATAGTCGCGTGCTGTCGGATTCATCGGCGTACCGTTGATATCCAGATGCTTTTCCGGGATCAGCGCGGGTCCATTGTCCATCGGCTTTCCCATACCGTCAAAAACACGTCCAAGCATATCTGGCGCAACATCCAGTTCAATGGAACGCCCGAGAAATCTCGCCTTCGAATCGGAAATGCGAAGACCCTGCGAACCTTCAAACAGCTGCAACAGCGCCTTGTCTTCGTTTACTTCCAGAACGCGACCGCGACGAATCGTTCCGTCCGCCTGTTCGATTTCGACAAGCTCGTCGTACTTGACGCCGGAGACTCCGTCTACCAGCATCAGCGGGCCGACGACCTCCTGAATGGTGCGATATTCTTTACGCATCCGCCCGTCCTCCTTCCGTTAAATCACGGATCTCTGCCGCCAATTCACCCAAAATTGCATCATACTCTGCCTGCGACTGATCCTCCGACACATATTTGAATCGGCCAATCTTCTCACGTACCGGCAGTTTGACGAGCGCCCCAAACGAAGCGTCGGCATTCAACGCGTCAATGCACTGGTCATAGCAGGTCGCTATGCTCTTGAGCATCAAAAATTGTTTTTTTGGCGAGGTATACGTATCTACCTCGTGAAATGCGTTCTGATGCAGATAGTCCTCTCGGATCGAACGCGTAGTCTCAAGCGTCAGACGATCCTTGTAGCTAAGCGCATCGATACCGACCAAGCGCACAATCTCATCCAACTCGCTCTCCTCCTGCAAAAGCGACATCGTCTTTTGCACAAGCTGCGTCCATTCCGGGGAAACGTTTTCATTAAACCATCCTTCCAGACGGTCAAGGTACAACGAATACGACTGTAACCAGTCGATTGCCGGAAAATGGCGTGCATAAGCAAGCTTGCTGGACAGCCCCCAGTAAACCTTTACAATTCGAAGCGTAGCCTGTGATACCGGCTCCGATATATCGCCGCCCGGCGGTGATACCGCGCCGATGGCGGAAACTGCGCCCGTACGTCCCTCCGAGCCAAGCACCTTGACAAAGCCCGCGCGCTCATAAAACTCCGCAAGACGGCTGGAAAGATACGCGGGATAACCTTCTTCACCGGGCATTTCTTCCAGACGGCCGGACATTTCACGCAGCGCCTCCGCCCAGCGGGAGGTGGAGTCCGCCATGATGGCAACCTTGTATCCCATATCGCGGAAATACTCTGCAATCGTGATACCGGTATAAATGGATGCTTCCCGCGCGGCAACCGGCATATCGGAAGTGTTGGCGATCAGTACCGTGCGCTTCATCAGCGACAGCCCCGTACGCGGATCCTTCAGTTCCGGGAACTCCATCAGAACGTCTGTCATTTCGTTGCCACGCTCGCCACAGCCAACATACACAATGATGTCCGCGTCCGCCCACTTTGCCAGCTGGTGCTGCACAACGGTCTTGCCAGAGCCAAATGGCCCCGGAACGGCCGCAACGCCGCCCTTTGCGACGGGGAACAGCGTATCGATCACACGCTGCCCAGTGACCATGGGTTCTTTGGGCGCAATCTTTTCGGCATACGGCCTGCCGCGACGAACCGGCCACTTTTGCAGCATTGGCAATTCGACCGTTTTTCCGTCCCGAACGAGTCGCGCAATTGGCGTAACGATATTGGCTTTACCGGAGAAAATCCATTCAAGTTTTCCGGATACGTTCGGCGGAACCATGATCTTGTGTACGACCGCTTCCGTCTCCTGTACAGTACCCAATACGTCTCCGGCCGTCAGCTCGTCGCCGGTTCGGGCAACTGGAACAAAATCCCACAGCTTCTCATGGTCAAGCGAATCTACCATGATACCGCGAGTAATGCGATCGCCGGCGTTTTTTCGCACAGCATCCAGCGGACGCTGAATACCGTCATAAATCGACTCGATCAGACCGGGCGCCAATTCAACCGACAGCGGTGCGCCTGTCGAAACGACCGGTTCTCCGGGCCCAATGCCACCGGTCTCCTCATAAACCTGTATGGATGCGCGATCGCCGCGCAGCTCAATAACCTCCCCGATCAGGTGCTTCTCCGACACACGGACGACGTCGTACATCTGCACATCCGCCATGCCGCCGGCAACGATGAGGGGACCGGAAACTTTGATGATCGTACCTTTCGTACCTTGCATTGTCTTCGCCCTTCCGTCAATTATTCATTAAAATATCTACGCCGACCGCTTTTTCGACGTTTTCCTTCAGCTTCGCCATGCCAATCCCCCGTGTTCCTTGATTATCCGGAATGGGAATGATTGCCGGGTATGGCTCCGCCTGATACTCCGTAATTGTCTCACCGCAAAGCGGATACAGCCGCTCTGTCACAAAGATCACGGCATACCCTTCCTTTGCCATACGACGCATGCGACGGTTTGCCGTTTCACCGTCGTCGGCGTAAAACACATCAAGTCCGACCGCCTTAAAAAGCAGCACGGAATCCTTGTCGCCGATCACGCCAATTTTAGCCATACAATTCACGCAGCCTTTCTCCAATCACGGCGTCGTCCAGACCGTTTCGCTTGACCGTGATAATCAGTCGAATCGCCTGCGCTTCCCGCTGCTTAGCAAGCAAATACCCAACGATGGGGTAGATCGTAGTGACGTCGTATCGGTGAGGCTTAATCAGCGAGAGCAAATAGTCATCACGCGCTTTCTCCAACGCGCCGATCCTGCCGGTACGCTGCATCTCGGCAAGCCCGGTAATCAACGCGTCCTTGGCGATGCTGTCAGATAAGACCCGGTTAAGGGAATCGTATGAAAGCTCGTACGCATCGAGCAGCGCTTTATGCGTGATAGTTCCTTCGGCAAGCAGCATATCGCGCATGTCTTCCCGAAGTGCACCCATAGCGCGCATTCTCAAAAACGTCAATACATTATCAAAATCGCATAACGCCGTAAAATAACGCTCCGCAAAGGATGCACCGCACCGTTTTGCTGTATCCATCGCATAGACAAGATAGGCGCGATCCAGTAATACCGAGATCTTTTGCGGTGCAATTCCAACGCGTAGTATCGCGTCAAGCTCTGTCAAAGCCGCTGCGATCGGCACGGGCAGCTGGCGGTAGTCTCCGTCGCTGATCCATTTGTCAAGATGCTCCCGGCAAAACAATCCTCCCTCGCTCCATTCCGGGCGGGTTTCCCCAAGGAGCCGTGCCTTAATCAATATCTTGAGATTATGAACATCCGTCTCCAGCAGAAACAGATCTGTCAACGCAGGGTTTGGGGAAAGCTCCCGTATCTCGCGTGCGACAGTGCGGCGCTCCGTATCGATCATGCGTTCGCAGTCGGACGGCGTCGCATCGGGGATACTCCCGTATCGCGCATCCAAAAGTACACGCATGGCATCATCAAGGGAACTATCCGCCATCCGTCTGAGCGTGGCGGCATCCAACAGCCCCTTTTCAAGCGCGCTGAGGCGTGCGCAGGCGTAGGGATAACTTGGCTGTGGCATTCCGGCCTACCTCCATCAATCAAATAGCATTTTGGCGACGTTCGTTTCCTCTGCCTGCCGCAATTCATCCAGTATTGACCGGAAGGAGCAGTCCTTTTCATAGGACTTTGCGATAAGCAGGAATCCGCCGTCGATCGGCGCATCCGCATTGGAAAGCGTCACCTGTCTGCCAAAAGCTGGCAGCAGCGCCGCAATCGCATCACGATCCGCAGCGGAGGGTTTGAGCAGCTCGCCGCCCTCCGCCTCCCGCCGAAGTACCGCAAGACAGATATTGCCGCGCTCCCCGGCAGACAGCGCCAGCAACTTTTGATATGCCTGTTCAAAGGTAGCGTCAATCACTGCGCGCTTTTTTGCGAGTGTCTCCTTGCGTCCATCCAGCGCTGCCCGCGTTTTGCTGCCGTCGAGTACGCTTTTTACTGCGGCTTCCCGTTTTTGGGCATAATCCGCCTGTAACGCCCGCACCGCGCAGTCATTGTCTTTTTGGATCGCCGAAATCGCGTCGGCCGTTTCTTTTCCGATACGCAAAGCATCCTGCTGTGCGTCAGAAACGATCCGAGCGGCAAGCTTATTTACGCCGTTTTGTTTTTCCTGTTCCATGACGTCAGCTCCACTCGGCCCGCGATCAGACCGCAACGCCGTTTACGAGCAGGAAAGAGATCAGCAATGACAGCACGGCATAGGTTTCTACCATGACCGTCATCAGCATTGCTTTTCCTTGTTCCTCCGGCTTTTTGGCAATCAGATTGATGCCGGAGACTGCAACTCTGCCCTGGGCGATTGCGGAAAACAGACCGCCGAACGCGATCGGAATTGCCGCAAGGAACAGCCAAAGACCGGCAGTTGCGGAAATCGCAGCACCGCCGCCCAAAAGTCCAGCCTTAGTGGCGATTACAAATGCGATCAGCAAGCCGTAAATACCCTGCGTACCAGGCAAAAGCTGCAAAAGCAGGCAGGATCCGAAACGATCCGGATCTTCCGATACCACGCCGCTGCCCGCTTGACCTGCCATGCCAACGCCGATTGCGCTGCCGATACCCGCCATGACCGCTGCCATCGCGGCGCCTGCCGCTGCAAAGATCGTTCCCCATTGAAGTTCCATTGTAGTTTCCTCCTTGATAATTCAAAAAGTATTATTCACCGGTAATATGAACGTTTTTCGTACGGTAGCCCAGCGGTCTGAATTCTCTGCCGCCGGCTTCGTAAAACTTTCCGTAAAACTCCACGTACTGAAGTCTGGCACAGTGTACAAACGCGCCCAGCGTGTTGATTGCGATGTTGAACGCATGCAATGCAACCAAAAGCGCACAGGCAACCGCGATCCCGAGAATCCGCAGGAAAATATTCGGAGAGCCCGTCAGCATCGCGCACAGATCGTTAAATACGGAAGCGATGACGCCTGTTGCGATGCCCAAAGCAAACAGTCTCGCATAGGACAAGATGTCCGATAAAAAGCTTGTCACCTGATAGAGTTCGCCGAGGCCCGACGCCGTACGGGAAAAGACATTCTTCTTTGCGCGCCCTTTGAACAACAGTATCATAAGCGCGCCCACGATCGCCATAATCGTGCCGATCATCTTTGTTTGCTCCAAAGCCAGCATAATCAGTCCAAGGATAATCAGCATCCACGAGAAGTTATCAAATATCGCCGTTTGCCAGTCGTGCCGTTCAAAACTCATTTTCATTTTGAGCGCTACGCCAAAAAGGATGTGAAGAACGCCCAGCCCAAAACAGAGAATAAGCATCATGATCGGATCTCCCATTGGATCTACCAGCAGCGGAAAAATATTGTTCGTTCCAAAAAGCGTATCGAAATCCATTCCAAAGAAGGTTCCGACAAGAACTCCCCACACAATGGTAGACAGCCCGCCCCAGAACAATACTTTTGCGAATCCGCCGGATATGCCGGTTGGTTTCTTGAATTTTAGATACAGCCAGCAGCCGATGGAAAGCACAACGCCATAACCGGTGTCAGAGAGCATCAGCCCGAACAAAAGCACATAGAACGGCGCCATATAAGGCGTAGCGTCGATCCCCTTTGGATCCGGTCTGGAATAGAGGTTTGTCACCTCCTCAAAAGGTCTTGCAAAGGCCTTGTTCTGCACGACCGAAGGCGGCGCTTCATCCTCTCCCGGCTCACGCACATCGAGATAAAAGGCGTCTGTCACTTTTTCTACAGTCAGTTTAAGAAGCTCCGCTTCATCCGCTCGCACCCAGCCTTCCAGCTGAAATGTTGCATCGGATTTGGCAATCTCCGTTGCAGCGGCGGCACGATCGCGTTCAATAACCGCCGCATCCAGAGCGGCGGCGAGTAAATCGCTATTTTTCGCCTGCGCTGCAAGCTGCGCCTCCAAATGCCCATTCTCCGACACAAGCTCTCGATTTTCTTTTTCGAGCCTTTTTATCGCATCCGCCGGTTTTCCTGCCAGCTTTGGAAAGCTTACATCCGACCAATTCAGCGATTTCAGAAAACCCGCAATCGATTTTGCATCCTCCGGCGCACATGCAACCACGGTGCTTCGCTGCGCTCCGTCACAAAAAAATTGATACTCCGTATACGCATCGATATCATGCAGCTTTTCCACGTCAGCAGCGGCAAGAATTCCAACGAAATACTTTACGCTCTTGGCGTTTTGCAAAAACTGCATCTCATCTGGAAAACTCTCCCAAGGACGCAGTTGTTCGATAACTCCATTGTTCTTGTCGATCTCTGCACGGTTGCGTGTCAACATGCGGGAAATCTCCGCCAGCGTATCGCTGCATTGCAGCGCTGCCTGCATCTGTGCTTGAATATGAGAAACGGTGGCGTCCGGCCTTGGCGTCAGTAAGCCTGCCTTTGACGCAAAGGGACTCGCGATCGCCAGCGCATCTGAAATCTGCTGCACGCGCGCCTGACATGATTCGAGTGTCGTCGCCTCTGCAACGTCTCCGCTCTGTATAATCTCCACCGCATCGATCCGCTGGAGATTTTTCAGAATCTGTGCTTCATCCGCCTTGTGCGCAACAAGGGTCAGCCGTTTCATCTGTACAATCATGCGTTCTGCAATACCTTCTTTACTAGATAGTCGATCGCATCTGTCATTTTTGCATTTGCAGCCCCGCAGACGGCTTCAGCATCCTGCGTCATCTTGCAAAGCAGTTCCTTTGCCATGGCGTCTCCGTCCGTCGCGGCACTCTCCAACGCTTCACGCGTTTGATTGCGTTCGGCATTTTCAATCTCCGTCAGACGGGTTTGCGCATCAGCCTTCGCCTTGACCGTTTGTTCCCGCAAAGCCGTCGCTGCCGACTGCCGAATCTGTTCCGCATCCGCTTCCGCCCTTGCGATTTCATCGATAATTGAGCGCAATCCCTTTCACCCCCGAAGTTATTTAGTACCAAATAATCGGTCGCCGGCATCGCCCAGCCCTGGCACAATGTATCCGTGCTCATTAAGCTGCAGATCAATTGCTCCAACATAAATGTCTACGTCCGGATGCGCTTTCTGCATCGCCTCAATCCCCTCCGGAGCCGCGATCAGCACCACCAGACGCACGCTTTTTGCGCCGGCTTCCTTCACAATGTGGGCAGCTTCGATCGCCGAATTCCCAGTCGCCAGCATCGGATCGACGATGATGATATCGCGTTCTTCTACATCCGGCGGCAGCTTACAGTAATATCCTGTCGGGAGCAGCGTGTCCGGATTGCGGTACATGCCAATATGACCGATCTTTGCATTCGGAATCAGGTTCATCATACCGTCCGCCATGCCAAGACCCGCGCGCAGGATCGGCACCACACCCAGCTTTTCATTGGCCAGAACATTGAATTTTGCTGTGCAGATAGGCGTTTCGATCTCGGTTTCTACGAGTTCCAGATTGCGAGTGACCTCGTAGCCCATCAGCATGGCAAGCTCGGCAACCAATTCCCGAAACGCCTTTGTACCGGTATTTTTGTCACGAAGCATTGCTAACTTGTGCTGCACCAGCGGGTGATCGATTTTAACTACTTTGGACATGGATTTCCTCCTTAGCGATTGTTATCATATTCCGTAATGATTCCCACACGGCGCGCGTGACGACCGCCTTCAAACTCCGTGGAGAGCCATACCTTTGCGATTTCCTTGGCTTTCTCAACCGTTACCGCCTTTGCGCCAAGCGCCAGCACGTTTGCGTTGTTGTGGCGCCGACTCATCTCTGCAAGAAAAGGCTCCGTGCACAATGCGCAACGAATGCCTTTTACCTTGTTTGCGGCAATGCTGATACCAATACCCGTCGTACAGATCACAATGCCACACTCTGCTTCATTTTTCGACACGGCCTCACCAACGGCGATTCCATAGGTGGGATAATCCACCGAATCCGTGGAATCACAGCCGAGATCCGCAATCTCGCAGCCAAGCTCCTTTAAATATGGAATTAACTGCTTTTTTAGTTCATACCCGCCATGGTCACAGCCGATTGCAATGGTCATAACTATTCTTCTTTCATCCTTTTGTAAGCTAAACGTAGAGCACATGAAATCCAGCGGCACGCAGCAGCCGGTTCATAAAAGCAAGCCCGGCGTGATCCGCCGGAACGCCTTCTGCGAGTATCAGGTCTGCGTCGGTGTCCATGCTGCGAAGCGCTGAAAACAGTGTTGCGCATAAGGTAGAAGGATCAGACCTTCTCCCAAGTATAACATAATTTTTGCCGTTGTAAAACTGTTTTGTTTCCTCTGTCGCAGCAATCACACATTTTTTTCCGGCAAGCGAATACCGGACATATTGCGTTAAGATTTCCTTTGCGGCCGTCTGCGGTTCTCCGGAAACAACGATCACTTCTGCGTTGGGGGCGTAATGTTTATACTTCATGCCGGGCGATGCGGCGACCTCTCCGTTTTTCAGCGGCTGCAATACGCTCCCCGCCACGTTCACTTCACCGATCACCGCTTCCAGCATCTCGTGCGTTACCGCTCCGGGACGTAATAGCGTTGGTTCTCCGACAAGCGAAATTACCGTGGATTCGACGCCGTATTTGCATGCACCGCCGTCAAGGATCAGTGGAATCCGCCCCTCCATGTCTTGATATACGTGCATCGCGGTTGTCGGGCTGGGTTTTCCGGATCGGTTCGCACTCGGCGCCGCAATCGGCGTCCCGGCTTTTTGGATCAGCATCCGCGCGGTTTTATCCGACGGCATACGAACCGCCACCGTTGAAAGACCCGCCGTAACCGCATCCGGCACAACGTTCGTACGCGATGCAATGATTGTTAAAGGCCCTGGCCAAAAGGTGTCCATCAATATCCTTGCCTTTTCCGGAATCCTGATCCAGAGCGCACGAACATCGCTTTTTTTTGCCACATGCAGTATCAACGGATTATCCGCAGGACGTCCCTTTGCTTCAAAAATACGCAGCACCGCCTCGCCATTCAGCCCGTCGGCGCCAAGGCCGTACACCGTCTCGGTAGGAAAGGCGACCAATCCGCCCTCGCGGATGATCTTTGCGCCCAGCGTTGTTCCCGCTTCCGGCTGCGTTCTGGTGTTGATGATTTCTGTTTTCATTCGGCAGCCCCGGAAAGCTTCGCCGCACGATCGGCGACGATTAAAGCGTCAATCATTTCATCCATGTCCCCGTCAAGAAACTGTTCCAATTTGTACAGCGTTAACCCGATTCGATGATCGGTTACGCGGCCCTGCGGAAAATTATAGGTACGAATTCGTTCGCTGCGATCCCCAGAACCGACCAGGCTCTTGCGTGCGCTTGCCAGCGCCGCGTCCTGCTGCGACTGATAAAATTCGTACAATCTGCTTTTGAGCACACGCATCGCCTGCTCTTTGTTTTTCAACTGCGATTTTTCGTCCTGACACTGTACGACGATTCCTGTCGGCAAATGCGTGATGCGAATGGCCGACTCGGTTTTGTTGACATGCTGGCCGCCTGCGCCGCTGGAACGGTAGGTATCGATGCGAAGATCGTTCTCCTTCAATTCCACCTGCACATCGTCTACCTCCGGCAATACCGCTACCGTTGCCGCGCTTGTGTGAATGCGCCCCTGCGACTCCGTTTCCGGCACGCGCTGCACACGATGAACGCCACTTTCATACTTCAAGCGGCTATACGCCCCGCGTTTTCCGCCAAGCGACAATACGACTTCCTTTACGCCGCCGACGTCTGTCGTATTGTTTGTAATATACTCGATCCTATATCCGTTTCTCTCCGCATAACGCAGATACATACGCAGAAGATCGGCGCCAAACAAGGAGGCTTCATCTCCGCCCGTTCCGGCGCGGATTTCAACAATAACGTCTTTTTCATCGTTTGGGTCTTTCGGCAAAAGCAGCTCTCGCAGCTCCAGTGCAAGCTTTTCTTTTTTTTCAGTCAGTTCCGCGACCTCCTCTCGGATCAGATCGCGCATGTCGCCATCCGCATGCTCCAAAAGCATCTGGTGACAGCTTAAAAGATCCGCTTCCGCCTGTTCGTAAACATCAAAAACAGCCACAATCTCTTCCAGCTGCGCATGCTCCTTTACCATTTCTCGCCACGCATCCCGATCCTCCATGGCGTTCTCCGCCGACATACGCTCCGAAAGAAGCTGATACCGCTGTTTGAGTCCCTTTAATTTTTCAAGCATATCTATCACCCTTTTCCCTCTACCAGAACAACGCGGTCATTTCCGCCGTAATCCCGCAGCATATGGTCTGTTTCAAAGATCCGCATGACCTCCTTCGCCTGCGTCGCGCCGATCTCAACGAGAAGCGCGCCGCCTGGCAGGAGGTGCTTTTTGAAGTCCATTGCGATTCGCCGGTAAAATTCCAGTCCGTCACATCCGCCGTCCAATGCCAAGGAAGGCTCCCTTGCGACCTCCGGCTGAAGATTTTTCATCTCCTGCGCAGTCAGATATGGCGGATTGCACAAAATGAGATCAAATTTTTCAGCATGCAGCGGTTCAAATAAATCTCCTTGCACAAATGTCGCTTTCACCTCGTTGCGTACAGCGTTTTGTTTTGCAATCGCCATTGCGTCTGCGGAAATATCCGACAGCGTAACCCGTATGCCGGAATGCCTCTGCACCGAGATTCCGATGCAGCCGCTTCCGCAGCACAGATCCAACGCCGTACGATAATGACGCGCAGCGATCAAGCGCAATGCCTCCTCTGCCAGCAGCTCCGTATTCGGCCTCGGAATCAAAACCGCCGGACTTACAAGAAACGGCAGTCCCATAAACTCCCACGTGCCGAGAAGATACTGCAACGGTTCCCCGAGCGCGCGGCGATTTGCGAGAATTGACAACCGATCGGCCGTCTCAAGAGAAACCTTCGTCTCCAGTATCGTCAATAACCGTCTGTGATCCACCCGAAACGCTGACGCAACAAGGAGTGACGCTTCGCGCCGCGCCTCCGCTCCGGCACGCACACGCACGATGTCGGCAATCCGTTTTACCGTTTGCGCAACGGTTTCCACATTATCGGCGTTCATCTGATGAATCGTTTTCTTTGACGTCGTCCGTTTGAGTGTCAGATACGCACTCGTCACTTCTCTCTGTCTGCGGCTCGGTCGATTGGATCGCAAGATCAAACGCCGCAATAGCGACCTCCAGCATCTCTTTTTCCGGTTCCCGCGTTGTTAAGTACTGCAATCCCATTCCCGGTGCGCGAATTACGCGCGCCCACCATGCGTCCGACGCAGCAGCAAGCTTCAATACCTCATAGGAAATGCCGGCGACCAGCGGAATACAGATCAATCGTGTTAAGAACCGAAGGAAAAAGGATTCCGTATATGGCAGCAGCGCAAAAAACAGGATCGATACCGCCATAACAAGAAATAGGTAGTTTGTGCCGCAGCGCGGGTGCAGCCTGGAAAAGCGCATTGCGTTTTCCGGCGTAACCGTCGCTTCATGTTCGTAGCAGGCAATGGTCTTATGCTCCGCTCCATGGTACATATACAGGCGGCGAACATCCTTCATCATCGAAATAGATGAGATATACAATAGAAAGATAATCAGCCGCACGATGCCCTCCGTCAGGCTCTTCCAGATGTTGTGCGTGGCGTCTTTCCACGGGATCAGCTGCGTGACAAGCGATGGTAGAAATACAAACAATCCCACTGCCAGCACGACCGCCAGTACGACCGCAGCCAGAATGGCCACATCCATGGCGGATTTGCCGAGCTTCTTACCAAGCCATTTCTCGAATTTGGACGGTTCCTCCGTCTCCTCCACACCGTATAACTCCGCTGAATGCGTCGTCACCTTCATCCCGGTAACAAGCGATTCTACAAACGCCACAACGCCTCGAACAATCGGAAGTCCGAGGAAAGTCCCTTTTTTCGCTCTCGTTTCTGCTTTGGTAAATTCCGTTACAATGCTGCCATCGGCCTTACGCACTGCGAGCGCGATCCCACCCGTAGGCGTTCGCATCATGACCCCTTCCAATACCGCTTGTCCGCCGACGCTGCACCTTTTCATCTCATTTACCTCCTGTACGCATTCTGAAAATTATAGCACAGTATGCCGCCGATCGGCAACACGGATCAGCGTTTATATGCGGCGTCCCCCAGCAGCTCCATGCGCTTTTTTCGCGGCAGTCCATGCAGCACCAATGCGTAGGAAGCGTCCAGCATGTGTTCTAGAAGCGTATCGGGGACGGTGCCATCCGCCGCAACAGAATTCCAATGTACTTTGTTCATATAGTATCCCGGCGTAATATCCGGATATTGCCGTCTCAAGAGATCACCCTCCATCGGATCCAGCTTCACTGTAATCAGCGTATCGCGTCCGTTCTCGTCCTTGCAGACCGCCGCAAACATTTTATCGCCAAGCAAGTATCGCGTCCATTGCCACTCTATCTTAAAATCGCGCGAAACGCCTGGCTTTTTCATCAGGTATCCATCCAACCATTGATAACGCATAGCGCCTCCCTTAAAAGCTTACAAATGAGCCGCCAATGACTGGCGGCTCATGCAGTTTATACCATGATTTACTTTTTTTCACCGATCTTTGCCTGTGCAGCAGCAAGGCGGGCGATCGGCACGCGGAACGGGGAGCAGGATACGTAGTTCAAACCGATTTTATGGCAGAACTCAATGGACGACGGATCGCCGCCATGCTCGCCGCAGATGCCGAGTTTGATGTTCGGGCGCGCACTACGGCCCAAATCAGCGGCCATTTTAATGAGCTTGCCAACACCCTCCTGATCTACGCGGGCAAAGGGATCGAACTCGAATATCTTCTTCTTGTAGTAGTCGTCCAAGAACTTGCCCGCATCGTCGCGGCTAAAGCCGAACGTCATCTGCGACAGGTCGTTGGTACCAAAGGAGAAGAATTCCGCATATTCTGCAATCTTGTCAGCAATCAAAGCCGCGCGCGGAACTTCAATCATCGTACCGACATGATACGGGATCTCGGTATTGCGTTCCTTCATGACCTCTTTTGCGGTTCTGTCAACAACATCTTTGACATAGGCAAGCTCTTTGGGTTCGCCGACCAGCGGAATCATGATCTCGGGAACGACTTCGATTCCGTCCTCCTGACGGGTTTCGATCGCCGCTTCCATGACAGCGCGCGTCTGCATCTCCGCGATTTCCGGATAAGTAACCGCAAGACGGCAACCGCGATGTCCCAGCATCGGATTGAACTCATGGAGGTTGGCAACCGTAAGCTTCAATTCTTCAAAGGTCAAGCCCATGTCCTTGGCAAGCTCGCGGATGTCATTGTCCTCAGTGGGCAGGAATTCGTGGAGCGGCGGATCCAGAAAGCGGATAGTAACAGGACGACCGCCCATGGCCTTATAAATGCCCTTGAAATCGCTGCGCTGCATCGGCAGAAGTTTGGCAAGCGCGCGGCGGCGGCTGCCCTCGTCCTTAGAGACGATCATTTCACGAACTGCCGGAATACGCTTCTCGTCAAAGAACATGTGCTCCGTGCGGCAAAGACCGATGCCTTCTGCACCAAACTTAACCGCAACAGCCGCATCATGCGGGTTGTCGGCATTGGTACGAACCTTCAGCGTGCGAACCGCGTCGGCCCATTCCATAATGGTAGCAAAATTGCCGGATACTTTCGCATCAACGGTCGGAATGGCTTCACCGTAGACATTGCCGGTAGAGCCGTCCAGAGAAATCCAATCGCCCTCGTTGAAGACCTTGCCGGAGGTCGTGGAGAACTGTCTGCTCTTTTCAAGAATCATCACGTCGGAGCAACCCGCTACACAGCAGGTGCCCATGCCGCGCGCAACGACCGCCGCGTGGGACGTCATGCCGCCGCGTGCCGTGAGAACGCCTTCGGAAGCATACATGCCCTCGATATCTTCGGGAGAAGTTTCCAGACGCACCAGCACGACCTTTTCACCGCGCTTTGCAGCTTCCATAGCGTCAACAGCATTGAAGTATACTTTGCCGCAAGCCGCACCCGGAGAAGCCGGTAAACCGCTCGCAACGGGTTTCGCGTTCTTCAGCGCGGTAGGTTCAAACGTCGGATGAAGCAAGGAATCCAGCGAACGCGGATCGATCTTCATCAGCGCTTCTTCTTTGGTAATCATGCCTTCGTTGACCAAGTCAACGGCAATCTGCAGCGCCGCTGCCGCGGTGCGCTTGCCGTTGCGGGTCTGGAGCATGAACAGATGGCCGCGCTCAATGGTGAATTCCATGTCCTGCATATCGCGGTAGTGGTCTTCAAGCGTCTTTGCGATCTGCGCAAACTGCTCATAGACCTCGGGCTGCGTGTTGGCAAGCGCATCGATCGGAGACGGCGTACGGATACCCGCAACAACGTCCTCGCCCTGAGCATTCATCAGGAACTCGCCGTACAGTTTCTTTTCACCAGTGGAGGGATTGCGGGTGAATGCAACGCCTGTGCCGCAATCGTCGCCCATGTTGCCAAATACCATCGACTGCACGTTGACAGCCGTGCCCCAATCCGAAGGAATGTCGTTCTTACGGCGATAAACGATCGCGCGGGGGTTGTCCCAGCTGCGGAAAACAGCTTTGATGGACTCCAGAAGCTGTACCTTGGGATCCTGTGGGAACGGTTCGCCCTTTTCCTGCAGATACAGTTCTTTATAGCGCGCAACAACCTCTTTGAGGTTATCAGCGGTCAGTTCGGTATCCAATTTGCAATTGTTGGTTTTCTTCGCGTCATCG
>CAZWUK010000017.1:0-31379 GCA_964636685.1 uncultured Oscillospiraceae bacterium
ATTGGATATCGAGCGCGACGCTGTCCCGGAGTACATCAAAAAGCGCATTGCTCACAGCTCGCGGAAAGCGGAGAGCGTGTGATGCGCTTAATAGGTGAATTGGTAAGTTGCTCTTTGCACGGCTTCGGACGAATTGTCGAGCAAACCGACGACTGCATTCGCATAGCGTTCTTTACAGACGGTGAAACCTGTCGGTTTCGTCTGCCGCATTGTTTTCTAAAAGAGCTTGTTTTGGAAGATCCGCTCACACGATCCGTCTGGATAAAGGAAACTTCCGGGGAAACGGGTAAGTCATACGTCCACCCTGATACGGATTTATTCTAGAACCCGGCAGCGGTAAGCCGTTTTGCACCGGCTTTTGCGTCATCGCCTTGCTCAACCGATCTTCTCAATAAAATAAACGCCCGGGCACTCGGTCATCACCTCGATGGCCTTTTCGTGCGACCAATGGTTGGGAAGCTTCAACGAAAAGATCATGCCGGTCTTTGTACCCTCGCCGGAGGTCATGCTTTCGCAGTCGTTGACAAAAATATCATTGTCTTTCGCGCGGCTCATGAAATCGGTCACGTTGGCGTCCTCTTGAAAAAAGACGAGTACGCGAAGCCGATTGGTATGGGAAATGACCCGATTTTGCATCATCGCGCCGAAAAACATGGTGCAATACAGAATGGCGCATGCAAGAATTGCGGCAAAGTAATAGCCGGCGCCGATCGCAAGCCCCATACAGGCCGTAACCCAAAGCCCTGCCGCCGTCGTCAGCCCCTTGATCTCGTGATAGCCTGTCACGATGATGGCGCCCGCGCCAATAAAACCGATGCCGGAAACCACCTGCGCGCCAAGACGCGCCGGATCGCCGCCGAGCCGTTGTTGCAGCGCAATGCCGGTCATCATGACGATTGCGCCCCCTACACACACCATGCTGTAGGTTCGAATACCGGCGGCGCGGCGCTTGCGCGTACGTTCATAGCCTAAAATGCCGCCGCACACGGCCGCAAGTATCATCTTTGCTGCAACCTGCAGCAGTGAAATCTGTTGATAACCGATTAAATCCAGAAAAGTCTGCATGAAACCACCCCGATCTTGTGATAAACATATACTATAGCAGGCGGCTTCCGATTCATCAAGCGCTATTTTTCCAAAATGGTATTTGTCATGCTGGCTCCAAATGACGCAGCCCGCTCCCGTATTCCGGGTAATTGCAGCAAGCTCCCGGGGTCGTTTGACGTCTCCAGCATTGCAAAATACGGCGGCAATATCATTCCCTTATTCAGGCAGAATCCGTCGAGCAGCTGCTTTGCTACAATATCGGATCCGCTGTAACCGGATACAACCACCGCAAACACGTATTTTCGGCTGAGATCCGTCTTTAGGGCAAGCGCATTTAACCGGTTGATAAGCGCCGTAAAATTCGCGCTGAGCGCGTCGTTATAGTTTGGGCACAGCAACAGCACCCCGTCGGCAAGCGCGATCGCCGGAAAAACCTCCTGTGCCACAGAGCCGCCATAAAAGCAGGTAGACGTCTCAGCAAAATGAGCGCAGGTCTTATAGGAGCAGCCGTTGCAATCATAGATTCCGCCGCTGGCCAGAGAATACTCCTCCACCTCCACTGCAACCGGCAACCCGCTGCGAACCAAATTGCCGAGCGCCATCGTATTGGAGCTTTTACGATTGGACGCATGCAGTGCGACAATGCGCGCGCGTTTCTTTTTCGGCGTCTCAAACAGGAGCAGCCGTTTGATAAGATCGCACGCCGAATCCCGGTATGCAAGCCCGACGTCCTCCTCGCGCAGATGCGACAAAACAAAGAAGTTGCGCAGCGTGGCGGTTGCCTCGACCAGCGGCTTTCCCATGAACATACAGCCGGAAAGATTTGCCGCGAGAACAATCGTGCGCGCAATGTCCTTTGTGTAAAGCTCCGTCACGCCATCCACGAGCAGCGCGCCACAGGAGTTGAGGAATGCGCCGCTATACTTTCGCGTATGAATGAGAAATGCGTTCAGACCGTCCGCCATTCCCCATCGGTCAACGGAGACGGCAAACAAAAGCCTGCTCTCTGTCAGATCGTAACGCACAAGATCGCGCGCAACCAGATGCGTCGCCTCGCAGCCTTCAAGCGCCGTATCCAATATTGCGTTCAGACGTGACGTCGCTCTGCCAAAGTGAATCACATAGACGCCGTTTTTCACAACCGCACCTCGCAAAGACTCGCATAGCATTTTTGCAGCCGCTCGGCCAGCAACGGCGGCAGATTCGGAATCCGTTCGAGCACCCTGCCCTGCGGCGTCAGGCGTGAGCGACAGCCGAAATACACATCGCCGCCGACCGGCACCGCCGCATCATGCCACGCGCCGCGAATGGCACGCAGTATCGTTACCGCGCCGGACGAAAGCGCCGGAGCAATATACGGTTTGAAGCCTGTTTCCCTTACGGCAAGATTGGCGACGATCACACGCTGCGTCAGAGCGGCGGACAGTGCGTCGTCATAGTCTCCGTCAACCGCGTTTGCCGCGACAAGTCCCGCGCCATGCGGCCCGAAGACCCGTACCTTGATCGGGTCAATTCCCAGCTCTGCAGCGGCATACGCAGCTCTTGCCTGCATCACGCCAAGGCCGCAGCCCATGATTTGCTCCAAAGCAAGCCCGCCCCCGTCAAACGCTCCGTCTTCTGTTCGATTGCTTTCCAGATAAACATAGCGTGCAAGCAGATCCACCGGATCCGCCACCTGACAAAACAGCCCCGTAAAATGCTTTTCTCTTGCAGAACGGGCATAAGCGCGAAGCATTTCCTTATTTTCCGCCAGCTGTTCCATACGTACATCTACTTGCGTACCGATTGGCGGAACGCCGCGCGATGCGCAAAAAACCAGAATGTCGCAATCGAAAACAGACTCATAGGCAACACGCCGGATTTCAGGGAGCGCCTTTCCGTCTTCCAAAGCCAATATCTGATTGTATTCCATCTCGCAGCGCTTACAGCGATTTTCATCGGGATCATAGACGCCGATAACGGACAGCTCCGTGCCAAGCAGCTTTAAGCCTGTCAGCAGCGTCATTCCGACGTCGCCCAGACCGACCAGATGCAGCGACAGCGGTCGGCTCTGAAGAAGTCTCATATGCTTTTCCTCCGATATTGCCGGTACAGTTGTTGTATGTCGTCCTGCAAATACTCGCTTGCAAGCGCGTCCGGGTCGCAGCAAACATGTGCGCCGCGATCCGGTTGTCGTGGATCTGAGAGCGCCTGCGACAATCGTGAGATCGTCAATTCGGTATGCTCCGTCTCGAGATGTCCCTTCTCCAGCGCCTGAAATAACGCGCGCGTATTCTCCAGCGCCGTCAGCGACAGATCGAAAACCGCCTCCTCCGACGAACCGCGAATATAGGTTGGGAGTTTATATGGAAGCACCATATTGATTGCGTGCAGCGTTTCCGTTTCGCCGTTCTTTCTTGCTATGCTGTCGCCGCCGACAAACGGCGTCATGAGCGATTCGGTAAACCAGTATCGCATATTGGGGATCTCATATGCCGCGATTACCGTACGGCCGAGCGACGTCATAATATCGCGTCCCCGCCCGGAGAGGATGCCAACGATCACCTGTGCGATCTCTACCCTCTCCTGCCGGAAGATCGGCTCCAGCTGTTCAAACCGATATGCGTTGTGCATCACATCGTCCACAAGCAGCACCGGTCTGCCGAAGGAACGGAGCATGCGCACCTGCGCCGCCAACGGTGCGTAATTTGGGTATTCGGTGATGGCAAAGTTCTGAACATCCGCATCAAAAACCTTTTCCACATGCAGCGTTTTGGTGACGGTGTTGGGAACGATCACCTCTGACAGTACCTTGCCGTAGGGGACGCAAAGAAACGGCCCCAGCGCGCCGGAATCCGATCGTTGCTGCGCCACCCCGTTCGCCTTTCGAATCCGGCGAATCAGCGTCTGATTCATCATCTCCGTGTCAAACGCCAGCACCAGCTGCCCCGGATACAGATTGCAAAGTGCCTTTTTCAGATTATCCCGTCCGGCGCGCACCGCGCAAACGACCTCCGGGCGCGAACGATAGGGCATCTTGATGGTCATCAACAGATCCTGCAGCAGCACGATCGGCGCGCGCATGTCGCAAACCAGCGCGCGACCGTCTGTATCCGGAACGGGGAGAAAGCCAAAGCGCGTCAATTCATGCGCAAGCGGATCGCCGTTTTCCTGCGTCAAATACAGGGAAAACGTATGGTCGTCCGTGAGCGTCTTGGCGAGCATCTCCGCTGTCAGCATGCGAAGCGCTTCAAACGGCGCCTCCGGCTTTACGCAAACGCCGTCCAGCATGAGTATTTTCCCCGAGGTGCATTTTCTCACACGTTCCGCCGTCAGGCGATCCCCGAGCACCTCCAGCAAAGCGTCGCTGTTGACGCTGCGTGCCGTCATCGCGCCAAGCGCCGTATTCTGCTCGGTATCCTGTAAAAGAACAGCGTAGCCGCTTCCCGTCCCGAGCACATGGCGACAGCCATCGGAAAACCCCGGCGAAAACTCGTCAAGCGCCGGCGCATACTCCCGTAATAGCGGCAGATGCAGTCGTTCCGGCTTCAATACGCTCTTAAACTGCGGCGTTCTGACATAAAGCGCGTTTTTTCTGATAAACGACTCTGCGATGGGATCGACCATCGAGGAAACCTCCCGATTTCGATCGATGTCCTCTCGGATACGTGTGGAGCTGATCTCCTCATAATAGGTCGGCAGCTTCAGCGTGAATACTTTACCTGAAATATAATCCCGCGGGTCAAACTGTTCTGTGCCGGCTTCTTCGTTTCTGGAAAATACAATGTGATCGAATTGGCAGGCGGCGCCGTTTTTTGCATAGGCGGATGCGTTTCTAATAACGTCGCTGCCCGCGACAAGGTAGAGTTGTCTGTCTGAAAAGAGCTCCTTTAAAGCGGCAAGATCGGAGGCGTTGGCGAGGTTGACGGGAATGTCGTCCGGAAAAAGATAGACGTCGAAACAGTCTGCGACAGACAAAGCCGCAATTCTTCTGCGCAGAAGCTTTGGTTGAGTACGCTTTGACCATGAAAATTCGTCAACGGCAAGATAGACCTCCATCCCAAGCTCGCGGATCTGCTCAGCAATGCGCTTGTGCCCCGCCGAAAACGGGTCAAACGTTCCCGGAAAGAACGCGACGGCGTCCCGTTCTCGAAACGCGTACGGCGGCAATTCGATCTCGCAGTCAATGGCGGTACGATAGACGCGGTTGAGCATCGCCGTCGTATTCATCAGGGAAACGCCGTCCTCCGGCTGGGCGCACAACAGCGTATACAGCTTCTTTACCGTCAAAGCGAGCAGCTGCTGACGCACGCCGAGATTGATTTCTTCCTTTGAGAGTACGTCGCGGCATAGAACCGTCAGAGCGGTGCGCGATACCTCCGCGTCAAAATGCGCGAGGCCGGAAAACAGCAGTCCGAGGATCGGTACGGCTTTGTCCTCCCAGACCCCGCGTACGCAATGCGTGCCCAAGACGGCGCCGAGCGCGGAAAGCGCAGCGCGCGCAGCGCGGAAATTTTCCGAACGTACGTAGGATTCAAGCAGATGAATCCCTTCCAGCTCCTCCGCCTGCGGAAGCATTGCCAGTAGCGTGCCGAGCGTCGGCGGGATATACCGTGAAAACTCCGCGCGAGAAGTTTCGAGTCCGCGAATCAGATCGACCGCGATCTCATTCATCTGATCGGCAGACAGGATCGGCGCAACATTGACCAGCGCCACCCCGGCAGCATAGCGCACAGGCAAATGCTCCTCTACCAGCAGCAGATTGGACAGGTGCATCGCCGTATGGAACGCATCCTCACGGTTTTGCTGTGCAATCTGCGTCAAAAGATCGATGTTTGCGATCTTAACGCTCCAGTGTACGCTGTTTTTCAGATTCTCCAAATAGAGTTCGGAGACTGGACGCGAACAACGCAAATCATCCCTGTCCTGCCCAGCAAGATCGCAGCAGCGCCGCAGCAGATATGCCTGCGCTGTATTTTGGGGCGCCGCAATGGATTTGAGCGGCTTGGATAAAGAAACGCGCGCTGCCGGGCATGCCTCCAGGAGATAGCGTAAAGCATTGAGCGCGCTCACAGCAAAATACGCCGTATCGCTTGACGCCATCCGCAGCGCCGCAGCCGCTGCTTGCGCGATCGCCTCACGGTCAAGCAGCGCGGGCGGGATATGTGGCACACAATCCAGCAGCACGCATATTTCCTGCTCGGAAACGCTTGAAAAGCAGGCCATTAGATCCGCAAAATACCACAGCGCATCCTCTTGCTTGCAATGTGCAAATACGCTTTCTGCAACTATCTTGAGTGAATTTTGGATTCGCTCGGTATGCTTTGCGTCATTCTGCCACCCCGGGCGCAGCAGCTTCTGAAGATGTTCGTCCCACAGCGCACGCGCCTGTAGCAGCATCTCCGAAAGCGTCGGGGCAACCGCGTCCGCCGGTACGTTCTGCGGCAATTCCTTCCGGTATTGCAGTCCGCTGTTTGCAAGAATTTTCCCCATGAACCACGCCGCCTGCCGCCGAACGTCGCTTTCGTGATGCGCCAGCAGCTCATAAAGAAAATCCAGCGTACGGTTCTTGTGATCGCGCCGCATGTATGTAACATATTCAGAAAGCAGCGTAAGATAGGTTCGGATACTGTCCAAGTTCTTCTCTGCGCGCGCACGCTCTAAAATCCGGTCAAAGGACGCGCTGGAATCGATCATGTCGGTCACGACAAGATGATGCCCGATCGACATCCGAAGCAGCGCGCGGTATGCTTCTTCTTTTGTAAGAAGGGTCGGATATTCTTGCACACGTACCGTCGTTTTTCTAGCATCGAAGCCCACATTCGCCCCGCGTGAAACGAGATAATCCTCAAAATCGCGCAATTTGCAATAAACGCGCTGGTAGCGTCTTGCTTTCTCCGGCGTCATATCGGCAAGTTTTTCAAAAATTATATCCCGCGCAGCGTGCAGCGTATGGATCTCCACTTGCTCCCGTCCATCCTGCATGCGTCTGCCTCTTACGAGAAAGTCCGAATAGATCAGGATCAGAGACGCCGCCGGCAGATTTTCAAACTCGAGATCCCAAGTGGAATGGTTTGCCGCAACATGTGCGATAGCAGTCAGACCGTGCCGCAGCAGATAATCATTGGTATAAAAATAATGCAGATACGGAATCCTCGCCACGTCGTCGCCGCGACAGCCAAATTTCCCAATATCATGCGAGAGCGCCGCGGCGCTCACCAGCGCAACATCCACAGGAACACCCACGCGAACGGCCTCCCGACCCAGGTGCAACGCCATCCGATGTACGCCCGCCACATGTGAAAGCGGATCGAACGGCATGATCTCCCGTCCGATTCTCAGCAGTTCCGGGTAATGCTCCGCCTGAATCGCGGCGACAAACTTGACGTACTCTCCGGCAATACGACTCTCTGCATATTCTTCCTTGGTTAAGAACGGCAAATCGGTCAGCGGATCCTCTTTGCGAAGCAGGCGCTCCTGCCGCAGCATCTCCTTTAATACTGCCAGATAGAACGAGATCCTTGGATCTTCTGTAGCGGTATTAGCAGTGGAGTCCGGAAACAATTGTGCTGTAATCGCGTCGTAAACCGTATGCAGCTCCATCGCCGGACGATCTTTCCAATGCGCCTGGAACAGCGGCGTCAGCAGTTGCAGGGTATCCCGGCAAACGGCGTCGCCGCGCAGCGGCATCTGTGCGGCCGCTGCGGAAAAGTTTTTGCGCAAAAGCAGCTCCGCCAGCGCCTTCCGCTCGGCTGCGTCACGAAGATGCAGCGCTTCCGGCAAAGACTGCTCCAACCGTAAAAAAGCGGCAAAACGGCTGTTGTCCTCCATGGTTCCTCCAATTGTTCGGATAAAAATATTATATAACGGCAACTGTAAAATGAAAACACAGCGCTTTTCATTTTTTTATGAAAGCGACGCTCCAGTTTGCCGTAAATATGTCATAATTGAACCATACAATACCATTTTTAGAACAAAACCGTCTGTTATATTCTGTAAAAACGGTAAAGAGGTCATTATGAAAAATCGAAATATCTATAAGCTTTGTCTGGATGCCGTAATGCTTGTTCTGATGCTGCTGATGTACAGCAAAAATATCATCAGTCTGGCATTTCACGAGATTGGCGGAATTGCACTATTTGTGCTGTTTTTGCTCCATCTGGTATGGAACGGACGCTGGATTGCAGCATCGACCAGTCGTTTTTTCTCAAAAGGAACATCCGGAACGGTTCGTGCACTGTATGTTGTGGACGCCCTCCTGCTGGTTGATTTTCTGTTCGTACTGCTGGGCGGGGTGTTTATTTCAAAAGTAGTGTTTTCCTTCTCCGTACCCGGAAGCTGGAAAAGTATCCACTACTTTGCTTCCGCGCTGGCTGTTGTCCTGATGGGTGTGCACATCGGCTTTCATTTTTCCTACATTCGTTTTACTCTGAAAAAAGCGCTGCCGTTCTTGGGTAGAATCGCCCGACCGATCGGCGTCGTGTTACTCTGCGTCGTACTGGGATTTGGCGTTTACAGCATATCGACGACCTCCTTTGTCCATTGGCTGTCGATGCCTTTTACCAGTTCCGGCGGTCAGTTTGCAGACGGCGGGCACGCTGCAAATCCATCTGAAAGCTTTGACGGGAGTCTCCCCGCGGACGGTGCTGAACTCCCTGGCGACAGCAGCGGTCAATTGCCGCAGACGCCGTCTGCGTCTTCCAATGCTCAGGCGCAAAATGGGGCCTCCACGCCGGAACTGCCCGATGGAACCAACGGTCGTCGCAGCGGGAACGGGATGGGTGATGGAACCGGTCGCGGGCAAGGAGGCGAAGGCAAGCATCTCGGCGGCGGCGAAGGAAACGGCAAGCAGACGTCGGTTGGCGGAATTCTGCTGCATCTAGCACAATGGCTCTCCATCATCGCGGTCTTCGCTGCGATCGCATATTGGCTGGATCGTCTTTTGCACGTTAAAAAGAAATCACCTGCAAGCAAAGGAACGGGCAGTATGCCGCAAGATGGCGCTGTATCGCAGGATACGGATAAATCAGCCGGCGCGGTGATCGATCCAACCGTTACTCCCGACAACTCAAAAGAATCGTAAATTAATCTCTGCCCTGCTGCGCAGTACTTGCAGGACGCCGAGCATGACGGCGTCCTGTTTGTTGGTTGGCTCCGATTTTATCAATTCCTAAGGATTCGTTCACACAAACGCCCTAATAGCCAATTTTGCTCGCTGGCGTTTTTCTGCAAGTATGATATAATGGCTTACATGATATTGAAAGGTTGCGATTTCATGCAAATTGGGCAGTTTACCGATACGTTTTTCCCGATCGTAGACGGTGTCGGACGAGTTGTCTATAATTATGCCAATACCATTGCAGTCAAAGGACATGAATGCTATGTGATCGCCCCCATGGCAAACACCGGCTATCAGGGAAACTTTCCTTTCGAGCTGATCGAGTTCATCAGCCGCGCACTCCCTATAACGCCGCAGTACAACACCGGCATTCCGCAACTGGACTCTCATTACGATTCCCGTATTTCCCGGGTAAATCTGGATATTATCCATGCGCACAGTCCGTTTATCGCCGGTCGTGAAGCGGCGCGCATCGCAAAAAAACGGGATATTCCTTTGATTGGCACGTTTCATTCCAAGTACTATGACGATTTTTATAAGCTCACCAGGGCCGACATGCTTGCGGACATCGGTGTGCGATACGTTGTATCTTTTTATGAACGCTGCGATCAGGTGTGGACGGTAAGCTACAGCTCGGCCGATGTACTGCACGATTACGGCTATCGCGGTCACATTGAAGTCGTCCCAAACGGTACGCCAGACACGACGCCAGATCCTGTCGATCAAGAAAACGCCATCGCGCGATTTTCACTTCCCACGGATAAGCCAATACTGTTTTACTGTGGGCAGATGAATTTCAAAAAGAACATCGCGCGAATTTTGGAAGCCTGCGCTCTGCTAAAAAAGGACGGTTGCGCTTTCCAGATGGTTTTCTCCGGGCAGGGGCCGGACGTAAAGGCGATTACGGAAATGGCGGATCGGCTGGATCTCTCCGACCGTGTGCTGTTGACCGGGCACATCACAGAGGATTCGCTGCTGTACGGGCTCTATCAAGCGGCGTCGCTGTTTGTTTTCCCTTCGCTGTATGACACTTCCGGAATGGTCGTACGGGAAGCCGCTGCGATGGAAACGCCCAGTGTGGTTGTGCGCGACAGCGCCGCCGCCGAACCCATCACAGACGGGGTCAACGGCCTGCTGTGCACCGATTCCACAGAAGATCTGTTCCGCGTTTTAAAGGATGCGCTTTCAGATCCCCAAAGGCTGTGTCAAATGGGAAAAGAGGCGCGCAGAACCATCTACCTTTCCTGGAACAATATCATCGACGACGTTCTTTTGCGATATGAGGACGCTATCCGTGAAAAGAGATTTATCCGATTCAAAAGTCGATAACGCCGGCTTGTTCAATATGTCCATTTAACGTATGAAAAAGGAACGGTTGTCGCCAAATGACAATTCCCGTTCTTTTTTTATTAGAGCGTGTTTCTAAAATCACGCAAGCGCAATTTTAGAAACACGCTCTAGTCATATTCTCATTTTTCCGATATAGGCGTCGAAACGGAATCCAATCACTGCTTCTTGCGGCGCAGTCGATTTCGCAGAATTAAGAAATACTCCGTTGTAATATCCTCCTTGAGAAGCAGGCATACCGCCAGATACACGGCAGCGCCCCCCGCCGTCAAGAGCGTACAGCTCAGCAATTCCCATCCGCCGCCACGTGCAAACCATCCCGAAAGAAGCTGCTTCCCGACGTAAACAATCGCCGCCATACCGCAGATTGCGATGGTGATTTTCAAAAGGCTTTTGCAAAAGCCCTTGACCCATCCGCAGCCAATCCTCTTTTTCATCCAGATAAAACATAACGCCGCATTCAATACAACGGATATGCTGGTTGCGGCAGCAAGACCGCAATAGCCATAAAAACGAACGAGTACGAAATTCAAAACAATGTTTAGCACAACGGCGGCCGAGCTGGAAAGCAGCGGGGTACGCGCGTCCTTCGTAGCATAAAAGCCATTGTTTAAGACGTAGATCCATCCTGACGGCAGCATCCCGAAGCCATAGTAAAATAAGGCCTGCGCCGTAACTGTAGCCGCTTGAACGGAATAGTTGCCGCGCAGGAGCAGCAGGTTTATCACCGGCTGCGCAAGCAGCATGATTCCTACCATGATCGGGAAAGAAATCAACGTCGCAATTTTCAGCCCGCGCTCCATAGTCACGGAGAACACGGCATGTTCGCCATTTGCCGCCTGCTGCGCCATTGTTGGATACAGTACCGTTGCAATGGAGGGCACAAACGCAGCAATCAGGATAATAGACGTCTTATGCGCATAATCCAGATTGGTAACGATCCCGATTCCCAGCTGCGACGCAAAGTTTTTGTCAATGATTGTATTGAACTGAACCAGTATTTGAGACGCAAACACGGGAACCGCCAAAACAAGCAGCTCCCGCACATATTTATTTTTGAACGAAAAGTCGGGCTTTACACGCAGTCCGGACTTGTTTGCAATCATGAGTCCTATAATCGCCGGAACCATTATTGACAGGAGAAAACCAACCGCCATCACAGACAGGCTGCGTTGGCAAAGCAATACCGCGGCGATGATGATACAATTTCCAATAACGCCGGACAGCCCCTGATACCAGAAAGAGCCTTTGTATTGCAAATAGGCGACTGCAACATTCAGCATGACGTTGAAGAACAACAGCGGTAATACGATACGTAATACCAGCTGCGTTTGCTGAACAGTCTCTTCTGAAAAGCCGGAAGCAAACAGTAAAACGATCTCTTTTGTAAAAAACAGCGCCAGGATCGACAGTACCAGCGTCAGAACGCTGAGCACCGTCATGAAATTATTGGTAATGCGATTTAATTCGTCATCACTTTTTCCGCTCGCAATCGGGATAAAAGCCACAGCCAACGCACTCAGTGCGACCGTAATAATCAACGACAGAATTGTAGTTGCCGTGATATAGGCGTCAGAACGTGATGATGCGCCGAATACCGCAGCCATTGCCATATCCCGCACAATGACCAGTACTTTGGATATCAGCGTGAAAGCGATCAACGCCAATGAGGACTTGGCAAGATTTTTAGACAAGATATACTCCTTTAATGTATCGGGGTTGCCGGTATTTACAGGAAGCTTGCTGCATGCGCCGCACGAAAAATTTCCCAAGCGCTGCCACATATTTCACCGGATTTTTCGTCGAGCGCCGGATTTGTCATAACCTCCCGTCCAAATAGGCCTCGGACGGAACGAATGATTTCGCGAATATATGCAAAAAACACAGCGAACGCTTTTTGATTATATCAAAAAACGACCCGGAAGACAATACGCCGCACAAGGGCTGCCGCAATGCTCTTTCAATGCGAAAAGACCGCCGGATTGCAGCGACGCCGCCTTTTTTACGCAAATCCCCGTCTCTTGCTCAAAGCGGAGGAATGTGGCTTTGTCGATCTCCGTTGCTCACCGCTTGGAAGAGCCGAAAAGCCACCCGCTGTTTGGCGAATGGCTTCTGCTTTAGAGTTGTTCGGTTGTTCTTGTCCACTTATTCGGCAACTGCCTCTTCGTAAACACTGACCTGCTTGACGCCGCCGTGCTTAATCTCAAAGTGAACTACGCCATCTGCCTTGGCAAACAGAGTGTCGTCTTTGCCGATGCCAACGTTGACGCCGGGATGGAAATGCGTACCGCGCTGGCGGACAAGAATATTGCCCGCGAGAACGAACTGACCATCCGCACGCTTGGGTCCAAGGCGCTTGCTCTCGCTGTCACGACCGTTGCGAGAAGAACCAACGCCCTTTTTATGTGCAAATAACTGAAGATTCATCTGGAACATGTGCTACACCTCCCTGTCAATGATTTTGAGGTATTTGGGATACGACGATACAATCGTTTGAAGTCCCAGCACCATCGTGTCGATCAGTAACTGGGTCTGATCCATTTGCGCATCGGTCGCATCCCTTGCGATGCACACGTGAATCCCTTCATCATCATCCATGCTTGCAGCGGCAGGCACTTTTGCAATCTCGGTAATTCCGTTTGCGGTTGTTTGGATCAACGCCGATACGGCGCTGCACACAATGTCCCGTCCGGAATTATCAAACCCTGCATGCCCATGACAGTCGAATCCGACAGCCCGTCCGCTCTCGCGAAGAATCGTTACCGTAATCATACCTCAACCAATCGAGAGGATCTCGACCTTGGTATACGGCTGGCGATGACCACGCTTGTTGCGGATGTTCTTTTTGGGTTTGTACTTGAAGACGATAACCTTCTTGCCTTTCCCGTGCTCCAGAACCTTGCCTTTGACGGTTACGCCCTCCAAAACGGGCTTGCCAACCTTGACGCCGGCATCATCCGCAACCAACAGAACGTCAAAATTCACTTCGGAATCGACTTCTGCATCCAGCTTTTCGACGAGTACTTCGTCGCCGGCTTCTACTTTATACTGCTTTCCACCGGTTTGAATGATTGCATACACTTGAAACTGCACCTCCTCTTACCAGACTCGCCCGAAAACGGCGCCGTAAAAACGGACTTACTGCCGGAACGGAGCGGCTCACCGAATAATAATAACACAGTGGTGAATGCCTGTCAATGCACGATCTTACAGTCTTTTTTGACCTCCGGCATCCGCTTTTCCGCCAATGGTTTGACAGTAAACTTTTCAACGTGCAGCTGCCCGTTCGCGCGGACATAATACGCGCCGCCCGCAACCTCCGGAAAAACAGCGCCGTGCTTTTTCTCCGCGCGGAGCATCGCCTCAACAACGTCCGGATGCGCTTCAATCAGCATCCGTTTGTTATTGCTGCCCTTCATCACCTGCAGTGTCTGGCGACGCACCTTAAACAGCACGCTCTCCGGATTCAACACTCTGGCGTCGCCGTTGCAATACGGGCAAACATCTTGAAGCGTATCGCCAATGCTGCGCCCGGTCTTTTTTCTCGTCATTTCCACGAGCCCCAGATGCGTAAAGCCAAACACGTGTGAACGTGTATGGTCGTCCTTTAAGGCGTTTTTGAGCGTATTGAGCACCAGATTGCGATTGGCCTCCCGTTCCATGTCGATAAAGTCAATGATGACAATGCCGCCGATATCGCGCAGACGCAGCTGCTTTGCGATCTCTGTCGCAGCCTCGCAATTGGTTGCGGTGATCGTTTTTTCCAGATTGTCCTTACCAACAAATTTGCCGGTATTCACGTCAATGCAGGTAAGCGCTTCGGTACGGTCGATGATGACATAACCGCCGCTTTTGAGCCATACCTTGCGAGACAGCGCCTTCTCAATCTTTCCTTCCGTTTCATAACGGTCAAACAGCGCTTCGCTTGCTTTGAGCAATATCCTTGCCTTGAGCTTCGGCGCCATCATCTCTGCAAGGTCTCGCAGGCGATCGTAACAGGCCTGATCGTTGACAAATACGCGGTCAACGTCCTTCATCAAAAGATCGCGGACGGTACGGTATTCCAGCGACTGTTCCGCGTGCAGCAGCGCAGGCGCTTTTACGGACTTTGCGCGCTTCTCAATATCCGCATAGAGCTTTTTCATGCTCTCAATATCTTCAGCAAATGCCTCGCGGCTCTTGCCCGCTGAAGCGGTGCGCACGATAACGCCCATACTCTGCGGCTTAATATCCAGCATAATCTTGCGAAGCCGGGAGCGCTCCTCTTCCTTCTCGATCCTTCGGGAAACGCCGACATAATCCACCGTAGGCATCAGCACAAGCGTTCTGCCCGCCAGAGTGATGTGCGTTGTTACACGCGCGCCTTTTGTTCCGATCGGATCTTTTGCAACCTGTACCATGATCGTCTGTCCGGGTTTCAGCAGGTCGCGAATATTGCGACTTTCCGGAACCTGTTCGATCACATCATCGGGATCGTCGGACAATACGATGTCGCCCGCATACAAAAAAGCGTTTCGTTCCAATCCAATGTCGATAAACGCCGCCTGCATGCCGGGCAAAACGTTTTGCACCTTGCCGTTGTAAATATTGCCGACAAGACGCTCGGTACCCTCCTGCTCCACGTACAGTTCTACAGGAGCGCCGTCTTCCACTACCGCAACACGGGTGGATAACCCGCTTGCGTCTACCAGTATTTCTTTATTCACTTTACCCTTTCTTTCTAATCCAAGGGCAAACGCGGCAAAAGACCATCGCTTTCAAAATACATGGCCAGCCTATGTGTTCTGGACAAGCCATGCGCATCCAAACGGTCAAGCAACGCACCGACAAACAGTTCGGTCCGCAGCCCGCCATCAGCTTGCAATTTTCCGCGAATTCGCAAGACGAACGAGTCGCCTGCAATCCTCTCCACGGAGACCCTTATGATTTGCGGACGAATATCTACGGGTTTTACACCGCTCTTTGTCCGCTTATTCACTACGATTTCTCCGGATAACATATCCCGGATTGTGCCTTGTAGTGTTTGCACATCAAACATTTTGTCACTGTTCACCAGTACCAGGTACTCTGCCCCGCGCGTCAATGCCGAAAGCGTGCCAAAATTCACCGGCGCTTCCATTGCATCGGAAAGAAAAAAATCCGGTGGCAAATGCGCATTGACCCGTTTGACAAAGTCTGCCGGTTCCATGCCGCCCTCGATCTGTACCTCAAACCATTCCGCATCGCTGGTAGAACCTGTGCCAAGCGCGGAGGCAAACGACATCAGCGGATGCGGATTAAAGCCATTGGAATAGGCAAGCGGAATCTCCGCTCTGCGAAATGCCCGCTGCAATGTCCGCTGTACGTCCAGATGAGAGATGTACGCCACCACGTCTTTTTTATGATATACCGCAATAAGTCGCATAATTCTTACCAAAGCACCCGTTGCAGCCCTGTCGGCAATCCTTAGTGACCGTACCGCACAGCGCCTTCTTGTATTCGTTTCTCAGATATTCCTCCGTCACCAGCACGTCAATATGCGACCAAGGCAACGGCTGCGTCATGTCGCGCTCCTTTGTGGCGTAATCCTCCATGGTAACGCCGCACGCACAAAAAGCCTCTTCCCAAGCAGCGATTTTGAAATGCTCTGACCAGGAGTCAAACCGACACCCGCGCTGATACGCTTGTTCCAAAACATCCGCCAGCACGCGATCCCCGCGTGAAAACGCCGCCTCCAGCACGGAAAGCCGTGACGGATGGCAACGGAGCTCCGCGCCGCGAATCCCCTTCATCGCACCGGCAAGCAGCTGCTGTTTTTTTACGATCTCCTCCAGGGTATTCTGCCCAAACCACTGGAAAGCGGTCATAGGCTTTGGTACAAACGTGGAAACGCTCACCGTCAGGCGCAAGCCTTTCCCCCGCTTTTCCTTGGGAAGCTGATAAAACTGTGCGCTGACCTTTCTGGCAAGTGCCGCGATTCCGACAATATCCTCGTCCGTCTCCGTCGGCAGTCCAATCATGAAATACAGCTTGACGCCGTTCCAGCCCGCTTCAAACGCGTCGCCGGTGGCGCGGAGAATATCTTCCTCGGTGACATTTTTGTTGATTACATCGCGCAGTCTCTGCGTTCCGGCCTCCGGTGCAAAGGTCAACCCGGCCTTTCGTACCGTTTGCATGACTTTCAGATCCTCTGCCAGTACCGAATCTACGCGCAGTGACGGAAGCGACACGGAAACCTTTTTTTCTTCCATCTCCCGTATGATCTGCGGCACCAGCGCATGAATATCGGAATAGTCGCCCGTGCTGAGGCTCAAGAGCGAGATTTCATCGTATCCCGTGCAAGCCATCATTTCATGCGCCTGCTGCATCAGCGTTTCACGCGTACGTTCACGAACGGGGCGATAAATATATCCCGCCTGGCAGAACCTGCATCCCCGAGTACAGCCGCGCATCACCTCGACAGACACACGGTCGTGAATGATATTCATGAAGGGAACGATTGGTTTCCCCATAAACGGTGTGTTTTCCAGATCCTTTACAACCCGGCGTATGACCTTGTCCGGCGCCGTCGGCTCGGTCTTTGTGACGCCGTTTTCTGTCGTCTCATAAAACGCAGGAACATATATGCCATCGATTTTGGAAAGCCGCCTGAGGATTTCCAGCCTGTCACAGCCGGCCGCCTTTGCCGCGCGGTAAGTATCGACAAGCTCCAATATCATCTCCTCGCCGTCGCCGATCATGACCGCGTCCATAAACGGCGCGATCGGTTCCGGATTCACCGTGCATGGGCCGCCACATACGATCAGCGGCATGCTCTCGTCACGGTCGGCGGAGCGGAACGGAATACCGCAAAGCTCCAGCATCGTCAAAATGTTGGTATAGCACATTTCGTAAAGCAGCGAAAAGCCGACGATATCGAATTCACTCAGAGAGCGCCGCGTTTCCAGAGAAAAAAGAGGCTGCTTTTCCGTGCGCAGCGCCTGCTCCATGTCCGGCCATGGCGCAAAGACCCGCTCGCATGCAATATCCTCGCGCTCGTTCAGCACATGATACAAAATACGGGAACCAAGGTGGGACATCCCAATCTCATACGCATCCGGGAAACACAATGCAAAACGGAAATCCGCCTGCTCTTTTTTTATCATATTCCACTCGCCGCCGATATACCGCATGGGCTTTTCAACCATCGACAGGAGCTTGTCCATCATTTCCTGATCCAAGCAACATACCTCCACAAACACCGTATTATTTTAGCACATCCGGCTTGCGCGGTCAAATGTGATGATTTGTGAAAGCGTACCCGACGCGCCTATGCGGGCCATGCCGCGCATCAGCTGCCATTCGTCGATCTCTGCAAGGGTTTGCATACCGTCATCCACAACGCGCAGCACATTGTAATCATACTTTTTCAGCGTCGCCAGCGCCTCGGCAACGCGCATATTCTCATGGACGGCGATCATGAACACCGGTCGTCCTTCCCCGCGCCGGATGCGACTGTTTTTCTGAAAATACGCGGTATATGCTTCCCTCCGCGCACGTAGCAGCTCACTTATGGCGGCAATGAGCAGAAAAACGCCCATCATCGGCAGCATCAGATTGCGAATGCGCATCGAATATAGATAAACGCATGCCGCCAACAGCAGCACTCCGAATACGATTCCCAGCACCGAAGCGACCATCGTGGCGCGCTTCTTAAGCATTCGCTGCGATAAATATGCCCGAAAGACCCGTCCTCCATCCAGCGGCAATGCCGGGAGAAAGTTCACGGCGGCCAACACAAGATTGTAGTATAGAAAAGGTGCCAGGTTCCTGCGAATCCCCGGGAAAAAATCGCAGCACACCGCCGCTAGTCCTGCAAGCAGTATGCTAAACAACGGCCCCGCTGATGCAATGCAGACCTCCGCCTGCGGCGGCATGCTGTCGCGATCCATATTTGCAATGCCTCCAAACGGCAAAAACGTCACCGAATAGATCGGAATGTCAAACGCCATCGCAGTCGCCACGTGCGCTGTTTCATGCAAAAGCAGCGCCAGTAAGGACATAAAAAACGCTTCCGCCTTGCCAAGCACAAACGCTGCCGCCACGACGATGAAGGTCAGCGGGTGAACCTGTATTTCGATATCGCGTACGGTAAACAAGCGCATATCAGCTGAATTGTGCAATGTCGATATAGTGGGATGGATCCTGCTTTTCACCGGACTGATAGATTGCGATATAAAGCTGTCCGTCATCGGTGAGCGTGCCGATTGCATCCATCGCGTTGAGCGGCTGCCCCTTTTCGACATTGACGTTCTCTAAATGAAAATAAACGCTTTCCAGATCGCTGCCGTGATAGATACGCACATAATTGCCGTAGGTTTCGTCAACCCCGACGGCGCGTACCTCGCCGGAAGCTGTGGTTGTCACCGTCGCTTCTGCAGCGGCATGCAGCAAAAGAAACGTGTCGTCAGAAAGCAGCTCCGCCGCAGTTGCGGGTACGGGAAGCGACCATTTTTGTTGTCCCGCAAATACGCTGGTCACATTTTCTTCCTCTACAAAGCGCAGGCGTCCCAAAACGTCATCTTCCTGTTGTCCGCTCCCAGAAGCGCCGCCCCCTTCGTTCTCCGTCTCCGCCGATACCACGCTGCCGGGTTCAGATGCGATATTCGCTTTTACAAAGGTGCGCTCTATCAGGATCGCGGCGGCAAACACAAGCAAGCAAAGACCGATTTTTGCCCCCATACTGCTGGTATATACAACGCGCTTTCTCCCGCGCCGTATCGGCATGGGAATGCGCGCCGGCTTGATCGGATGATCGTCCTGCGGATCGGATGCGGAAAACGGCGTCAATTCAAGCTTATCTATACTCATAAAACAGCCTCCTGCAGCAGTCTATGCCGCAAGAGGCTGTCGCTATGCGAAAAAGTATCAACCGCGCATGGTCCCAATTCCCGCTTCCTGAAACATGTCGTAGGGATTGATGTAGGTGTTCTCCGGGGAAACCACGGTAAGATGCAGATGATACCCCGCGCTGTTGCCAGTGGAGCCGACTCGCCCGATCACATCGCCCTGCTTCACCGGATCGCCCTCCGATACAAAGGCGCTCTCTTCGTACATATGATAATAATGATACTCAAATCCAAGCGGATCCCGTATCACGACATAGTATCCGGGAATGGGCAGATAGCCCACATACAGTACGACGCCGTCCGTACAGGAAAGAATTTCGGTTTTTGCCGAACGAATGATATCCGTTCCCGTATGGCGCCGCGTATTTGCGGATCTGCCAGCGTACCAGCCGTCCTTGATCGTTCCGCCGGGCACCGGATGAATCAGCGCCTGCAGATAACCATCCGGAAACACGTACGGTTCGTAATACTTTGTAATTCCCGTGTCGTCATATACCGTATTGAGATAATCCAGTGTAAACTTGGCGTCCATCAGCTGCGTTCTCGTTCCGCCTGCGGCCATTTGATCGATCCCGGGGGCGTTGACAACAAGAGTCGCCGTGTTTTCTGCAATACGCACCGTAACAAGCAGGGTATCTGCAATTTGCTTTGGAACGCCTTCTATGCCGAACGTGCGGCAAACCGCGGCGACCTGCTGCCACGTCAGCGTCTCCAGCGCACACGTCACCTGCGGGGCCGGATAACCGGCGCTTTCGATTTGCTTTGCGGCTTTAGCAGACCCGTCCTGCACCGCTGAGCGAATGCGCTCCGTCAGCTCGGAAAACACGCCGGCATGGGCGGCAAGATCGCTGTAAAGCGACATTTCGCAATTCGAAAGCGCCTGTGCGCAGGAAGCCGCGTCCACAGTCAGCACCGTTTGATGCAGCAACAATTCCGCGGCGGCTTGCACATCGACAGCAGCGGTTTCTGCATGCCCTGCTTTTAGGGGCGTCTGCGCAAAGAAAAGCGCGCCCGCAAGAACAAGGCAGGCAATGCCGCCGTTTCGTTTCATCCGATCACCAGGGAACCGTCCGTTCCCCCGCTACCGGTACCACCGCCGCCTGTCCCCGGCGTCGTAGTCGATCCGCCGTCCGTGGTCGTTCCATCCAACGATCCATCGGTGGAATCGTCTCCGTCGCCAAGATCCGGCTTGCGCGGCGCCATGTATTTAAACTCCAACACATGCTCCACGCCGTCGATGGTCCAATTGTCCGTCCACGGCGTCTCGCCTGCCTTCAAGCGAACGCCGCTTTTGGAGGCAGGCAGAATCAGCTGTGCGCGAATCGCCGCTGTAACCGCATCGTCCTTGCTTCCGTCGCGGATCTCGCAGGTCGTGCCATAGCCAATGTTATACCAGATCCATCTGGAATCCGGCACCGTCAGGCGAATGCACGCATGCGACGCCTTTGTTCCGAGATCATCATAAGACTCCTTGATAAGCGTGGAAAGATCCCGCGCCTTATCATACAGAATCGAATGGAAATAAGTTCGGCTATGAATCAGCGTCAGGTACTGCGCCGCCTCCAGATTAACAAACTGGTAGAAACGTTCCTTGGCCGGCTCAATTGCCCAGATACCACTCGTTGTATCGTGTCCGTATTCTCTGTTCGGGTTTCCGGAGGAACACAGCATATACCGCACCGGCTGATCGTAATCGGGCTTGCCGAATTTCGATCCGTCGTCAATACGCTTGTAAACAAGAACCAGCTGCCACTGCTTATCAACGATAATATAGTAGGTTTTGGGATCCGGATAGCCCGCCGCGAGCAGTTCCTTTCCGTTTTTGCTCATATCATCGGTACTGCCTACCAGTTCTTCATAGGTCATATCGACGGTGGGTGCATAATAGGAAAACGGCACAGGCGTCGGCCCGGGGGTCGGCGTTGCCTCCGGCGTGCTCGGCACGACGGTCGGCGTCGGATCAGCAATATCCAACGATACGATCTGCGGTTTCTCCGGTTCCGGAGTGATGGACGGTTCTGCTGTGACGGCCTCTCCTTGGCATCCGCCGGCTACTGACAGTACTGTCGCCAGCATGAAAATCAACAGCAGCGGCATCCATTTTAATCGAGTCATTACGATTCCTTTCTAACAACGCGCAAAGCGCAGACTGACATACATTGCGTATTGTAACATAAAAGATCGAAAAAAATGCGGCTGCTGCGAAATTTCACAAATTTTACGCAAACAAACAGCGTACGAAGCGGATCGTACGCTGCTGTATTGCCGGATAAACGGCGCTCAGGCTTCGACAATCACAAATTCAGCGTCGCAAGCCCCCAACGAGCAAAGCAGCGCCTTTTGCGCCTGTTCCAGCGCGTCCTCAAATGTGATCGGTATATTGCTGATGTAGACAGCGCCTATGTTTGCATCCAGCGACAGCTCCCGGTTCTCCGCGAAAATTTCACCGATCAGCCGATGCAGCTCGGCGGACTTCTTTTCCATGGCGTCCGCATTGCGAACGTCCTTCATCAAAATCAAGAACGTGGCGTCCGATCGGAACCCAACGATATCCCCTTCCCGAAATATCATCGTTATGCGTTTGCCGATTAAATCGACGGTTTGCTTGGCCTGCGCCTCGCCAAGCAGCGCGCATAGTGTTTCATACGCTTGGATTCGCATCAAAAACAGCGCGCATTGCTGTTGGTTCATCCTTGCTGAGAAAAACAGGCGGCAACGGCGCTCCGCTTCTCCCCAGATCAGCGCGTCGCTCCGCTGTGCGTTCTCTGCTTTCTCCATGCCATACAGCACATGCGCCATTTGCGTGGAAGTTCGGCTGCGTAAAAACGAAAAGGCGATTCCCAGTCCGCCGGAGCAAACGACGCCGACGACGTCGGTGCGCAAAACGGTCGGAAAATCGTGTTTGAATATAGCGGCGGCAACGCACGAAATCGCCGCGCCGCAGGCAATCAGGGAACAGGGCAGCACGGGGTAGCCGGAATACAGCAATGGAGCCGCAATCAAAACAAGATAGATTATTTTTGCGGGTTGCGCCGGCGTCATAACGGCGTCAACCGATATGGCGAGCAGAGCGGAAATGCAGAAATAGCCGCTCCATGCCGCCGATGCAAAACGTTTCTTTTCCGGAAGCAGCAAGTAAACGAGCAAAGTGCCAACGCTGTACAGAGCAACGCCGATCCAGAGAAAACCGACGGATTGAAAAGAAGCGTCCGCCACCCCCATCAGAACCGCCGCTAAAAATACCGCGGCTCCAGTCGCCGGGTATGCTATTCGAAGCATTTTCTCATTCAACGTTTGAAATAAACCGATATTCCTTCGGAAAAATTCCCGGTCGAATACGCCGGAGCTATTTTTAGTTTGCATGTTTCCCCCCAGAAAAATGCGCTGATACCGTTAGCCTCTCCTGCTGCATCGCATTATTGATTATCATAGCATGAAAAAACGCGCTGCTGCAATCTCGTTTCCGACTGCCGTCCCGCTTTTTATCAAGCCAATTGTGAATTTTTAGTGTTTACTGCTTAATCGCCGGCTTTCTCTTGCAAAACCATCGATAAACCAGCACGCCGATCCCACTGACAAGAAGCGTTGCGGCAAAAACGATCGCCGCAAACCACAGGTTGTTAACGCCCAGTGCATTTCCTCCGACCGTAGAGGTAACAACCGATGGAATTCGCGCCATAAAGGAAATCACGAGCCAGGTGGTAAGCTTCATATTTGTCAAACCGACGAAATACGTCATGACGTCTTTGGGCGTCCCGGGAATGAAAAACAGCAAAAACACCGTCCACCCAAGCCGCTTTTCGTCTTTTAAAAAGCGAATTTCGTCAAACTTCTCCATCGGGTAAATCAATTCAACCAGTCTTCTACCATATTTTCGAACGGAAAGGAATACAATCAGTCCGCCGAGCGCAGTACCGATCAAGCACAGAAGCGTGCCCTCCCACGCGCCGAACGCATACCCTGCCGCAATCTCCAGCGGCTCTCCCGGGATAAACGCCGCGATGATCTGGAACACCATCATGCCGACAAACGCAATGCGCGACCAGACGCCGCGTTGATCGACCCAAGCCCGAATTCTACTTGGATCCTTCAGCAGCGCCAGCATCGGTTTCCCGGCGACAAAGCAGATAGCAACCATTGCGATCAACAACAATACCAAGATGCAGATTGCCCGTATTCGTTTTCTCTTTTGTTCCGAATCTAAATTTTTAAGCAGCGTTTGCTCCATGTGCGACCTCTTCTTTTCGTATGCCAATAGCATATCATCCAAAAAGAAAGATAGATGTAACAAGAGATTAAGATTTTCGTAAGATTGACGCAGAATTGGGTGACGACGTCCTATTTTGCAAGGCATAGAGCCCGGGAAGCGCTTGGTCAAAGAACATCCGATAGGCCGCGCAGTAGTAATTTTCAGCCGTTCTGCCCAATTCGTCAACACGATCCCGTTTGCATCCGCCTCGGCAAAGCTGAACATACCGGCAGGCGTGACACTTTGACGGGAGCGGAACAGACTCTTCAATAAAGCGCAGCGCCTCGCGTCTTTGTTGAAAAATCGGAAAATCGTCTTGATGGATATTGCCCAAACGATACGCATCCAGCATGTAAAAATCGCACGGAAAAACGCTTCCGTCCGCCTCAAACGCATGCTGCGGCGAGCAAATGCCGGATATCCCGCATCCCTCCGGGCATCTGCCGCAGAGCAGCTGCAACAGATTTTCAAAATAGCGGATGTATATGCTTTTCTCACCGATCCGATCGGCGTACCAGAGGGAAAACAGCCGAATCAGAAATTTCCCGTATCGCTCCGGGGTCAAAGAATATTTCTGTTTGCCGCGTTCCTCCCCGATGGGATCCAGGCACGGAATATATTGCTGATAACGAAGGTCGCAGCGTTTGAAGAAGGCGTATACCTCATCGATATGCCGCGCCGTCTGCGCCGTCACGACCGTCAGGATATTAAATTTCACGCCCGCCCGCTTCAGGCAGCCGATGGCTTTCATTACGCTTGCAAACGTTCCGCGATCCGCCATGTCGCGGCGGTACAGATCGTGCAGCGTCTCCCCTCCGTCCAACGATATTCCGACCAGAAAATCATTCTTTGCAAAAAAGTCCGCCCATTCGTCGTCAATGCAGGTTCCGTTTGTCTGAATGGCGTTATAGATCGTGACTTCCTTTGTGTTATATTGCCGCTCCAGCGCTATCGCTTTTTCAAAGAATGCCAAGCCAGCCAGCGTCGGTTCTCCACCCTGAAAGCCGAAGGAACAGCTGCCGGTTGCGTATTCCAACGCTTTTTTGACGATCTGTTCCAGCGTTTCCTCCGACATCATTCCGTAGCACGCAGTTTCCCGATGCTTTGTTTCATCGCTGTAAAAGCAGTATTTACAACGTAGATTGCAGCGTCCGGAAGCCGGTTTTACGAGTACGTTCACCGTCGGCATCCCTGTCTCCTTCCGGCACAAGCACAGCGGGCTTTGCCCGCTGCGTTTGCTCCGCGTCCTTAAATTCCGAGTCTTTGGTACTGTTCGATCGGCGCATCATGCTGCTCCATCAGTTTTTTGAGCGTTTTTACGCATTGCCGTTCAATTGCCGCATCCTCAATGGGGTGCATCTGCGCGGGATCGGCGTCCAGATCAAACAGCATCGTTTTCTCGACATGATCGTTTATTTTATCAAAGCGTAGAGAGCCTGCCAGCCAATGTACGTTCTTTGCGGGCACACGATACACCGGATAATTCGTCCATGGCAGGAATCTGCCCATTTCCATCTGGTCAATGTCCTCCGTCTGCATCAGGTCGTACCCAATTGATTTTCCGGAAACGTTCATGTTCGCTGCATAGATGTACAGCGGCGCGTTGTCCGCCGACACCGTCCGCCGCAAATATGTATATCGCCCGTCAAAGCAGCACACCGACTTGGCATACGTACCATACAGAACCGCGTCTCGATTCCTTTGTTTTTTCCCGGTCAATACAGGAATCCAGCTCTTGCCGTGGATGGGATTGCGCAGCACCGAAGGCGAGATTTGAAACAGTTCCATCAGCGTGGGCAATAAATCGATGTTCTGCGTCAGCGCGCCGCAACGTCCCGCTTTTATGCCCGGTACTGCGGCAATCATCGGCAAACGATACACCTCATTATAATCGGGCATGAAGTTTTTCCCGAGATATCCGTGTTCTCCCAGCATAATGCCATGGTCTGTGGTTAAAATCACCGCTGTATCCTTCCACAGATCATGTCGATCCAACACGTCGAGAATCTTTCCGACATAGCGATCCGCCATGCTCAAAAGTGCCAGATACAACGTGCGGAAATGACGAAGCTGCTCCTCGGTGTATTGATCCGACGTGGTATACGACGGCCAATACGGAAGATCCGGTATATCCTTTTCGCCATACAGCTCAACAAATTCCTCCGGCACATCGAACGGTTCATGAGGATCAAAGCCTTCCGCCCAGAGCAGGAAATTGTCCGCATCATGGTATTTGTCAAGCCAATCGGCTGCCGCCGTCAGCGTTCGCGCGGTGGAATACCGTTCCGCAACGCCGGCATACTGCGCCTTGGTCGCCGCATATGTACCAACGAATTTGCCGACATAGCCTGCCGGTTTTCCCGCCGGTATCCCGCCTTTGTCCGGCCCCGTGTACTGTATGTCGTTTTCCGCGCCGCGGTGCAGATTCCAGGAGTTGAAATCGCACAGATAATCTTCGCCGCCGCGACGTGCGTAGTGATAGTGATCCGTTTCAATATGCGAGTATACATTACCGGTCTGGAGCACTGCGGGCAGCGTATGGTCGTACGGCTCGATGCCGCCCCAGGGACGCTCCAAAAAATTCAACCGGCCGGTCATCATGTCGCGTCTTGCCGGCATGCACGGCGCGCTGCCGCACCAATGGTTGTCAAATACCGTCCCGTGCGCGGCAAGTCGGTCAAAGTTTGGCGTTATGGCGGCGCATTCTGCGCCATACATTTGTAAAAACCGGCGATTGAGGCTATCTAAGAGTATAACGACTGCCTTCATTTCATATTTCCTTTCGTGAAACCGTTCATTCGGCAGGCGGCAATTGCGTTGCCGCCCGCGTGCCGTATCAGATGTATTCCTTTTGGAGTAGACGGCGATAGACGCTGTGCAAGACCAGTCCCAGTACGCCGCGCAGCTTTGTTTCATAAGGTTTCCCCGCAAGGAACAGCCGTTTGACGCGAATGGCGGCAATGTCCGTCGCCGTCAGAGGATTGTCAGACAATACCACAAAATCCGCGATTTTTCCCGTCGTCAGACTTCCGCGCTTTTTTTCATCGAATGTCATGTACGCAGGATTGTAGGTAATCATGCGGAGTGCATCCATGCGGGAAATACGCTCTGCCGGATTCGGATGATTCACTGCAAACGACATGCCCACAAGCGGCGCGGGACGCGTCGTCGGGCCGTCGGATCCGTCGCCCAGTACAATCCCGCGATCGAGCATGCTCTTGAGCGGATTCAGCCCGTCGGTGCGCGCTCTTCCCAAAACGCTGCACAGGTAGCTGTCGGGTTCCTGCCGCCAATAGATAAACGGAGACTGTACGGCAAGACTGAGCTTCAGCTTTGCGATCCGGTCGAGTTGGGAGGCGCTTACCATGCAGCAATGGATCAGGACATGGCGGTGATCTTCCCGCGGGCAGTCTGCCAGCGCCGCTTCATAGGCGTTGATGCACTGCTCCACGGCGGCGTCGCCGATGGCGTGCATCGTGATCTGCAGTCCCAGCCGGTTTGCCGCAATCGTAAAGGCATTCACCTGCTCCTGCGTATAATACAAAACGCCTTTATTGTTGGGATCGTTTGCGTAGGGTTCCGTGAGCGCGGCGTCCTCGCTTCCGAAGCAGCCGTCCAGCGCAAGCTTAAAGCAGCCGCCTACACGGTGCATATGGCGTTTTTGGACAGCGGAAAGATCCATCGTCTGAAAAAAAGTGCGGTATGCCTGCGGCAGCGCCGGGGCAAGCAGATTTATCATATCCACATCGAGATCCTTCGGAAAACCAACGCCTTCGACATTGTGCACCATAGAGATGCCGACCTTGGCGAGGCTGTCTGCACCGACGGATAACCCACGCACAATATCAAGCGTCGGAATCATCGCCGTGACTTCGTTTGTACCAAGGAAAAACGCGGTTTGATTCAGCCATCCGGTGTCAGCATGAAAGCCGGGGGCGTTCTTGACCTGTTCTGAAAGCAGCTTCAGAAGGGCGCTGTTGCATACGGCGGCGTGCCCGTCGTATTTTACGATCATCAACGGACGGCTCGTCCATGCGTCCAAATCCTTCCGTTCCGGCAGTCGGGCTTGCGCAACCGTGTGCGCGGAGCAGCCGTATCCGATCAATACCTTGGCCTTCGGCTTTTTTTCCGCGCACGCGCGCACAATCTGTTCCGCTTCTTCGAAGTCTTTTGCTTCCGTCAGATAAAAAGTGTTTTCAAACACGCAAAGCGACTCAAAGTGTATGTGCGTATCGCCAAACGAGGGCGTGACTGTGGCGCCTTCCAGATCGATCTTCGCCCCATTTTGATACTGCGGCGGAATATCGTTCTCTTCGCCGATCCATGCGATATGTCCTTTTTCGACCGCCATGGCAGTAAAAATCCTGTTTTTCGGCTCACAGGTCAAAAACGTCGCGTTCGTGTAAAGCTGCATATGTCCGCCCTCCTGATTGTTCCTTTTATTGATTGTGATTGCGCCCAAAGAAATGTGTTTCCACGGCAAGTAACAATGCGAGAATATCATATTGCAAACGTTTCCGCAAGACATCAATCCGCAAAGAACGGAATAGCTGTGGTATACTTATAAGAAAATAGCGCGGGCAGGAGGAGCGGAATGCGGACATTATCTTTAAAAATCGAACCGGCGCATGCAGGTCGAACCGTAAAATCGCTGTTGTCAAACGAATTGCAGCTGTCCGACCATCTGATATCCCGGTTAAAGCGCCGTCCCGCCGGAATTCAATTGGACGGAGAAAAGGTTTATACGACCGCATACCCCGCCGTGGGCAGCGTGCTGGTTGCGCAGATCGGCGACGACCCGGATTGCCATGCGTTCACGCCGATCAAATTTCCGCTTTCCGTATTATATGAGGACGAGGATCTTATCATCATCGACAAACCCGCCGGAATCACCGTTCACGAATCGAGTCGTTTTCCCGGAGAATGCACCGTGGAAAACGCGGTTGCCGCCATGCTCGCTCCGGATGAAACACCGCATCCTGTAAGCCGTTTGGATCGCGGCACCTCCGGCATTATGACGCTGGCAAAAAACGGATATATGCACGAGCGGCTTCGTCGTTTACTCCATACGGATTCCTTCCGTCGCAGCTATCTTGCCATTGCCGTCGGCGCGGTGTCTCCGGAATCCGGCAGGATTGAACAGCCGATCGGCTTTGCGCCTAATTCCCGCTATCAAAGAGCAATCGCGCCCGATGGGCAATATGCGCTCACGACATACGCCGTCCTCCGGCGCACAGCGCGTTTCTCGCTTGTCCGTCTGGTTCCGCATACCGGAAGGACGCATCAGCTTCGGGTGCATATGGCTTTTCTGGGATTTCCTCTTGCGGGCGATTGGCTCTACGGAGAGGAACGTCCCGACTTGATCGCACGTCCGGCGCTCCATTCCTCCACGTTGGATATGGTTCATCCCCTATCCGGAAAATCGCTGCATCTTGAAAGCCCGCTGCCGGAGGACATGCAAAATCTGCTCTGTCTGTAACGCAATCGTTTGCAGAAGAAAAAATGATCGTTTGGGTCTGTAATAATTTTGGGGTTCGTGCCAGATCATGCAACTTCTATATTCATGATTCAGAATAACATAATATTTTACATTTTTGTTTAAATTTATATATTTTTTATCGAAAGATAGTTTTACAATGACAACCATTCACAAATGTCTTAGAATAATCCTATCCTCGTTACGCAAACGTTCACGTAATATTTTGAGAAATTTACTGTTCCCGTCGGACAATCGCTTATCAGAATTAATAGCGGGCTTTCTGCTTGCTTCGATACCGTTCCCATGCGTTTCATGCGTTCGTCTTGGGTCGCGTATATCATACAAAGGAGTACTTGCTGTTCATGAAAACCAAGCCAAAGGTAACTTTCTCCACTCGAAGGCTAAAAAATCGGATTATGGGCGTAATCGGCAATCCATTTAATCTGATCGTATTGCTTTCGTTTATTTTGCTGGTGTGTCTTGTCGTCATCCCCTTGCTATCCGTTTTGCAAAACACGTTCACGCTGGCAAAAAGCGACGCGCGCCGTGCCGGCGGACAGGTTGGCGATTTTTCGCTCTACTACTGGAAATACCTGATCGCGTCGGAAATGTCTACAGCGGTTCTTTGGAAGCCGCTGATTCATTCGGTAACGATCGCCTTCTTTACCTGCATCATCGCCGTCCCGCTCGGCTCGGTCATGGCGTGGCTCATGGTGCGAAGCAATCTGCCCGGAAAAAAGCTGTTATCCATGCTGATTATCGTTCCGTACATGATCCCGTCGTGGTGTAAATCCATGTCGTGGTTCGCCGTCTTTCGAAATGCGCGAAGCGGCTCGCTCGGCTTGTTGGAGGGCATGGGGATGACAATTCCCGACTGGTTGGCATACGGGCCGGTCGCAATCGTATGCGTGCTGGTCATGCACTATTATGCCTTTGCCTATATTATGGTTTCCAGTACGCTGCGCAGCGTAAACAGCGAGCTGGAGGAAATGGGCGAGATCCAAGGCGCCAGCAAGCTGATGATTATTCGAAAAATCACGATGCCGCTGATTCTGCCCGCGATCCTATCCGCCATTATCATGACGATGTCAAAGGCGCTGGGCGGCTTCGGCGTAGCGGCATATCTCGGCATGCCGATCGGTTACTTCACGCTGGCCACCCGCATGCACGACTACATTACCAGCAGCATTGCCGGCGTTGGATACGCCATGGCAATCCTCATGGTTCTGCTTGCATCCGGTTGCATCTACGCCAATAAGCTGTTTACCGGCACCAGAAAATCCTACGCTACAATCGGTGGCAAGGGTGGCCGCAGCACAATGATACAGCTTGGCAAGGCACGCTGGCCGCTATTGATCGTGCTTGTGCTTTTCCTTGCCGTTGCGCTTGTTGTTCCCATGCTGGTTCTGATTCTGGAAAGCTTCCAAAAAACCACCGGCGGCGGATATGCGCTTTCCAATTTGACGCTATTCAACTGGATCGGACAGTTGAGCGATGCAGAAGCCATTCGAAGCTATCCGGGTATTTTCCGCAATCCGGACTTCATTTCTTCGCTGTGGAACACTGTAAAGCTGACCTTGATCGCCTCCGTCATCACCGCGTTCTTTGGACAGTTTTTTGGCTACATCAGTTCGCGTGGTCGTGGGCGCTGGTTCGGCAGCCTCACGGAGCAGCTGGTCTTTATCCCCTACCTGATCCCAAGCGCGGCATTCGGCGCAATCTTCCTCGCCGTGTTCAGCAAGCGGATCGGATTTCTTCCGTCGCTCTACGGTACGTTTGCACTGCTGGTACTAATCAGTGTTGTCAAAAATTTCCCGTTTGCCAGCCGGAGCGGTACGGCAAACATGATGCAGATTTCCATGGAACTGGAGGAAGCGGCCGACATCGCTGGCGCAAGCTTTTGGCAGCGCATGGTTAAGATCGTTCTGCCGCTCTCCAAGAACGGCTTCTTCTCCGGTCTGATGCTCGTCTTTATCGCCATCGCAAAGGAATTGGACTTGATTGCCGTATGTATGACGCCCTCCACCAGAACCCTGTCCTATTTGGCCTTTGTCTATTCCAACGACGGGTTGCCGCAGATGGCGGACGCGATTTCTTTTGTGATCGTTTTGTTCATCATGTTCTCCTACTGGATTGCCAACAAATTCTTCGATGCAGACATCAGCAAGAGCTGGGGCTGATCGAAACGCTTTTATACCTCACCATTAAACCAAACGTAAAGAAAGGATCCCTTTTTTATGAGCAGAATCGAATTGCAGCATATTGATAAATACTTCGGCGACAATCACGTTC
>CAZWUK010000018.1:0-30617 GCA_964636685.1 uncultured Oscillospiraceae bacterium
AACAGTTCTGGTGTCAAGGCTATGCAACTGAAATAGCGCAAGGGCTTATCGCTTATGCACGCAGCCAGGGTGCAGAAAAAGTAACCATTTGGGTGAGCAAAGAAAATGCCCCGTCGAATCGTGTAGCTAAAAAATGCGGTGGAACGATCGTTAACAAAAAATCATACAAAAAAAGAGGGACTGATATTACCATGGAAGAGTACAAATATGAGGTGTTGCTGTAGTTTTATAAAGATGCCAATTTATCCGTAAAATAAGACGCATAGACAAAATTCGGGTATCCCCGTTTTGAAAACGAGGATACCCGAAAATAATCTTTGTGGAGCAGCTTCAAGCTTGGGATGCTTTGATTGTTTCTCTCAATAGGTTCTGTCGATTTGCAGTGTGGCAACGCCAATGGTATTGCCTTTCCCGGTCGTCAGATCGAGCGGCGCGTGAACATTGAACATAAACCCGTCGTTCCCATACTTTTGATCGATACCGTGCGCGTATTCCTCCCGGCAGGCTAGCAACTGCACGCGTCCGGCGACCAGCATGGTCTTCCCGTTTCCGGCAAGATCGAGATAATGCTCCGCCTTGCACTCCAGCGTCAAAAAGCTCTCCGCAATCCGCGGCGCGTCGATGGTCTTTGACGGCTCCTGCGTAAGTCCCGCGACGGCAAATTCATCACCGCTGTTATCCTGGATGGTCTTCATGACAGCATCATAGTACGCGGGTGCGATAAAATTGACCGCAAACTCCCCCGTTCGTTTGATGTTGTGGTAGGTATGGTTTTGCGTTGAAAGCCCGGCAAGGATGGCAAAGTAACCGCTCTCCCCGCCCCCCTGAAAGCAGCTCCACGAATGGAAGGCAATGTTGGGCTGTCCATCCGCCTTTCTGGTTGTAATGGCAAACAATATCTGCGGAATCCCCGCTGCAAACTCAAAATGCGAAAACACGGAATACTGCCCCGGCCAGTATTCTTGGAACTGTTCCGGTCGTGTTGCGCCAACCTCGATCTTCATATCCCCCGCCCCCTTTTGTATTCATATTATACCTTCCTGCAATATCTGGCAAGAAACGGCAAAACGGCGTTTCTTCGGTCAAAACTCTGTTTTTGTGTAAAAAAAAGAAGATACTGTTTGCAAAACACGGAAGCTCTGGTATAATATGCAGCACGTGAGGGAGTAGTTGGCGCAGTGTTTTTGTATCACGTCTGCGTTCCAAGGGCAACATCATGGCCGGTACGGTCTGTCTTGGATGAAATAACCAGACTCATGTACGACCCGTTACTGGCAGGCGTACATGGGTCTTTGATTTTTTTGTACAACATATAACAGAAGGAGTGAACTGTGTGAAGTATTATCTCGAAAGCCGAAAGAGCGTTCTGCATGACGTCGCTTCCGGTGACAGCGGGCTGTCCCGAAGTGAGGCCGCCGCCCGCTTGGCGAAAAATGGTTCCAATAAACTGGCCGAAGCCAAAAAGGATTCTCTGGTCAAACGTTTTTTTGACCAACTGAAGGATCCCATGATTATCATTCTGCTCGCCGCCGCGCTGGTGTCCGGCATCATTGCCGCCACGCAGCCCGACGAAAGCTTTGCCGATGTGATTATCATACTGATTGTCGTCATCATCAACGCCATATTGGGCGTTTATCAGGAAAGCAAAGCCGAAAAAGCCATTGAAGCGCTGCAAAAGATGTCCGCCTCCATGTGCCGCGTTCTGCGCGACGGGGAGATTGTTCGCATCAAGAGCGAGGAGCTTGTGGTGGGCGACGTCGTTCTTCTGGAAGCCGGCGACGCCGTGCCGGCAGACGGGCGTCTGTTGGAAAGCGCAAGCCTGCAAATTGAGGAAGCCGCATTGACCGGCGAGAGCGTCCCGGTGCAAAAGATGTTCGAGGCGCTGGATCTCGGCGTTGAAAAGGATGTTTCGCTGGGCGACCGGAAAAATATGATGTACATGGGCAGTACCGTAGTCTATGGCCGCGGCAAAGCCGTCATCACCGCCACGGGCATGGATACCGAGATGGGCAAGATCGCCGACGCGCTTTCCAAGGCAGAGGACGGTCAGACCCCGCTGCAAATCAAGCTCTCGCAGCTATCCAAAATTCTAAGCTATCTTGTGGTCGGCATCTGCGTGTTTATCTTCCTGCTGGGCTGGCTGCGCACGGGCAGCATGAATTTTGAAGTGATTTTGAGCTCGTTCCTCGTTGCTGTCAGCCTTGCGGTTGCGGCGATCCCGGAGGGGCTTGCCGCCGTCGTCACAATCGTGCTTTCCATTGGCGTCACCAATATGTCCAAGCGCAACGCCATCATCAGAAAGCTCACCGCCGTCGAGACGCTGGGCTGCGCACAGATTATCTGCTCGGACAAAACCGGTACGCTGACCCAAAACAAAATGACCGTCGTGGATCACTTTGGAAGCGACACCCGCACGTTGGCCGCTGCGATGGCGCTGTGCAGCGACGCGGAGCTAGACCACGACTATATCGCCGTCGGCGAACCGACCGAATGCGCGCTTGTAAACTTTGCGTACCAGCAGGAGGGGCTTGCCAAGACCGATCTGGACGCCGAAACGCCGCGCGTTGCCGAAGCGCCGTTTGACAGCATGCGCAAAATGATGTCCACCATTCACTCGCGTGAAAACGGGGAAAGCTTCATCCAATACACCAAGGGCGCGCCGGACGAAGTGCTGAAGGTCTGCACCTCCTTCCTGCAAAACGGGCAGGTCGTGCCGCTGACGGAGGAGCTGCGTCAGGATATTCTGGCGGAAAACAAGCGTATGGCCGATCAGGCGCTGCGCGTGCTTGCCGCCGCCTGCCGCACCTATCCAAGCATTCCGCGCGACGTCTCGCCCAAGAGCCTTGAGCGGGAATTGACCTTCATCGGACTGGTCGGCATGATCGATCCGGTACGTCCGGAGGTCACTGCGGCGATCGAAGAATGTCGCAAGGCCGGCATTCGTCCCATCATGATTACCGGCGACCACCGTGATACCGCCGTCGCCATCGCGATGCAGCTTGGCATCATCAACGATGCTTCGCAGGCAATCACCGGCGCGGAGCTGAATGATATCTCCGACGAGCAGTTCCAAAACGACGTGAAAAACTTCAGCGTCTATGCCCGTGTCCAGCCCGAGCACAAGGTACGCATCGTCAATGCCTGGCGCAAAAACGGCTATGTCACCGCTATGACCGGCGACGGCGTCAACGACGCGCCCAGCATCAAGAGCGCCGATATCGGCGTCGGCATGGGGATCACCGGAACGGACGTCACCAAAAATGTCGCGGACATGGTGCTCGCAGACGATAACTTTGCCACCATCGTCGGCGCGGTTGAGGAGGGACGCCGGATCTATGACAATATCCGCAAGGCCATCCAGTTTTTGCTCTCCTCCAATATGAGCGAGGTGCTGAGCATCTTCACGGCAACCCTGCTGGGCTTTACAATCCTAAAGCCCGTGCATCTTTTGTGGATCAACCTCATCACCGACTGTTTCCCGGCGCTTGCGCTCGGTACGGAAGACGCCGAGTCGGATATCATGCTCCGCGCGCCGCGCAGCACGACGGATGGCATCTTTGCCCACGGCATGGGCTTTGACGTGGCGTATCAAGGGCTGCTCGTTACGATCCTCACGCTGATTGCCTACTTTGTGGGGCACTATATGGAAGCGGGCGTTTGGGAGATCACAAACAGTGCCGATGGCATGACGATGGCGTTTCTGACCATGAGCATGGCGGAGATCTTCCACAGCTTCAACATGCGCAGTCAGCGCGGCAGCATCTTCACCATGAAGAAACAAAACAAGCTCCTCTGGGGCGCGGCCGCACTGAGTCTGTTGTTGACCACCACCGTGCTGTACGTACCGTTCCTTGCCAAGGCGTTCAGCTTTGAGCCCATCAATCTGGCAGAGTACGGCGTCGCCATGGGACTTGCCGTGTGCATCATCCCGATCGTGGAAGGCACAAAGGCCATCCAGCGCGCGGTTGAAAAACGCAAGCAGAACAATTCGGCAAAATAAATCTGCGATAACAAATCAGAAGCCGCATATCCAAACGGATGTGCGGCTTCTGTTGTATCAAGCAAACTTATTGTTCGCGGGATTTTGCGGCTTTGGCCGCCGCGTGCCGCGCACGTTTCTCCTTTGCTTCCTCCGCCATCTCGTCGTCCTTCCAGAAGCGGCCGATCAGCATGATCGACGTAACGATCGCCGCTACGGACAGCACCAGAATCATGACCTTTGAGATCTCATTGGAGAGCAACGCTAAAACGCCGTTAAATCGGTCAAATATGAACAGCGTCACGCACATGAGTCCCAGAATGATGGTCAAATGGGGAAAAATTCGTTTAAACATGCTCGTTTCCTCCTTATTCGGCGTCAGCCTGCGCCTGCGGTTCGCCGATCATCACAATATCGCTGATCTTGCGATCCTTCCCGGTCGGCCGACTGTAAAGGTTTCCCATATACGCCATGACCGCCGTCGCGCCGCCGTCAAAGTTATAGGCGGCCTTACAGCCAAGATCATAGAATAGCTGAGACAATTCCTCCATCGTCATGCCAACGGAATAGCCTGCCTGCCTGCCGTCAACCAGCACAAAGCAGTAATGTCCCGGTTCAAAATATCCGATTGCGCTGCGCGGATTGACGCGGGTCAGTGTGCTGCTGAACTCCGTCATCGGCTGCCCGTTTTCGTCGAGCAGCATCGGGCCAAAGCACCACGCCTGATAGGGGCCTTTGGCATAAATGGCATCCAAATTGTCGTAGGTCTGGCGCCAATTATAGGTTTCCATCGTCCCGTCATAATAGAGTACGCAGACATCCTCCTGCGATGACTTCTTTCTCCACTCGACGCCGTTGCGAATGACAAGCCCCGCCTTGCGGAAGCCGAAAAAGTCGCCCGAGATCGCCACGATTGAATTGCTTTGCTGCGCCATGTCAACCACGTCCATATAGGTTTTGCTGCCATAGTCGGAATAGATCATACCGCGCAGGCTTGTGATATCCTTGATATAAATATCCGCGACATGGTAGGTAATCTCTCCTGTCTGAACCGTGTTCATGCGCACGGCAACCTTGGCGCTTGCATAGCCGTCCTCCGAAGAAACGATCTCGCCGTCGGTAAAGTAATCCGAGAATTTTCCATTGAGCAGGCTCGGTTCCGGAACCGGCGTCGGCGTTTCAGGAGCATCCGTCTGTGTGGAATCCGCCGGCGGATTCTCTGCAGCGGCAGGCGTAGGCGTCGCCGTCGGCGCGGCCGTAAGGTGCGGCAGCTCCGTGGGCGTCAGCTCCTCCTGCCGGAACAAATAAAAGTATAGGAAAGCGCCCACAAGCAACAGCAGGATCGCAAGATCCACTGCCACCATACGAATGATCTTCAGCGTTTTTCTTTTTCGTTTGCTTGTCTCAGACATCCTGTAATTCTTCCTCCTTCACAGGGAACACAAACCTTCTTTGGAAATAGAAGCTGACAGGATATAGCAAAAGCCCCGACAGGGTCTTTGCCACCCATTCCGGCATCATCAGCGACAGCAGCGACAATATGCCGTAATCGGCGGCAAGCATACACAAGGCCAGCACATAATACCGGAGCACGCTGCTTTTGCATCGTCCCTCGAAGACAAACTTTCGGTTCAGCAGGTAATTGCAAAACGAGCTGACGACGCGGGCGACGATCTCCGCAAGCGGCTTGGAAATGCCAAAAAACCGCAGCAGCGAAAATCCGCCGACGTCAATGACAAACGCCGCCACGGACGAAGCAACAAATAGCCCGATCATTTTATAGATCCGCCACGCGTCGCGCACCGGGTTGAAATGGGAGGATTGATTGTCCTCGATATATACCGTATCGATGGTCACTTCCTCGATCGGTATCTTGTGCCGTGTGGAATACAGCAGCACATTGATCTCGTATTCGTACCGGTCGCCCTTCATCTCCTGCATCATTGGAACACGTGCGACCGAATAGGCGCGAAGCCCGGTCTGCGTATCAAACACGCGAACTCCAGTCGATGCGGCAAACACGCACCGCGTGATCGCATTCCCCGCCCGGCTCTTGAAGGGAACCTTCCCCGTGAATTTGCGCGATCCCAGCACAAGCGCTTTTTTATTGTTCTCCCAGGCCTTGCTGACCCGCACGATATCCTTGACCAAATGCTGTCCGTCCGCATCCACGGTGACAATGCCTTCCGAATGCGGGTAGTTTTTATAAATGTATTCCATCGCGGTTCTGAGCGCTTTGCCTTTGCCGCGATTCACCTCATGATGCAGTATCACGGCGTCTGCTTCCAGTTGCCCAAACACATCGCAGCTTTCTCCCGTGCAGCCGTCGTCAACGATAACGATCGGATAATCCGTCTCCGCCTTCAACTGCCGGACAAGCTTTATCAGCTTTTCATCCGGCTGATAAGCGGGGATGATAACTATCATTTCCCAACCCTCCAACTTTTTTATTCAAATTCTGCAACGAAACGCATACTTGAACAGTTTTTATTATAGCGCGCTTTTCCCTTTCGGAAAAGGTCTATTTTTGGCTCGTCCGTATAGACCGTGCAACAATGTAAACTCTTTGTAATATCTTAAATACAGCTTTGCATAGCGCGACAATTTGATATAATACTAGAATACGGCGGCTATTGTCAAACTCTTGCCGCCGATCGGAAAGGAATCCAAGTACGCATGGAAGAAAAAAAGAACGGGACTCCGGAGGAACTCCAGCTTCCGCCCGATCCCGCCGATCGTACGGCATCTTCACTGCCGCAACAAAACGAGCTGCCGGAAAACCCCGTTTTTTCGGAGGACAGCGCAATCGAAGAAGACCCGGCGCTTGCTGCGGTACAGGCAGAAGCGAAGGCCGAACGCGCAAATTCCGGCGCGCCGGCGGTACGGAACGTCTCACGGCGCAATCATAGAAAACGGGAATCCAGCATTGCGGTTTCCGAGCCGGAGTCGAACGTCCTTGAAGCGCCGGCTGTACAGGCTTTCATCCCAACGGACTATTTCAGCCCGAACGTAAAAAAGCGCGCTTCACGCAAAAAAACGCGGCGCCGTAAGATTCTCCTCACGGCAATCCTGACGCTTGTAGCGGTGCTGATTGGAGTCGGCGGCATGTATGTTTGGAATCTCAAGCATAACCCCTCCTCCTACTTTAACGGCAGCAAAACGCCGGTGATCCAGGATGTTTCCGTTGCAGACGCTACGCCAACGCCGGAACCGGCAGCCACGCCCACCATCGATCCGTACGCCGAAATGTACGCGCAGGCGGATACGTCCATGATGCAGAACATCGTCAACGTGCTGGTAATCGGCGTCGATTATGCAGATGAGCGCGAGACCTGGAACGGAAAGCACGCCTATCATGCGGACGTGATGATGGTGCTTGCCATCAATTTTGATGAAAACCGGGTGGATCTGATCTCCATCCCACGCGATACCTATGCGGAAATTCCCGACGTCAAGGGCATTTACAAGCTCAACGCTTCGCTCGACTGCGGCGGCGGACTGTATGCCGAAGGCGGTGCGGGGTTCCATAAGGTTTGTGAATCGGTCAGCTGGATGCTCGGCGGCATTCCCGTCGATTATTACTACGCCGTGACCATGCCGGCCGTAAAACAGCTGGTCGATACCGTAGGCGGCGTTGACTATGATCTCGAGCTGGACTTCCAAATGGCCGGACGCACCTACAAGAAGGGACAGCAGCACATGAACGGGCAGGCGGTGCTCGACTATCTGCGCGTGCGCAAAAACGTGGCTGCCAGCGGCGACCAGAACCGTGTCAACCGGCAGAAAAAGATGATGATCGCGCTGTTCCAGTCCATGCAGCAGCAAAACCTGCTTTTGAAAATCCCTGACATAATCGGTGCCTTCAATGGACAGCTGTTTACAAACTGCACGCTCAATCAGACCATGGCGCTGTCGCTGTTTGCATATAAGCTTTCCTCGGAGAACATCGGTATGCACTCCATCGGCGGTACCATGAAAAACATCTTCGGGTGGAATTTCTGCATCACCGATCAAGCCAATCGCGTTAGCGTGATTCAAGACGTATATGGCATCGACACCGCGCCATACCAGAAATTCAGCATGAGCTACGCCGATTATCGCTGGCAGTCGATGCTTGCGACGCAATATCTGGACACCTGCGAATCCCTGACGAGCTATGTCGCCGATCTGGTCGCCGCCGATGATTTGCTGCCAACCGCTTCTCCCACGCCGGAGTTTTTCGAAACGCCGGATCCCGGCGTCGTCAATACGCCGGATCCCGGCATCACCAACACGCCGAATCCCGGCAACAACGACGACGGTCTGGAGGACGCCGCGTATCGAAACGGCGCCTTCGGCAGCGGCGTTGTCCGCCTGTCGGCGGCTTCCCGTTCAGTGGTTCGGGAACAAACGCAGCGATATGGCGAGTATGAGCGCGGCTTGTTCGCAACCTACCTTGAAGCCGTCACCGATCTGGAGAATGCTGCGGCTTCCGCCGCGACAGAGGCCTCCCGCTACGCTAAGCGCGACAGCAATTCGCTCAAGAGCGCGACGGATCAGCTCTCCACCAAGGCGAGCCATCTCAAAAATGCCGCTTTGAGCCTTGCGAGCGCATTTGGCTATTCCAGCAGCAGTCTCAATTGGGACGTCTATTACTGGACGGATCGCAGCTTTAATGAGATTCAGGTTGATTTTCGATAATTCTCACCCGCGTATGTCTCTAAAGTCTGCCGGATGAAATTTTGCGTCATCGGCTTGCAGATTGAAGGCATGAAATTGCGCTTGCGTGATGTTACAAGCACACCCAAAAAGAACGCCCCGCGGCAGATCGGTGCTTTCCGATTTCCGCGGGGTTTTTCGGCCCTTACTAGAGTGTGTTTCTAAAGTCTGCAAGATGAAATTTTGCGTCATCGGCTTGCAGATTGAGGGCGTGAAATTGCGTTTGCGTGATTTTAGAAGCATGCTCTATTATGGCTTATTCAAAATATGCCAGCACGTCGGAAACTCGATCGGCTACCGGAACACGGCACTTTTCAAGCGTCGTTCGCCCCTGATGCCCGTTGGTCAGCAGCAGGCAGTGACATCCCACGCTGGAAGCCACCGCATGATCGTGATCGGTATCGCCGACAAACAGCACATCGTCCGGAGCAAAGTGGTTTCGCTCCATAAAGTCTTTGGCAAGCGACGCCTTGCCGTACGCCAGATCGTTGTGCATCCCCAATATCTCCCGAAAATACGGCTGAATACCGAACATCGCGGTTTGTTCAAGAAGCTTCTCATAGCCGGTCGCGGACAGCAGCACCATGGGAACGTTCTTTTTTTGCAGCGCCGCCAGCGTCGGGAGGACGTCTGCATGCAGCCGGCAGTCCGGTACCATTTCAGAATACCTCTGTATAAATTCCACCGAAATATCCTCGTAGGATTCCGTTTCAAACGTGTATCCCATCGCCCGATAATAATCTACGATCGGAAACCGAAACACGGTTTTATATTCGGCAAGCCCGTCAAGCGGCCGCATGCCGCGCTCCTGTCGCATGATATTGGCAATATCATAGCAGAGCTTGGTATCGTCCAGAAGCGTACCGTTCCAGTCCCAGATCACAAGACGCGGTGATTCCATCGTTTCCTCCTGTATGTTGCAAAACTCCCGCACGTCCAAAAGGCATGCGGGAGCTCCTTTTTGCTATTCTACACGTCTTGCCCGCCGTTTACAAGCAAAACTTTTCCGCTGTTTGCCGTAAACCGTAAGCTTCGGGCGCCTTTACCATTTATTACGAACCTTTTCCGCAAAGCCCAGAAAATGCGTCAACGTCAGCGTTTCTCCTCCGTCGAGCAGAATGGTTCCGTCAAAGTAGCCAAACACCTGATGCTGGTCGGAGAGCAGCGGGCCGACGCTGGTTCGAGCCTTGCGGTCAAGGATCGGCGTATAGCGCATCTCAAACCGTCCGTCGTTGGACGAAAACGTCCACGGCGACAGATAATCATCCGTACCGTCGGCTTTCTTGGGGATGTTGAAGGTCAGTCGGTCAAGCTTGTGCGCCACGCCGTCAACAAAGACCATGTTTTCGGAAGCGGCTGCGGTATCGCCAAAGCCATAGCCGATGTTAAAGCCGACCACATGGCCGTTTACAAGCCCCTGCCCCGCGCCCCAATACCAGGTATTGTCGTACGTCCAAACGCCTCTGCCCCAGTCCAACAGACCAAAGGTATCCGCCGCGTCAAACGCATACGTCTTGCCGCGACAGGTGGCCGTGCCGGACGCGCGCATACCGACGATCTTTTGGTTGTAGTAAAACGCAGTCTTTTTCCCGGCAAAGGGCGTGGCAATCACCATGGAATCGCGCGGCGCGTCCGTGAGCGTAAAATCGCAGGAAAACGGCCCGTCGTCAAACTGATCGATCGAAACCTGCAGGCGGCGTATACCGTCATGGTTGATAAATTCCGCTCGCGCGCCGGATACGGACTTTTTCACATCGCCGCTTTCGGAGGACGGCGGAAAGCCGACCTTTCCCATCGGAAAAAAGTACATCGGCGAAACGGTTTTTTCCGCGCGGGTTTCGAAGTCCAGAAATGACGCTGAGATTAGTCCCATATAGGAATTGTCATCGATCGTCAGCGCAACGCCGTAGCGGTCGTTGTAGATGAGATAGTAATCCCACTCCTTGATCCGCAGCCCGCCCGCGCGAATCTTTCCGCGCGCATAGGTCTTTACCAGAGACGTTGCGTACCCGGCCTCGCAGAGCGCGCCGGATTCGTCCAGCAACGCGCCGGACGAAAGTCTGTGCTGTGTCATACGATCCCCCTTGTTTGTTGCAGTTCCGAGTTTTCCCAGTCCATTCGCGCCCGGCGCCGCGCAATCTCACAATCGGAGCAGCGTCGGGCGTACGCCGTCTTCCGACGTTATCTCAGACAGGAGGCATAGATGGCTCTCGCATCGTCCCGTGTCAGCGGAAGAATGTTCGCCAGCGTTGCCTTGCCGCCGTCGGTACAGTTGTCCGCAATCGCATCCAGATCCTTCTCCGCGATCCCGAATTCCTGCAAGGTCGAAGGCATACCGAGGCTGGTAAAGAACGTCCGCGCGCGACGGATACCGGCAAGCGCCGTCCGCTCCGGATGCTCAAAGTCCATCTCGCACCCCCATACGCGAACCGCCATCTGTGCAAAGCGCATCACGTCATGCTGGTATTCGTAAGCAAGCAGCGCCGGCCAAATCACCGCAAGACCCGCGCCGTGCGCAATCGTTGTGTCAAACGCACTGAGCGAATGCTCCAGCGCATGCGCGACCATGGCGTATTCTCGGCCAGTTCCCATCAGCCCGTTGTGGGAGAGGCTGCCCGCCCACAGGAGCGTTGCGCGCGCCTCATAATCGTCCGGCTTCTCCATCGCAACAGGCCCCGCCGCAACCACAGCGGTAAGCAGCGCCTCGCACATGCGATCCATCAGGTCGTTGTCGCCATTCATGCACAGATACCGTTCCATGGTGTGCATCATGATGTCCACAATGCCGCAGGCCGTCTGGTAGGGCGGCAGCGTATACATCAATTGCGGATCCATAATGGCAAACAGCGGACGGTTCCATTCCGTGCCAATCCCCAGCTTCTTGCCGATCTGCTCGTTGGTGATAACGGCGCTGTTGCTCGTTTCACTTCCTGCCGCCGCGATCGTCAATATCACGCCAAGCGGTATTGTCGCGGTGATCTCCTTTTCGTGCGTCATGATTTCCCACGGCGTAGCGCCGGACGCCGCCGCATGGCAGGCGATCTTGCCGCAGTCGATGACGCTGCCGCCGCCGACCGCCAGCACAAGTTCTATGTTCTCGTTCCGGATCAGGTGCGCTGTTTCTTCGCAAAACACCGCGTTGGGATTCGGTTTGACGCCGCCGCGCTCCACAAACGCGATCCCGTTTTCCCGCAGAGAATCTGTGATTACGGCGTGCAGTCCGCTTTTGTAGATATTCTGTCCGCCATACAGCAGCAGAATCTTGTGATATCCATAGCCGCGGATCACCTCGCCCACTTGCTTTTCCGTGTCTCTGCCAAAAATGACCCGGGTGGGCGACCGGAATTCAAAATTAATCATGTTCGCATCCTCCGTTCGATGGTTATTTTTAACCATTATAGCGCAACCTTTCCGGATCGGGCGACATCTGGCTCCCAAATTAGATCATATATTATGTAAATCGTCTGTTTTTCATTTATCTTTGCATTTTTGCCCACTTTTCTATTGCAGCCGCCGTTTTTTGTGGTATTCTTTCTCAAAGAAAATCCATACCGCTGTTTTTTACGTAAATTTACGCAACGCTTCAAATTAAAGGAGGAATTCCATTTGGAAAAGCACCCGTCACAAGCGCGCATGACGCAGGATCTTGCCGCATTCATTCAGTATATGGGGAAAATCCTCCCGGACGACATTCGGGAGAAGCTCGCGCAGCTGCAGCAGAACGAAACGGAGGCGCTCCCAAAGCTCATCTATGCCACAATGGCGGAAAATCAGCGTCTGGCAGCGGCGCTCGACCGCCCCTCCTGTCAGGATACAGGCGTGATCCAGTTCTTCGCCAAGGCCGGTACGCATTTCCCGCTGCTTGACGCGCTGCCGGATATATTTCGGGAATCGGTACTGTGCGCCACCAAAGACGCGCCGCTCAGGCACAACGCCGTAGAAACCTTTGACGAGCGCAACACCGGCTGCAACGTCGGCTACCGCGTTCCGTGGATAGATTGGGAGATCGTTCCAAACAGCGGCGAGCTGCAATTGGACGTCTATATGGCGGGCGGCGGTTGCACACTGCCCGGCAAGGCGATGGTACTGATGCCGGGCGCGGGCTATGAAGGCGTGGTTCGCTTCGTGCTGGACGTCATGACCTCCTACGGGCTCAACGCCTGCCCTCCGCTGCTGGTCGGGGTCGGCGTCGCCACCTCCGTGGAAACAGCCGCTATCCTTTCAAAAAAAGCCCTGCTGCGCCCGCTTGGGACACACAACGAAAACCCGCGCGCAGCGATGCTGGAGCGGGAATTGGAAACAAGCATCAACGCGATCGGTTTGGGGCCGCAGGGTCTCTCCGGTAACGCCTCCGTGCTGGGCGTCCACATTGAAAACGCCGCGCGGCATCCCTCCACCATCGGCGTTGCCGTCAGCACTGGCTGCTGGTCGCACCGTCGCGGAAGCATCTGTTTTCACGAAGATCTCACCTACACCATCCTCTCCCATAAGGAGGCCGTATTATGAAGCGCGTTTTGACAACTCCCATATCGGAAGCAGAGATTCGCAGTCTCCGTATTGGAGACGTGTTCTACTTGACAGGGCATATTGTCACCTGTCGGGATGTTGCGCACCGGCGGCTTGTAGAGCTTGGCATGCCGCTGCCGGTATCCGTCGAAGGCGGTGCGATTCTGCACGCCGGCCCCATCGTCCGCAAGCTGGACGACGGGCGCTTCGAGATGGTCTCCGTAGGCCCGACCACCAGCATGCGCATGGAAAAATTCGAATATGATTTTGTCAAGGCCACCGGAGTCCGCATCATCGCCGGCAAGGGCGGTATGGGCGAAAACACCGAGCGCGCCTGTCAGGAATTTGGCGCCGTGCACTGTATATTCCCCGCCGGCTGCGCAGTGCTCGCCGCAACGGAGGTCGCTGAAATCGAACGGGTGGAATGGATGGATCTCGGCATGCCCGAAAGCTTATGGGTTTCTCGCATTGAAGAATTTGGCCCTTTGATCGTGTCCATCGATTCGGAGGGCAACAATCTCTTTGAAGAAAACAAAAAGCAATTCAATGAGAAGAAGGAAGCGGAGTTTCAACGGCTCTCCCAGCTGGTACGATTCATCAAATAGCAAAAAGACCGTCGCAGCCAAAACGGTGCGGCGGTCTTTTGTTATATCCGATTTGTCTTATCGATAGAGACTGACCTTTGCAATACGCTCATAATCGGTCATGGAAATGACGATCACCGCGGATTCGCTCACGACGTACAGATTGTCTCCAATGAACACGCCGCGCATATCATAGCTCCACACGTCGCTGCTGACGCCGACCGTCGCCTGCCGGACAAAGGCTTTGTTTGCAGCGTCATAGCTAAACACATAGTACTTGTTATCCGCCGGGAACGCGATGATATTCTTTGCGCTGTCTACAAGCACCGCCTTGTGGTTGCTGCCGATCATTGACCAGCCGGCGTCCATGCGAAGGCTTGCGATCTCCGCGACGTTCTTCGGGTCGGATACGTCAAACATCGAAAGCTTCACACCCTCGCGCCATCCGGTTTCCTCGTCTGCGCTATATCCAATGCCAAGCAGCAGTCCGTCGTCAAACACATGCAGGTATTCTGAGAAGCCCGGGATCTTGAGCGTGCTGAGAATGCGCGGTTTTTTCGGATCGGACAGATCTACGGTAAACAGCGGATCCGTCTGCCGGAAGGTCACAAAGTAGCCGATCGGGCCGTCAAAGCGTACCGACTCCACCCATTCATCCTTGGCTAAGTTTTCAATGCTGCCCAGCGGATTGAGCGCGGCATCCAGCGTATACAAGCAGTTATAGGTTTTGCTGTCGTACTCATAGCTATCGACGCCGTCGGTATAGACACGCCGCTCCCATTCATTGACCGTGGTAACGATGCGGAAGGCGCCGTCATATTCGTCCATGGCAAACTGGTTGAGGATCGTACCGCGCACCGTTGCGGTCGCCGTCCGTTCGATGGCGGCGCCGTCGATTGTGAACAGCATCAGCCGCGTGTCGGAAACAGATGAGGTGATTTGGACGTTCTTTCCGGTTTTATCCGGCGCGATTTCCGAGGTATCATAGCGTTCCTCCGACGCTGCCAGCAGCAGATGGTTCGCGTTGGCATACATCTCGCCGGCGTTGCCCAAGACGGCCTTGCTGCCGGCATACTGTGTTCCATCTGTCAGATCGATCACACCAATCACCGTATACAGCGGTTCATTCGGTCGGTCGTAGACATAGATGTCGGCGACCTCCAGCGTATTGGCCACATCCTCCTTATATATCACCGGGCAATAGGTCTCCACCGTATTTCGGTAAACAGACCACACGTACTGCGTGGTGACAACGTATACATAATCTCCGATGCGCCTTGCTGAAAGATAGTTTCCGCTTTGGCCGAGCGAGGAGATTCGTTTGGGATGTTCGCGGTCGGAAACGTCGTAGATCAGCACTCGCGTCTGATCCTGATAGTGATCTACCTTGCCTTTGCCGGAATCGACCCAGACGGTGCTCGAGCTTTGTGTCACAATGACCAGTCGGTCGCCGGAAAGGAACATCTCCGAAGCGTTGCCTACCCAATTCTCACCGTCGATAAAATTTACGGTGGAAAGCACGCGGGTATCCGCTCCTTCGGCGGAGAGGATCACAAACTGCCCGCCTGCCGTATAGTAGATGTATCTCCCATCCGTCTTGATAATGTCCGCTTCGTCCACGCCCTTGACCTGAACGTTGGTTTCCGAATACTCCTGCGTTGTAGCGCCGCCCTTGTCCAAGCTCTGCGTGGAATTTTGAACGCTGCCGGAGGTGCTGTTGGAGCTTCCCATGTCCGCTTGTGCGCTTTCCGGCGCCGCCATGTCGGTGGCTGCCTCCTCGCGCATGGCGCCTTCCGAAGCTTCCGTATTTCCATATTGCAGCGAATCCACCAGTTCAAACAGCGCGTCGTAGTCGGCGATCTCGCCGTTCACCGCTCTGCCGTTCGCCGAAGCAACCATCGGCATAGAGGCGGCGTCAGCCGACATTTCGGCGCTTTCTGTCGCGCTGTTTTTCATTCCGCGGGAAGCAAGCACGCCGACCGTTCCCCCGATGACAAGAACAACGGCTGCCGCCGCAGCCCCATACCGCAATACAGCGGCACGGCGTTGATTGACGCGTTTTTCTGCGTCCGCCTTTTTCTGAATTTCCATGAGCAATGCAGGATCTGCATGCAGCTTGTCATTGTCATGGCGATACTGCTCTTCAAACATCCGCGTAGTCCCCTTTCAAATCGTCCCGCAGCATCTCACGTGCGCGGAAAAGCCAGGATTTCACGGTGGATTCGTTTGCGCCCAGCACGTCCGCAATCTCATTGATGCGGTAGCCTTCGTAATAAAACAGATGAACCGCCGTACGATATTTCTCCGGCAGCTTGAGCACCGCAGCATATACGTCGGTATGGTCCTCCATCTCCGTGAGCACATCATCCCGTTCCGGAACGGTACGCTTGCGCCAGCTGGACGTTAAAAGAGACTTGGTACAGTTGACGGTCACTTTGATGAGCCATGCTTTCTGATGCGACGCGTCGTTCCATTTGGGCGGATTGCGCACGCATCGCAAGAAAACCTCCTGTACTACGTCGTCCGCATCGGACGCGCTCTTTGTCCGAAGAAACGCCAAGCGATATACCATGTCGGCATACGTGCGGTACAATTTCTCCAGACCCACGACCGGCGCTTCCAATTCGGAATATGCCACTTGTCGCTGTTCCATCGTTTTCCTCTCTTCTACCCATAACACCTTTGAAACTACAAAATAGTTGCAGGCAGAGCAGTATTTTTTCAGCATGCTTTTACTGATGTATTATTATAACATGAAAGGCGGCGCCGCTGTTGTGACAATCCTGCAAACGCCGCCATTCGTCCGTCGCCGTCAAAGTATGCGCCAATCAAAAAAGTTGCACAGCCGCCATGATATTATCATTTCTTTTTCACAGCGCAATGATAAAATGATTTAAATTTTATAAGGAGTGATCGTATGGAAAAGAAAATCCCGCGCATCAGCAGCGAGCTGCGCCGTCACCTTGTCACCATGCCGCCGGAAATTTGGGCGTGCAGCGGCATTGTGATCTGGGGCAAGCGTATTAAATCTCTGGTTTTCACCACCGATATTGCGATCATTCGCAATTGCAACGCAGACGCCGTGCTTGCCGTATACCCCTTTACGCCGCAGCAGGTGATCGCCAACGCCATCATCTCCAGCGCCTATATCCCGGTCTTTTGCGGCGTCGGCGGCGGCACCACCGGCGGCCCGCGCGTTGCTGCCCTTGCACAGGACGCCGAAGCGCAGGGCGCCATGGGCGTCGTCGTCAACGCACCCATCCCCAACGATATTCTCAGCATGATGCGAAGCGTCATCGATATCCCCATCGTCGCCACGGTGCTGAGCGAAAACGTAGACGTTGCCGCGAAGCTCCAAGCCGGCGCCACCATACTCAATATCTCCGCCGCCACCCGCACCCCTGAGGTCGTTGCACGCATTCGTGAAAAATACCCCGACGTACCCATCATTGCGACCGGTGGCCCCACCGGCGAGACGATTGAAAAAACAATCGCCGCGGGTGCAAACGCCATCAGCTATACGCCGCCGACGACCAACCAGCTGTTCCGGGAGCTGATGGATCAGTATCGCGGCAGGGAATGGTAATCGGCGCACCGGATTGAAAATAAAGCGTCCTTTGGAATCGTTGCCTCCATAGGACGCTTTTCTTGTGCCGTTTGGTTGCCAATAATCATCGGTTTATGCGTTGCCGTCGTCTAACAGCTTGTAAATATCCGGTCGGCGCGGATAGTTGAATACGTTGCCGCGTCCTGTGACCACCACGCCGCCAAACGCAAACGAACAGTGCGCAAACAGCGGCGATCCATCCGGAAGAAAGCCCACGCAAATGCCCACATGGTTGCCCGTCTCCGCAAACGGCGTGTATTGAAACGCAAGATCCCCCACCTGCAACGCGTCCCATTCGATTTCCGTTGCGGCAAAATACTGCTTTTTTGTGCCAAAGCCCAGCTCCCGCTTGACGTCCTTTACAGACAGTCCGGTCTGTAAAAAGCACCACGCGATATAGCCGGAGCAATCCAGTCCATACGGTTGAAGCGTGCCGGTCGTGCTGCTGCCCTCCGACTCCACAAGCCTCGGCGTTCCCCAGCCATTGTCAAACCCAACCGCTTCACTCTTGCCGCCCCAGAAATAATCGACCTTCCCAACAAGCGACAGCGCGCTTTTTGCGATCGTTTGCCGCGATTTCGCAACGCCATCCAGCGCGGCAAGCGCCTGTGCAAGCTCGTCGTCCGTGCAGGAATCGTAAACCGGCGACGCATCGATGCCGCCGCTTTGGTATACCACAATGATCGCAATGCACAAAAGCGCGGCGATTACGCACAAAAGAATATTCAGTCGGCGCAGACTGCGTACCTTCTCTTGCAGCGCTTCGATCGCCGTTTCGTCTTTTTTCTTGTTCCCTTTTTTCATAACGCCACTTTAGCCAAAAATGTGATCCGTGTCAATTGACGAAAGCACTTTCTTTTGCTATGCTGTAAAAAAACCAACAGGAGAAGCCGATGCGCAACTAACTTTTTTGTTGTCCTTCAGACCAACGTTCCCGCGGGAAATCCCGGCGGTGGTTTGGATATGCACAAAAAAGCAGCGCTTGACTTTTTTTCGGAGGTTTTATTTATATGTCCATGATTCGCGTTTCCGATCTGTCCTTTTGTTACGAGGGCAGCTACGATGAGATATTTTCCCATGTCAGTTTTTCGATCGATACCGATTGGAAGCTGGGCTTTGTCGGACGAAACGGCAAAGGAAAAACCACGTTTTTACGCCTGCTGCAGGGCATGTACCCATATACGGGACGAATCGACGCCAGCGTCGCGTTTACCTATTTTCCGTTTGAAGTGCCCGATCCCGCACGCACAGCGCAAGAGGTCGCGCTTACTCTGTGCGAGGCGCCGCTATGGCAGCTGGAGCGCGAGCTGTCAAAGCTTTGTGTCGATCTTTTCGCGCTTTCACGCCCCTATCAAACGCTCAGCATGGGCGAGCGAACAAAGCTGCTGCTGGCGGCGCTGTTTCTTCGTCCGAACAATTTCTTGCTTATCGATGAACCGACCAATCATCTCGACCTTGCCGGACGCCAGACCGTCAGTCGGTATCTGAACGGAAAGCAGGGCTTTCTTCTGGTTTCGCACGACCGTGCGTTTCTCGACGGCTGCATCGACCATGTGCTGTCGATCAACCGCTGCTCGATCACCGTGCAAAAGGGAAATTACGCCTGCTTTGCAGAGGAGAAACAGCGGCAGGATCGGTTTGAACTGGCGCAAAACGAAAAGCTGGAGCAGCAGATCGAGCGCCTGTCCCAATCGGCAGACCGTACCGCAGGCTGGTCAAATGCCTTGGAGCGCGATAAGATCGGTACGCACGCGGGCGACCGCGGCTATATCGGCGCAAAGTCGGCAAAGCTGATGAAGCGCGCCAAGTCCATCCGCTCCCGGCAGGAGGACGCCGTTGCGGAAAAGCAGCAGCTCTTAAAAAACATCGAACGCAACGAAACGCTGAAAATTACGCCGCTGCGCCACCACGCCGCAATTCTTGCTGAGGCCATCCATCTTGTTCCCTATTACGGAGAGCATGCCGTCACAAAGCCCATCAGCTTCACGATCCGGCAGGGGGAGCGTATCGCGCTGACCGGAAAAAACGGCGCTGGAAAGAGCACGCTGTTAAAGTTTTTTACAGGTCAACCGCCACGCTATGACGGTACCTTCCGCACAGCGTCCGGGCTTGTCATTTCCTATGTCCCGCAGGATACCTCGTACCTTTGCGGACTGCCGATCGCGTACGCCCGCGCACGCGGCATCGACGAAACGCTCTTTCTCACCATCCTGCGCAAGTTTGATTTTCCGCGCGTGCAGTTTGAAAAGGACATGCGCTTCTTTTCTGCCGGTCAAAAAAAGAAGATCGTGTTGGCGGTCAGCCTATCCCAGCAGGCGCATCTCTATGTCTGGGATGAGCCGCTCAACTATATCGATCTGCTTTCCAGAATTCAAATCGAGGAGCTGCTCCAAAAAGGAAGCCCCACCCTGCTGTTTGTCGAGCATGACGCGGCATTTTTAGAACACATGCAAACGGACACGATTCCATTGTGATTTTATAGAATATACAGGCGCGTATGCACACGCTTGACCCACGGAATGTGCCAGACGCCGTAAGCCACAAGCGTGCCGAGGAGGTTCAGTATCACGTCGTCTACGTCGCAGCTGCCGCAGCACAAGAGAAGCTGAAGCGCTTCAATGCTCAAAAGCAGCGCGAGCATGAGCAGCAAGAATTTCCAGAACTTCCGCATCTGGCAAAACAGGCTGGGTAAAAAGAACGCCATCGGCATCATGAGGATCAGATTGCCGCCAAGGTTTAGCAGCGACGTCTCCACGATAATCCCGCGTCGAAACGCGCGGATATAGCGGAGTACGGTCTCAAAGGGCATGAAGTTTGTCATTTCTTCAAAATGCGCAAGATAGACCAGCCGATCCTCCCGAAGGGAATGAAAATTGATCCGGCTGAGAAACAGCGTCCCGATCAAAGCGACAATATAGAAGGAGAAAAGCACCAAAAGCACCGTGCCAACCGCTTTTTTCTTCTGTTCCCTGCCCGTTAGGCTCTTGACCAGAAAGAACGTTCCCAACACCGTGGGAATGCTCACCGATAAAACGCAGATGAGCAGTGCGCGCAGATTGAACAAGCCCCAAAACAGCACGTTCGCCGATTGCAGCAGTATGGCCCCTGCCGCGACCGGAAGCACGATCCATGCTGCAATTTTCCATCGTTTTTGTGCTTGTTCCATGCCGGAAAGTATACCGCAAATGGCAAGTGTTGGCAAGCGTGCCCCGCTTGCCAAGGAAGGCGTCTTTTCATAAAAACAGCGGCAGGACAAAACGCCTGCCGCCATGGATGCTTACAGGATACTATTTCGCATTCTACAGCGCAACACCCGCGCACGCGCGGAGCGCCTCTGCCATGTCCTCTTTTTCCCACGGGAAGTCCGCATCGCTCCGACCGAAATGTCCGTATGCCGCCGTCTTTCGATAGATGGGACGGCGCAGGTCAAACCGCTGGATGATCGCGTCCGGTCGAAAGTCAAAGCACTTCGCCACAATCTGTTGCAGCTGCTCATCCGGCAATACGCCGGTATTTTTGGTGTCCACAAGAATGGAAACCGGCTTTGCCACGCCGATGGCGTATGCCAGCTGGATTTCGCAGCTTTTTGCAAGCCCGGCGGCAACAACGTTGCGCGCGGCATGCCGTGCAGCGTAGGCGGCGCTGCGGTCAACCTTCGTTGGATCCTTGCCGGAAAAGCAGCCGCCGCCGTGGCGGGCATATCCGCCGTAGGTATCCACGATGATCTTACGCCCCGTCAGCCCCGTGTCCCCCTGCGGCCCGCCGATAACAAACCGACCTGTCGGATTGATGAGAATTCTGGTTTTCGCGTCCAGCAGCGTTTGGGGAATCGAAGCGCGGATCACCTCTTTCTCGATATCGCAGCGCAGCTTCTCCATGTCCACATCGTCGTGCTGCGCCGAGACGACGACCGTATCCACGCGCGTCGGGACGCCGTTGTCATATTCCACCGTCACCTGGCTCTTGCCGTCGGGTCGGAGGTACGGGATCGTGCCGTTCTTACGAACCTCGGTCAGACGCTTTGTAAGCGTATGCGCCAGCGCGATGGGCAGCGGCATCTTCTCGGGCGTTTCATCGCACGCAAAGCCAAACATCATGCCCTGATCTCCTGCTCCTGTGGTAAACGCCGCGTCATCTTCGCCGCATTTGCTCTCCAGCGACCGATCGACTCCCAAGCCGATATCCGGCGACTGCCCCGTGATTGCCGTCAACACCGACAGCGTGTTCGCGTCAAAACCGTATTCGGAACGGTTGTAGCCGATATCGCTGACGACGTCCCGTACAATTTTCGGAATATCCACATAGCATTCCGTGTTGACCTCGCCCATGACCACGACCATACCTGTCGCGGCTGCGCACTCGCAGGCAACGCGCGCGTTTTTGTCCTGTGCAAGCAAAGCGTCCAGCACCGCGTCGCTGATGCAGTCGCACACCTTATCCGGATGTCCTTCTGTTACCGACTCCGATGTGAAAAGAATTCTGTTGTCCATTTTTGTTTCCTCCGGTACATAAAAAATCGACCTCATACGTGGATGAGGTCGCATAGATTATGTTCGCTCATCTTTCAGCAGAAATTGCTTTCCGCTGCCGGAATTGGCACCTTGCAAAAAAGTAGGTTGCCGGGCTTCATCGGGCCGTTCCCTCTGCCACTCTTGATAAGATTTCGTATTTGGTTGTTGCTTATTCTATAACAAGTACAACGTTCTGTCAATCCATATTTCCGAACGCTGCTGCCGCTATTGTCTCGGATCTCCGTCATAGCTGGCATCCTCGCCCACACGCGCGACTTCCTCCGAATATCCCCAGCATAAGGCGTTTCGCAATCGCAGTCCCGTATTCGGTATCATCCGTGGCGCGGCGGTGAGCTGCTCACCCATGAATACCAGTGAGGTCAGACGCCCGCCGGCGAGATTGTACGCCTGCGTACAGCCGAACTCCTCAAACAGATCCGCAAACTCGTCCAGACGAAGTCCAACGCTGTATTTGCTTGCGCGCCCATCCGTGACAATGACAACAAGGCTTCCCGTATCGACCATACCGATGCCGGCGCGCGCGTCTCTGCCGGTCGCCGCAAGCGTGGCGTCTGTATTTTTTACGCCGTCACGCAGGAGCGTCGGCCCCAGCGAAACCGTATTGCGCACGCCCTGTGCCAGCAGCGATTTGGCGTCGATTTCTCCCGGCGAGAAGATGCGCAGAGTCATATCCGGATAAAACGCAAGCGTATCCGCGCCCGTTCCCTCGGAAAGAATGCGCCCGTTTTGGATCAAAATCCCCTTCTTACCGGCGTTTGCCGCAGCCTGATCTGCGTTCATCAGCAGTACGGCGCGGCTTTTCCTTGCCAACTGCAACGGCAGCGCAGTCTCTCCATTCGGTTGCACCGCAGCGTGAAACGCGTCAACGTCCCGCATACGGATCTGCGCTACCAGAAATAACGCCTGTCCCGCGCCCGTTTCCCGTTCATACCGATCGATTATTACCGAAAGGGTATCCGATCGATATTCGTAATAACCATGTTCGTGATCGAACGAAACATACTCCGCCGGGTCATACGCCGCGCGAAAGCAACTCTGATCGAATACGCCGGTCGCCGCATCCTGCTTTGCGGGCTCCTGCGCCGCTGATTCCGCAAGCAGCGGACGCCGCGCCGGCTCAAGCGATACGCTCTGCCGCCTTTGCACATGTGAAAACAGATCCCCGTCGTCCGCGTCCACCCCAACGGCGCTGCTTTCCAGCCGATAGGCCCAGTCCGGGGTCAGCTCCAGTCGATAAAACGACGCATAGGCATGATAGCTGTCCGCACGCGCAACAATCTCGCGCAGCGTTTGCCCTGAAAACACGGCAAGCGCTGCATCCGGCTCCAGACGGGTGCTCCCGTTCCTGTCGGCAAGGTACAGCTTTTGAACGGAGAAAACGCCGTACGCCTGCGCGCTTTCCGCATACCTTGTCACCGTTTCCGCCGCCCTGCAGGCCGCCTTGACCTGCTGCGCCGCAAATCGCTGCGCCGCGCCTGCAAGCTCGTCATTCTCACTGTCCGTAACCACCACGAGCGGCTTACAGCGCCGGATGGCGGCGACCAGAAACGCCGCGGTTTCCTCCCGCCCCCAGTCCTTACAAACTGTTGCCCAGTCGTTTTGATCGGTCGTTCTCAAGCCGGCAAAGCATGGATACCGATCGATCCCCAGCGCCCAAACAGCGTCGAGCAGCTCCTGCTGCCGCGCTCTTGTGGGGCAATCCAGAACCAGCAATTGGACGTCGGTCTGTTGCTGTGCAGTCATTGCCGCAAGCAGTGCATAATGATTCTTTGCGGCGGTTTCCGGTGTTGCTGTAATCAAAAGCAGCTCGGTCTGCTCTATGCCGATCTTCCAGCGCTGTACGGCGTCCGGCAGTGGATATGCCGCGTCAAATACTGTAATTTCGGATAAAAGCGCCTCTGTTTTGCAACTTACCGCAACGCGCGCTGCCTCCCGCGGGAGGGCATAATAAGCGTTGACAAGCCCGTTTTCCGCGGTTTCGCTTCTGATAACGGCGTCCTTTGCATCATATACGGTGATTTTGTATTCTCCGGGCACGCAAAACCAGCACAGATAAAGCCCCGCCGCCGCTCTGGGCAGGTCGATCTGAACAACCGCCTGCGGCGTCAGGGGCGTATAGCTTTCCACAAAGCCGTCAGACAACAGCTTCGTCCAGTCCGTCTCTGCGTCAGAAAGAACAATCCCGCATTCGGACGTCATGTCTGCAGGCTGCTCCGTTTCAGTAAAGCCCAGCGGCTCTTGCGCGCGCGTTTTTCCGCTCGGCAGCAGGCAGGTCGCGGCAAGGCACAGGCACACCGTCCGTTTCCAGCCCCGCCTCACGATCGCTTTTTCGTGTTTCACAGCACAACAAATGTCGGCGCATGCCCGATCGCCGGCAGGAATATCTCCATGAGCTCCCGTCGATTGATCCGCAGACTCGTCGTGTTGACGCATGGATGGCAGCCGATGTTTTCGTCTGTCAGAAGTGCGGTATCCACGAGCAGCCGCACTCGCTTTTCCGTATCGTTCATCAACCCCAGCACGGATACGGCGCCCGGCAGGATGTCAAGAAGCTCCTGCATGTAGACCGCGTCCGCAAAGGAAAGCCGCGCCGAATTGATCTGTTTGGACAGATCCTTGGTGTGAAACACCTTTTCGCCCGGCAGCATCAGAAGATAAAACGCCGTTTTCTGGGCGTTGCACAAAAACAGGTTCTTGCACATAGCGACGCCCAGAAGACCGTCGATTTCTTCACAGTCGGCTATTGTCGCCGCGGGATCATGATCCACGCGTGAAAAGGAAATCCCCAGCCGCTCAAGAAAGTCATATGTCCGCGTTTCGCGCGCCGATCGATTTCCGTCGTCAAGCGGCCGACCTTCATATAGTGTCGGATCAAATTGAAAGGTTTTGCGTTCCATGCGTCCTATACTTCTTCCTTCTCCGAAATCAGCGCCGCGTTGCGTTCCCGCACGGCGCGTTCCGTTTTTTCCAGTTGCTTTCTGCCCGCAACCAGCAGTATTCCGCCGCCGGCAAACAGCACGATCAGGCTCAGAATGCCAATCGACGCGCGGTCGGTAAGCATATAGCACATCGCGTACAGCAACGGGCCGATTACCGCCGCAAATTTTCCGAAAATATCATAGAATCCAAAGTACTCGGCGCTGCGCTCCTGCGGCACCAGTTTGCCAAAGTACGACCGGGACAGCGCCTGAATGCCGCCCTGTACCGTGCCGACAAGCGCCGCCAGAATCCAGAACAGCAGCGACGCGGTCTTCTGCGCCGCGGCGTAGCCGCTCTGCTTGCTCGGGTCCGACGTGAAGGTCTTGGTCTGTTCTTCCATCCGTTCCACCGCGGCAATCGCCTTCTGCCGCACGGCGTCATCCTCAAAGACGTATACAATGCTGTCTTGATTATTCAGCTGCGCAAGTACTTCCGTGAAAACGCCGCTCTCTCCATGGAAGGCCGCGACCCGATCCTCCGCCGCAAGCGAATCCTTGCCGTTTTCCACAAGGTCGGAGACGACGGCGTTCCAGGTCTTGGCGTCGCGCGTTTCCGCTTCCGCCACAGTCTCCGCGGCTGCGCTCTGACGAATGACGCCGGCATAATCCTGCTGATACGGTTCCACGGTCGTGCCCATGAAAAAGCCAACGCCGCAGATGCAAAAGTATACGACAATCGCCGCAATAATCATGCGAATAGCGCCAAACTTTCCGGCAAGCTTGGAAAACAGGATCGAAAACGGAACCGCCACGATCTGGGTCACAAGCAGCGCCAGTATCATACCGGTGGTGCCAAGTCCCAGCGTCGCGCCATAATTCGTTGCGAGGCTGATGACCGTTCCGACGCCGTCAATATAGAGGAAGTATGCGATCAGATAGATCAACAGGCCCTTGTCCGTTACGCATTTTTTTGCCGTATCCAGAAGGTTTCTGCCCGCAGCCTTGGCGAGCTGCTTGGGCGGTGTCTCGACATAATGCTTTTGATTGACGTTTTTCAAGATCGGGATCGAGAACAGCGCCCACCACACGCTGGTAATGAGAATGGAAAACTTAATCGCCGGAACCGAGAAGTCATTCAGCATCAGCACAACGATAGAAATGACAAACGGTATCGTGCTGCCGCCGAGATATCCCATAGCGTAGCCCCATGCGGAAACCCTATCCATCCGTTCGTCCGTGGTAACATCCGTAATAAAGGAATCATAGATGATGCAGGATCCGGAAAAACCAATATGTGAAATGACATATCCGACGAGCATCCACTGCCAGCTGCCCACAAAGGCCATCGTGGCGGTAAACACCACGCCAATACCGATAAACGCGGCAAGAATTTTCTTCTTAAAGCCCTTGAAATCCGCAATCGCGCCCAAGGTCGGAGCAAGCAGCGCGCAAATCAGCGAAGCGATCGAGACGCCGATCCCCCACCATTTGTTGCCGAGATCGTCCGCAACCGCAGCATAGTAGATCGGAAAGATCGCCGCCATAATATTGGTGGCGTAGACGGAATTTGCCCAGTCATACATGATCCAGCTTTTTTCGATTTTTGTGAATCGCTTGCTCTTTTGTACCGCTTCCACGTATTCTTCCCCCAGTCGCATTCAATATTTTCCCATGTCGATATCAGTATGCCACAAGTTGATGAAAAAAGGAACGGTTCTCTGACTTCCCATTTGAAAAAAAGACAGGCGTTCAGTCGCAGGCGCGCCTGTTCATTCCCCGGATCTTTGCTCTGCTTGCTTGAAAAAAAGCCGGCGGCGTGCTATCTTATTCATAAATCGCAGCAAGAGGAGGCGCGCCTATGAATTTGCAGGAATCCGGAGAAATGTATCTTGAGACGATCCTGATACTTTCCAAGACAAGCGACGCGGTTCGCTCTCTGGATGTTGCGGAATACATGCGCTATTCAAAGCCCAGCGTCAGCCGCGCGATCGGTCTGCTCAAGAGCGGCGGCTATGTCGTCGCAAACGCAGAAGGACATTTGACTTTGACCGACAGCGGACGCGAAATTGCCGATAAGATATTTGAGCGGCATCAGCTTTTGACCAGGTTTCTCGTTTATCTGGGAGTGGACGAAGCGACTGCCGCCGAAGACGCCTGCAAAATCGAACACGACATCAGCAGTCAATCCTTTGAAGCAATCAAGCGTCATGCAACGCAGACTCGTCGATAACGCGCCCGGAGACGCCGTCTTGCGCGGCAGTGAGCCGCATCCGCACTGCGCAAAGGTATCCCAAAAAGCCGAATCCAGCACCACTTGATGCCGTGTTCGGCTTTGCTATTTGTTTTTTTGACAGAACGACCCTCATTTGGACAAGCGACCGTTTGGACAAGACCGCAGGCGCACGCTCCTGACTTGCGTCGCAGTAAATTTCTGCATGCCTTTCAGCGTCAATGCCATTCAGTGAGAAGCAAAGCGCTCAGGTCGCCTCTGTCGTTTTTCGGATCTGCCTCCCCTTCAGGTGGTTTTGAAGCGCTACGAGAAAGGCAGATATGACGATCATCCCGCAGCCTGCGAGAATTCCGGTAGGAAGCGTGTCTCGATATCCATCCGATTCTGCTCACGCTACGGATAAAGGGAATGACGCCGCCGTTCTCAGTTTCATAATCAGTGAAATACCGCACCATGCCCTCAGAGTTGTCGGAGGACACCAGAAGACCGCTGTCGGCGTATTTTACGAGGGAGGTCTTATTGAACAGATTTGACCGGGGAACGCGAAGCGTCTTCCACTTGCCGTTTCGCATGAAGGCAAGCTCCATCATTTCCATACCGCTGTCGATATTCTCAAGCCTTGCGGTGATAACCACGGGCTGATGGCAGAGGCTGACTTTTATTGGAACGCCGTTGATGTAGGATGTGGAGCAAATACCTTCTTCAATGCTGATCTGATATCCGGCGGGTTCCACTGCGCCGTTAAGGTCGATGCCGTCAAGGTTGATTTCTGCCTGCATACTGTCAAACTCCGGCTCTATGGCTTTATCCGCTGTGAACTTGACAGCGTGTTCAAAATCTCGAATCCCCACGCCGGATGTTTTTATGAGCTGCTTGAGCCGGGCGTAGAGGGCGGGCGCTTTTACTTTCGCGTACCCGGCAAGCCGAAGAGTGCGGTCGTCCAGAGCCTCATCGCCGTCAATCTTCTTTTTTGCCAGCAGTATTTCAAGTTGTTCATGGAGAGAAAGCAGTGCATGAACGACGGGAGCCTTTACGCCGCAGCCGCCCGCAGGACAGTCAAAGCAGAGGTTCTCCCGGATATACAGGCAGGTGACCGGGCGTTTGACCTTTTGTGAACGCTGAATCTTCCGCTCCGTTTCCTCTTCGGAATAGCCGTCATACAGGGCACTCCACTCGTGGAACAGCTCTGCTCCGTCCGGGACGAGGGAAATGTTATCGCACATGGCTTTCCATTCCGGCTCAGTCACGCTGTTGGGGTGGTTTTTGAGTTTCTGCACAAAAGCGCAGCGTTCCATGATCCTGTTAGCGCTGCCAGTCGTTTCCGGGTCTGCCTCAAACGGTTCTCTGTCGGAGGACGGGGAATTTTCGTAGTACCCTGCAAAGTCCTCAAGGGTGTATCGGGGACCGTCAAAAGACAGAACTCCGCACGGCACGGGCTCGTCCAGCTTGTGGTTCAGACTGCCGGGGGCGCGAAACATATGTGAGATGTTATACACGTTGTCCAGTTTCCAGCCACGCTTTGACGCCTCCGACATCAACAGCTTTCCGAAGCCCCGGAGCAGACCTTTCGCCCGTTCACGGGTGTCGTCATTCGCAAAGGGGACAGGCTCCTTAAAAAGGTAGTAGCCGTATATGCCGTAGCCGGAGTCCACGAAGCCCGTGGGTTTTATCTTCATCTCGTCAAGAAAAGCTATAGCCGCTGCCTTGTCCGGCGGCAGTTCGGTTTCTTTATGGGCAGGACCGTGAACGTCGATATCCGCCACGAAGGCGATGAGCGTTTCCACATCATCGTCCTCACCACGGAGGTGCGGCGGCAGGTCGGCTCTTCTCGTATTAGGGTTGATATACACATTCCTGCTTTTACCGAGTTCGACTACGCGGTCATAGACCTCGTCCGCCGGGATGCGGAAGTGCTTTCTGTCCGGCAGAGTCGTTATGATGACCTCATCACCGAACAGCTTATAAAATTCGCGGTCGTCCATAATTTTTGCACCTATCTTCCTCGGTTACGAATTTGATGGTCATGTTCTTTTCACTCGCCCTGTCAAACTCCGCCTCCATACCGGAACTGAGGCGGTCGCCGCACACCCAGACTTCGCCGCATCTGTCCATGAGGGCGTTTCCGAAGGACATACCGAGTTTTCGTTCCGCCGGGTTGTTATCGTCCATGAACTGCGGATACAGAAGATGAGGCGCAACGGGGATGTATCCCTTTTCAACTGCAAGGCGGCAGTATTCTCTCGCCGCCTTTACGTTCGCCGCCACATCCCCGGAGTAGGGACTGCAGATGTACACGAGGGTTCTTTTGTTATCCGGCATGGCGCACCTCCAAAATCTTGTCGAGGAGCTCATCGACAAAAAGCTCATATTCCTCTGGGGCGAGAGCGTGGACGTCCTCGACCTCAAAATCCTCGCAGAGTTCGTGGAGCTCCATGCCGTAGCCGATATCCCGCAAAACATCGGTCAGACGGATAAATATACAGGAGAAGGTGTTGAAATGAGTGAACCAAGACGAGTGGGCTTAATGCAGCTGTTGATGTCAAGTACAGGTTGTCAATTCGTTATTCCAGTATACCAAAGAAATTATACCTGGCGTGCCGAACTGGAGGTTAAGCAATATCTCAATGATTTGAGTCATATACTCAGCAAAGACTACAAAAATCATTTTATGGGAATCTTGATTTATCTCGAAAAACCAATAGATTTCAGTACGAGGGAACTTTCCGTTATCGACGGGCAGCAAAGGTTGACCACAACATTTTTGACCATCTACGCAATCCGAGAAATGTTCAAAAACGCTGGTGAATCAGACCGCGTTCAGCAGTTAGATGGACAGTATCTGACCAATCCGTATCACAAGGACAAAATCAAGTATAATAGCCTCCACGATGGAAGGTACTCCTCGGATATGAGTTTAAAGTCTCATGGAAGCAAGAGCTACTCTTTCAGCAATGGCAACGGCAATATCGAAACCTACCAGTACGACTTGCCTGTCACCACGTTCCTTGACAGCGAGTGCAACAACCGCATTGTCAAGCATCTCGGCGTCGCCGGGGTCGGCGCGTTTACCTTTCCGAACCATGACGTTTTCCCACCCTACGCGGTCGACCATCTCGTCATTGGCGAGGGTGACGGAGCTACAACCGAGTTCAGTATGAAGTGTCCGTTGATTCAGTCCGGGACAGTCCGTATTTTTATAAACGATACGGAAATGACAGAAGGCACGGATTACACAGTGGATTTGGAGAACAACTGCGGCGACTGGTATGAAAATTACCATACGGCGGCGATGACTTGTAAAAGCGGCGGAGTATCCTTTGGAGATCTCGCTTCAAAAACACCATACACAGGTCGAAACTATCGAGATCCCATAGCTTGGTGGGATTGTTATGACGATACGATGTATCCTTCCTCCTGCACGGTGAGCGATGTCAGCCCGATAAAAATAGACTTCGGTTCCGCAAGAGCCTGCAATACGTTTAAATTTGATATTCTGACCGTACCGGCGGCAAGGCTCGATACTCTTAAAATTCAGTATTCAACAAACGATGCCGACTGGATGG
>CAZWUK010000019.1:0-23666 GCA_964636685.1 uncultured Oscillospiraceae bacterium
TCCGGTGCAGCTGGAGAGCTTGCCGACCAGCGGCGCGTTTTCCAGCTTGTTTCTTTCGCGCGCGGTCGCCTTTGCCTTGCGGGTGGCTTCGCGCACCTTGGCGGCCTTTAACGCCTTGTCGCAGATGACGCCGGCGGTTTCGGCGTTTTTGAGATCCTCGAGCCACGGGGTCAGCTCTGCGCCGATGACCGCCTCGACGGCGGGACGAGCCTCGGTATTGCCGAGCTTTGTCTTGGTCTGCCCCTCAAACTGGATATTGCGCATCTTGAGCGAGAGCACCGCCGTGATCCCCTCGCGGAAATCGTCGCCCGAAAGGCTTGGGTCTTTGTCCTTGAGGATGCCGGTCTTTCGGCAGTAGTCGTTGAGCGCCTTGGTGAGCGCGGCCTTGAAGCCGATCTCGTGCGTGCCGCCCTCGGTGGTGGGAATGTTGTTGACGTAAGAAAAAATGTTATCCGTGTAGCCGTCGTTGTACTGAATGGCGGCTTCGACGAAAATGCCGTCGCTTGTGCCGGAAATATGGATGGGCGTATCGTACAGAACCGCCTTGTCGGCGTTGATATAGCGGACAAAGTCCGACAGTCCGCCGTCGAAGCGGTATTCTGCGGTTTTTCCGTTCCGCTCGTCGGAAAGCAGCATCTTGACCCCGCGGTTGAGATAGGCCAATTCGCGCAGACGCTTGGCGATGGTTTCATAGTGCATCTCGATCGTTTCGAATACGCGAAAGTCCGGCAGGAACGTAACGACCGTGCCCTGCTTTCTTGTGCGACCCGTCTCCCTGAGCGGATAGAGCGTTTTGCCGGAGATGATTTTGCCCGTTTCGTCCGGCTCGCTGGCAAATTCCACCTTGTAGGCGTGATTGTCGTGAAATACTTCTACGACGACCCACTCCGACAGGGCGTTGACCACCGACGCGCCCACCCCGTGCAGACCGCCGGAATAGCCGTAGGAGTCGTTGCCGAATTTACCGCCCGCGTGCAGCTGGGTAAAGACGACCTCAACGCCGGAGACGCCGAGCTTTTCGTGGATGCCGACGGGGATGCCGCGGCCGTTGTCGGAAACGGTGACAGAGTTATCCTTGTGAATGGTGACGCCGATCTCGTTGGCGTAGCCGTTGGCGGCTTCGTCGATGGCGTTGTCCACGATCTCCCAAAGCAGATGGTGCAGTCCGCGCAGTCCCGTCGAGCCGATATACATGCCCGGGCGCATGCGAACCGCGTCCAGCCCTTCCATGATTTTAATATTGGATACGGTATAGTCCTTGGACATAAATTCCCTCCGTGTATGATCGCCAAAAGGCAAAAAACATCTTCCATGACGCAAAAACGCTATATGTGGACATGGCAGATAAAACAGTATACCACAATTTGTGCGGCAGAGCATCCTCCATTGCGTCGCGGTTTCTGCGGAAATGGGGAAACTTATGTAAATTCATAAAAAATTCAAAAAAAGCAAGGGGGTAGAACACAAAAGTGGTGACAAATGGGGGGAAGTGGTGTATACTGCATGAGTAGAAACCGCGTTCTATCTTTATTTTTGCAGGAGGGAAACGCCATGCTGATCGGTTCGTTTGACCACGCGCTGGACGCCAAGGGCCGCGTTTTCATTCCCGCAAAGTGGCGCGAGTCGCTGGGCGATACGCTCGTTGTGACGCTGGGGCTGCTCGGCAGCCAGAAAAGCGCCTGCCTGTATGGCATGAGCCTAACGGAATGGGATACCTTTTCCGAGAAGCTGGCCGCGCTTCCCATCACGGATGTCGCGGGGCAAAGCATTCGCAGGAAATTATATGCAATGGCCGCCGCTTGCGAAACTGATAAGCAGGGGCGTATACTGATACCGGTGCATTTGCGCGAAACGGCCGGGCTGGATAAGGACGCGACGCTGATTGGGATCGGCAACCGTGTGGAAATCTGGAATCCGGCGGCGATTGCCGCGCAGACTTCGTGTACGGACGAAGAATACGAAGCGGCGCTTTTGCACCTGGCGCAGTTGGGCATATGAAGTTTTCACATGTACCCGTATTACTCACGGAGGTGCTCTCCGTATTGGAGCCGGAACGCGGCGGGATTTTTGTCGATGGCACCCTGGGGGGCGGCGGTCACGCCGAAGCGGTACTGTCACGACTGCCGGAAAACAACGGGCGGCTCATCGGCATTGACAGGGATTGGGAAGCCGTGACAGCGGCGGGGGATCGACTGCGCTCCTTTGGGGACAGATTTTCCGCACTGCATGGCAATTTTTTTCAGATGGCGGAATTGCTGGAGGGCGTCGGCGTACATCGGGTCGATGGGATTTTGCTGGATCTGGGCGTTTCGTCGCATCAGCTGGACACGGCAGAGCGCGGTTTTTCGTATCACACGGCAGCGCCGCTCGATATGCGCATGGATCAAAAGGCAAGCTTTTCTGCTTACGATGTGGTCAACGGCTATTGCTGGGAGGAGCTGACGCGCATCTTCCGCGATTACGGCGAGGAGCGCTTTGCCGGACGCATTGCCGACCGGATCATCACAAGGCGCAAAGAAAAGCCCATCGAAACGACGGTGGAGCTTGCCGAGATTGTCAAGAGCGCCATTCCCGCCAAAAACCGGCAGGAAAAGCAGCATCCGGCGCGGCGCGTGTTTCAGGCGGTACGCATCGAGGTCAACGGCGAGCTGGACGGGCTGCGAAAAGCCATCGACAGCGCGCACGACCTGTTAAATCCCGGCGGCAGGCTCTGCGTCCTCACGTTCCATTCGCTGGAGGACAGGATCGTAAAGACGGCCTTTCGCACCTACGAGAACCCCTGCACCTGCGATAAGTCCGCACCCATCTGCATTTGCGGCAAGGTACCGACGGCAAGGGTGCTCACAAGAAAACCCCTCACCTGCTCGGAGCAGGAGGCAAAGGACAATTCCCGGGCAATCTGCGCAAAGCTTCGCGCCATAGAGCGAATTTGACAGGATTGTCCAACATATAGTATTGGAGAAAGGGACTGCATGGAAAAACGCAAGGGCACGGCACAGCAGAATACGGCAAAAAAAGCCGAGCCTGTGGCAAAAAAAACTGCCGTAAAGCAGAAAAAAGCCGCGAAGACGAAGATGTACGCGCCCACGGGCGAGCAAAAGGCCTACAAATACAAGCCGACCGCCGGATCCCGCAGAAAAGCGGACGAATCGGGCGAAGGCCGACGGGAGCGCACGGTGACGGAGGTCACGCAGCTTGGCAAATTCGGCATGGTTTTTTGCGCGTTTATTTTTTCCGGTATGGTGCTGTTTGTTTTGATGGGCTATGAGAAGATTGCCCGCGCGTATTCGGACATCAATACGCTCAACAACAGCATCGACGAGGCAAAGCTCCACATCAAGGAGCTGGACGTGGCGATCGAATGCGCCGTGACGATCGATCAGGCGCAGGAGGCGGCAAAGAAATTCAACATGCAGTATCCGACCAAATCCCAGTACCAGCTCGAGGGCGGCACCATCGCGATCAGCGCGACAACGCCGCCGGAAACCGGTACGGGCGACGGAGACACGGCCGCCGGCGGCAATACAACGCCGGACGAAGGCTGATCCTCCGTGACGGAAGGAGTAAGCGATGGCACAGACCACGAAAAAAGCGGCGCCGAAACTCAAAAGAAAACTGATGGTGCTCATGGGCATGGCCACCCTGATATTTTTGCTGCTGGTGTTTCGACTGTTTCAGGTGCAGATTATCGACGGCCCGGAATTACAGGAGAAGGCTTCCAAGCAGTGGACGCGCAGAACGAGCCTGACCGCGCAGCGCGGGCGGCTTCTGGACACCAGCGGACTGGTGCTCGCGCAGAGCGGCACCTCCTATCGCGTGCTTTTGAACCCGCAGGCGATCGATGCGCAGGAGCGCATCCGCGTTGCCATTGAGGTATCGGACGTGCTGGGCTTGAGCTACGATTATGTGCTCGAGCGCGTGAACATGGTCGATAAGCAGCAGATTCAGCTCAAGCGACAGGTGGAGAGCGACGTTGTGGCGCAGCTTGAAGCGTTGCAGCTGGGCGGTGCGATCACGTTTGCAACAGACCAAAAGCGCTACTACCCCTTTGGGCAGCTGTTTACCCAGCTGATCGGATTTTCCGGCATCGACGGCGAGGGACAGACGGGCATCGAAGCGTCGTATGACGAGTATCTTGCCGGCGAAGACGGGATGCTTGTGGCGGAGGTTGATCGAAAGAACAATACCCTCTCCTACGGCGAGGAGGAATATATTGCGCCGACCGACGGCTACGACCTCCAGCTTACAGCGGACTCGGTAACTCAGACGTATCTGGAAAAACAGCTTGCCGAGTGCCTGACGGTCAACAATGCCAATACCGCTACGGGCGTTATCATGAACCCAACCACGGGCGAGATTCTGGCGGTGGGATCCTATCCCTCCTTCGATCTGAACAGTCCGCCGCGCGATCAGGTCACACAGCTGATGGCCATGTCTAAAAACCGCGCGGTTTCAGACACCTTTGAGCCGGGTTCGATCTTCAAGATCATCACGCTGGCAGCCGCGCTGGATTCCGGCAAGGTCACCATGGATACGACCTTTGACTGCGATGGCTACAAGACCTTCCGGCTGGAAAAGATCCATTGCTGGAAGACGGCCGGACACGGACACCAGACGCTTCAAGAAGCGTGCGCCAACTCCTGCAACTGCGCGTTCATGGAGATGGCGGCCATGGTGGGTGTGGATACGCTCTATGACTACATCTACGCGTTCGGGTTTACCGAATCGACCGAGAGCGGCATTCCGAGCGAGGATACGGGCGAGCTTGCCCACCGCAAATACGTCCGGGACGCCGACCTTGCCCGCATCGGGTTTGGCCAAAGCATCACGGTAACGGCGCTGCAAATGACAAACGCCGTTTGTGCGGCGGTCAACGGCGGCATTCTGATGCAGCCCTATGTGATTAGCAAGGTTACTGCGACGGACGGCACCGTGATCGAGAGCACGCAGCCCACGCAAATCCGGCGCGTGATCTCCTCGGACACCTCCGCCAAGATCCGCTCGCTTCTGCAATCTGTCGTGGATAAGGGCAGCGGCTCCAACGCTTCGGTGCTCGGCTACACGGTGGGCGGCAAGACCGGCACCGCGCAAAAGTATGAGGACGACGGTACCGCGTCGAGAACGCGTCTGATCGCTTCGTTTGTTGGATTTTTACCGACGGATAATCCGGAGCTTGTGTGCCTGATTACCGTTGATGAGCCGAAGATCCCCGTGGTGTACGGCAGCACGGTGGCGGCGCCCTTTGTGGGGGCGGTATTCAAGGATCTTGTGCAGTATTACGGCATTTTGCCGGATCGCGCAAACGAGCAGGAGTCCGCCGAGGTGCCGAATCTTCTCGGGCTTTCCGGGCAGGACGCGGCGGTGGAGCTGGAGAGAAAAGGCTTTGTTTATACGATGACCGACACCGATAAAACCGGCGTCGTTACGGCGCAGATCCCGGCGGCGGGCACAAAGGCGCCCTCCGGCAGCATCGTGCTGGTATATACCAACCTGACCACCTTCAGCGACGAGGGCCTTTATAAGGAAATGGTGGAGATGCCGGATCTGCTCGGACTACGGCGTCAGGAGGCATATGACGCCTGCATTCGCCGGGGACTGATCTGCAGCTTTGACGTTCTAGCCTGCGTGGGACGCGTGGATACGCAGTCCGTCGCGGCGGGAACCATGGTGGAGCCGGGGACGAACGTTTATCTGACGTTCGTCAAGCTGGATAAGGACGGCAACAATATCAACGACCCCAATTATCAAAAGCCCACCGACGGAACCACCGGAACAACCGGCGGCACGGCGGGCGGAAATGGAACGGGAGATGGCGACGGCGATACCGACACGCCGACGCTCGGATGAGATTAACCTGAGAGTTTGGGAGGGAATACCATGCGTTTATCCGAATTGGCAATGGCAACGGGACTTCGTTACACGGGAGCGGACGTGGAGATCACGTCCATCGAGTACGACTCGAGAAAAGCGGCGCCCGGGAGCATGTTCTGCTGCATCGTCGGGCAGTTGTTCGACGGACACGATTTTGCAAAGACAGCGGTGGAAAACGGCGCGTCCGCAATTCTGGTGGAGCATGCGCTGGAGCTTGACGTGCCGCAGATCGTGGTGGATAACGCGAGAAAAGCCATGGCGGAGATGGCGGCCGCTTTTTACGGCTATCCGCAGCGCGAGGTGCTGATGCTGGGCGTGACCGGTACAAACGGCAAGACCACCACCACCTACATGGTCAAGGCGATTGCCGAGCACGCGGGTAAAAAGGTCGGCTTGATCGGCACGATCCGCAACATGATCGGCAACGAGAGCCTGCATACCGACCGCACGACGCCCGAATCGGTGGATTTGTTCCGGCTGCTGCGCAAGATGGCGGACGCACGGGTGGACGTTGTGGTGATGGAGGTTTCCAGCCATGCGCTCGAGCAGTTCCGCGTCCACGGGATCAAATTCGACGTGGCGCTGTTCACAAACCTCACGCAGGATCATCTGGATTATCATAAAACATTTGAAAACTACCTTGCGGCAAAGAAGATTCTGTTTCTCAACGCAAAGCGCGCTGTGGTCAATGTGGACGATCCGTATTCCGACCGGATCATGGAGGGTTTGACAATCCCCATCTCCACGTTCGGCGTGCGCGACCGTGCGGACATTTCCGCCGCGGACATCGACATCACCACCTCCGGCGTGCAGTTTGATCTGCACACGCCCGAGGGAGATGTGCTGATGCGGCTTCCCATCCCGGGGCTGTTCTCCGTGTTCAACGCCATGGGCGCGGTGGGCATGGCGCAGGCAATCGGCATTCGCCTGCCAATCATCAAAGAGGGTCTGGAGTCGCTTGTGAGCGTTTCCGGACGGCTCGAGCCGGTCAAGACCAATGATATGCTGTTTTCCGTGTTTATCGATTACGCGCACACGCCGGACGCGCTTGAAAACGTACTGCGTACGGTGCGGGAATTTGCCAAGGGACGCGTATTGTGCGTGTTTGGCTGCGGCGGCGACCGCGACCGCGCAAAGCGCCCCATCATGGGCGAGATCGCGGGGCGGTTTTCCGACTTTGCCGTCGTGACAAGCGACAACCCGCGCACCGAGGAGCCGATGGCGATCATCGACACCATCGAGGAGGGCGTGAAAAAGTCCGGCGCGAAATATATCGTGATCGAGAACCGCAAGGAAGCCATTCGCTTTGCATTGTCGGAAGCCAAGACGGACGACGTCATCCTCATCGCCGGCAAGGGGCATGAAAACTATCAGGAGATCAACGGTACCAAGTACCATTTTGATGATAAAGAAATCGTGGAGGAGCTCATCAAGGAGCTGTAAAAAACCGGTATGCAAAAGTTACTCTTGAGCGGACTCGTTGCGTTCGCCGTCGTGTTGATTCTGGGCCCGTTCGTGCTGCCAATGCTGCACCGGCTGAAATTCGGACAGGTGGAGCGGGAGGAAGGCCCCGCATCGCACCAGAAAAAGACCGGAACGCCCACGATGGGCGGCCTTATGGTTCTGGTCGCAATCCTTGTAGCGTCTTTGATATTCGGCATCGAGAGCGTTGAGCTGCTGCTGCCTACGCTGCTTGTGGTGTTTGGTTTTGGACTTGTCGGCTTCCTTGACGACTTTATCAAGGTCAAGATGAAGCGCAATCTGGGACTTCGGGCGTATCAGAAGATCATCGCCCAGTTCGGGATCGCGTTTTTGATTGCGTTTTGGGCATATCGCTCGCCGCTGGTCGGCTCGACGCTGTATTTGCCCATCTCCGGCGGCAGCTGGGATCTTGGAATTTTCTACATTCCGTTTGCCATGTTTGTCATCATCGCTGAAGTGAACGCGGTCAACCTGACCGACGGGCTCGACGGATTGGCTTCGTCTGTCATGACGGTGTATTCGTTTGCCATGATGGCGATGTTTGCTATCCTTGCGACCAATGCCGCAAGGCTTGGACAGGTGCAAATGAACGCAAACTATCAGTCCATGGCGGTGTTTTCGGCGGCGGTGACTGGCGGCTGCCTCGGCTTTTTACGGTATAACGCGTATCCGGCGCGCGTGTTCATGGGCGATACCGGCAGTCTCGCGCTGGGCGGCGCGGTGTCCATGATGGCCATTTGCAGCCGATCGATGATCCTTTTGCCAATCATGGCGTTCTGCTTTATGGGAAGCGCCATCTCCGTGGTGCTCCAGGTCGGATCGTACAAGCTTCGCCATGGAAAGCGCATCTTCAAGATGGCGCCGATCCATCACCACTTTGAGCTGATGGGATTTTGCGAAGCCAAGATCGTTTCCATGTACACGCTGGTGACGATCGTGCTGTGCGCCATCTGTCTGCTCGCCTATACCCGCTGAGAGTTTATAAAACGCATCGTGCCGCTGTCTTGTGCCGCCGATGCGTTTGTTGCTTGCCGCGGCTTGTGTAAAAGCAGATATGCAGCAGGCCAAAGCAAGCAGGCAGGCAAAGAAAACCCCATTGCCACATCGCTTTCTTTTGCTTCTTTTCTTTCTCGTGAAAGAAAAGAAGAAGAAAAGAAGAAGTAGAGGAAAGTAAGCATGAAAAAAGCATTGATCGTAGGCATGGCAAAGAGCGGCATCGGCGCGGCAAAGCTGCTGTACCGCAATGGCTATGAGGTCGTTATCAATGATATGAAAACCGAGATCCCGGGACTGTTCGAAGCGCTGAAGGACATCGTGTGCGTGTGCGAACTCGGACGCGATCCCATGGAGCTGCTGGACGGGATCGAACTGTTGATTCCAAGCCCCATCATCCCCATGACCAAACCCTTCATCGTGGAGGCGAAGCGCCGCGGGATCGAGGTTATATCGGAAATCGAGCTGGGCTATCGATACGCCAAGGCCGACTTTGTCTGCATCACCGGCACAAACGGCAAAACCACCTGCACCGCGCTGACGGGCGAACTGTGCAAGGCGGGCGGCTTTCACACGTTCGTGCTGGGGAACATCGGGGTCGCGATCACCGAGCATGCCGAAGAAACCAAAAAAGGCGATGTGATCGTTGCCGAAACGGCGGCGCTGCAGCTGGAGGGCTGCTCAAAATTCCACGCGCACGCGGCGGCCTGCTGCAATATCACCGAGGATCATCTCGATCACTTTGGCACGATGGACAACTACATTGCCGCAAAGTGCAAGGTCTATGAAAACCAAACGCCGGACGATTTTGCCGTGTTTAACTATGACGATCCCGAGGTGCGTGCCATGGCGACGCTCACGCCGGCAAAAAAGCTGTATTTTTCACACCGCTGCGAGGTGGAAGAAGGCATGTTTGTGCGCGACGGCGTGTTGATTTACCGCGTCAACGGGGCGGAGACGCCGCTGCTGCATACGGACGAAATCCGTATTCCCGGCGTGCACAATCTCGAGAACGCCATGCTTTCGTCGCTTTTGGCGCTGTCGATAGGCGTACCGTGCGAAACGGTGCGGCACGTGCTCAAAACGTTTGCGGGCGTGGAGCATCGGATCGAGTTTGTGCGAGAGCTGGACGGCGTGTCGTACATCAACGATTCCAAGGGCACAAACCCCGCGTCCACCATGCGCGCCATCGAAGCTATGCGCCGCCCCATCGTGCTGATCCTCGGCGGGTTCGATAAGCACAGCGACTTTCACGAGCTGTTCTCCATGATGGGGGACAAGGTCAAACAGATCGTCGTGCTGGGACAGACCAAGCAGCAGATCCTGGATACCGCGCAGGCCGCCGGTATGCGGGAAAAGTGCCATGGCTGCGAGACGTTTCAGGAGACGGTAGATACGGCAAGGGCGCTTGCGCAGGCAGGCGATACGGTGCTGCTTTCCCCTGCGTGCGCAAGCTGGGGAATGTTTGACAATTTTGAGCAGCGCGGCGAAAGCTTTAAGGACATTGTGATGAAATACCGGTCGAAAAACGAATAATCTGAAAACAAAGAGCGACCGTGTGGTCGCTCGACTTGTAAACGCATAGATATAATGGTATGATACACAAGCAAAAATTGCGGGAGTATACCGCCGCTGTTTTGGAAGGCGGAACGCTGAAAAGAAGGAGAAATTGGAAGCGTAAATGGAAACACGCGCGCAAAGAAGAAAACGGAACCGGCTGGATTACCCGATTCTGTTCACCGTCGCCGCCCTGTGTGCATTCGGGCTGGTCATGGTCTTTTCAGCGAGCTATTATTATGCGCAAAACACCGCGTCCGTCGGTTATGACGGCTACTATTACATCAAAAAACAAGCGATGTACCTTGCCATCGGCTTTCCGCTGATGATGCTGATCTCTTTTTTTGATTACCGAAAGCTGGAAAAGTTCAAAGTCGTCGCCATGCTGGTCTCCATCGTTTTGCTGGTGGCCGTGTTGATTTTCGGTCAGGAAACAAACGGCGCAAAACGGTGGCTTGTCATTGGCGGACAGAGTATCCAGCCCTCCGAGATCGGAAAATTCGGCATGATGCTGTACATGTGCTCCTTCATGTCCAAAAAGCACGCCGTCATGCAGAATTTCAAAAAGGGCATGCTGCCAATGCTGCTGGTCATTGGCGTAATTTGCGGCCTTGTCATGCTGCAGCCCAACATGTCCATGGCGGTTATCATGGGCATGATGGGGTATGCGCTTTTGTACATCGGCGGGTGCGATACCAAGCAGATGCTGCTGCTGCTCGTTGTACTGATCGGACTATTCATATTGCTTGCTATTATAGAGCCGTATCGACTGGCGCGTTTGACAACGTTTACCAATCCCTGGGCAGATCCGCTGGGCGACGGCTATCAGCTGATCCAGTCGTTCTATTCGCTCGGATCGGGCGGCTTTTTCGGGCTGGGACTCAATAACAGCCGGCAAAAGCTTCTGTACATGACCTATGGCGAGTCCGACTTTATTTTCGCAATCGTCTGCGAGGAGCTGGGCTTTGTGGGCGGCGTGTGCGTTATGCTTGCCTACGGGTTTATCATCTATCGCGGCATTCGCGTAGCGCTCAAGTGCAGAGATCGGTTCGGCAGTCTGCTGGCCGGCGGCATCACGGTCGTTTTCGGCTTGCAGGTGTTTGTAAACATCGGCGTTGTGACCGGCGCCATGCCAACGACCGGACAGGCGCTCCCGTTTATCAGCGCGGGCGGTTCGTCCATGATGATCTTCCTTGCCGCAATGGGCGTGCTGTTGAACATTTCGCGGCACTGCAATTACGACGTGTAACCGGAGACGCCGCGATTTGAAAAAAGAATATCCAACATTCGCGCACTTTCGTCCCGCTTCGCGCATAAGATGTTTTGTAGCGGAATGCGTGATGGAGGTGTTTCATGTCAAGGCTCATCGTCACGGGCGGAACAAAGCTTTCCGGCGCGTGTCGTGTCAGCGGGGCAAAGAACGCGGTGCTGCCGATCCTGGCGGCGTCGGTGATGACGGAACGAACGGTGCGTTTGCTGGATTGTCCACGATTGACGGACGTGGAGAACATGACGGGGATCCTTTCGTGCATCGGGTGCCATATGACGCGGGCGGAAGATACGCTGTGCGTGGACGCGTCGGATGCGAGCTGCTTTGAGCTGCCGGAGCACCTGAGCAAGGAGCTTCGCTCGTCTATCTTTCTGCTGGGACCCGTGCTGGCAAGATTTGGACACGCCGTTGTAACCTATCCCGGCGGTTGCGAGATCGGAAACCGTCCCATCGACCTGCATCTCAAGGGACTCACGGCGCTCGGCGTCAAGATCCGCGAATCGGGCGGACGCATTTACTGCGATGGCAGCCGGCTTTCCGGCGCGGTGATCCATCTGGATTATCCAAGCGTGGGCGCGACGGAAAACATCATGATGGCTGCGGTTGCAGCCGATGGCGAGACCGTGATCCGCAATGCGGCGCGGGAGCCGGAAATCGTCGATTTGCAGGCATTTCTGGCGGCGGCCGGATACCGGGTCAAGGGCGCGGGCACCTCCAGCATCGTGGTACAGGGCGGCTGTACGCCGCGCGCGGTGGAACACCGGGTGATGCCGGATCGTATTGTCGCCGGTACGCTTCTGGCGGCGGGCGCGATCAGCGGCGGTGAGATTGAGATACAAAACGTCGTGCCGGAGGATATTGCCGGCATGGTCGATAAGCTTTGCGAGACAGGATGCCGGATTCGTATCGCGGGAGATCGCGCGATCTTGACGGCGCCGGAACGGCCGCGCGAAATCAAGCTTGTGGAAACGCTGCCGCATCCGGGCTTTCCAACGGATATGCAGGCGCAGATATTTGCGCTGTGCAGCGTTGCCGACGGTACGAGCATGATCGTGGAGAACGTGTTTGAGAATCGGTTCAAGCATGCGCAGGAGCTTTCCCGCATGGGCGCCGTGCATACGATCAAGGATCGCACGGCAGTCATTCGCGGCGTAGCGCGCCTGACGGGTGCGGAGGTTACTGCACGCGACTTGCGCGGCGGCGCGGCGCTGGTGCTGGCGGGCTTGCGCGCCGAGGGCGAAACAACCGTGCTGCAGGCAGAACACATCGACCGCGGCTATGTAGCCTTTGAATCGATGCTGGACAGTCTGGGCGCAAGGATCCATCGCGAGGAATAAGAAGATTTGCAGCGAAGGGAGGTGGTACCCGTGGCGAAAAAGGACAAGAGAAAAAGTCCTGCGGACAAGCCCAAGAAGGACAAGCTCTGGAGCCGCGTGTTTGCGGACGACGATTTTATCGACGATGATCTGGATACGATCGACGATAGTGACGAGGAGGACGACGAGGACGAAGCGCCGGTAAAGAAGAAAAAGAAAAAGACGGGCGCCGCCGAACCGACAGCGAAAAAGAAAAAAGCGGCCGCCGCGCCTGCGGAAAAGAAAAAAGCCCCCGCCGAGAAGATCGAACTGTTTGACGAAGATGACGACGAAATAGAGGATGCCCCCGAGCTTCTCTCGGAAGAGGACGGGACGGAGCTGGACGAGCAGGATCTGGAGAGCGCCGAACGTCTGACGTGGGACGACGGCGAGCAGATCGTGGACGAGCAGCTCATTCAGGAAGGCGCCCAAAGCCTGGAAAAGAAAAAGGCAAAGAAAGCGGAGGCAGAGCGACAGGCCGCGGCGGAGACGGCGGAGACGATCCGCCTGTTCGAGCAGGAGAACGCGGACGAAGCGGAGAAAAAAGCGCGCACGACGCTGGTCAGAACGCCCGACGGCGGCACCATGCGCGTCCACATCAACGCGACAGAGACGATCCGCAATGTCGAGAACGCAAAAAAGCAGCAGCGGGAACGAGAGGCGCAGCGCCAGCACGAGCAATTTCTGGAGCGGCAGGAACGCAAGAAGAAGCGCCAGAAATCCGCAAAGCAGATGCTGGCCAATACCTTCTTTGCTATCGCGCTGACCATCGCCGTCCTGACGGCGGGTTATTATGTGTTTTTGCTCAACGATATCACCGTCTACGGCAACGATACCTATGCAAGCGATTATATTGTAGAGCTGTCCGGCTTGAAGCTTGGCGAGCATCTGCTGTTTTGCGATTTGGACGCGGCGAAGGAGAACATTCAGGAGAATCCGTATTTGCAGGTGGACGATATTACCTACGGCTTCCCGAACCGCATTGCCGTCCGCATCACGGAGCGGAAGGAGGTCGCCGGCATCATCGGTCTTGACTATAACGTCATCATCGACAAAAACGGCTACGTGCTTTCGATGAGCGGCGGGACGGATCTGTCCAATCTGCTGCAGGTCACAGGCGTCAGCATGTCCGGCTTCCAGCTGGGGCAGCGCCTTGGTGAAGGCGGCGACTTCGGTACGGCGACTCTGATTGAAATGATCGACGTGCTGAGCCGGTTCAATCTGCTGACCAGCATCAAGTCGATCGACCTCACGACCCCGCTCGCGGTGAAGATGAAGGCGACCAACGGCTTAACCGTCCATGTCGGACAGCCGATCGATCTGGAAAACAAAATGCAGTCGCTCTCCGTGCTGCTGCCCCGATTTATCGCGCAGGGCATCAGCGATGGAACGCTCTATCTGTCCGCAAAGGGCGGTTCGGTCTATTCGCCTTCCAATGCGGCAGAACGTGCGCTGGCGGCGGCAAACGGACAAACAACGACGCCGGACACGACGGGCGGGGACGGGACGCAGGCGCCGATTTTCGACGAGAACGGCAATCCGATCGTCACACCGACGCCGGATGGAGGCGGTGAAACAATACCGACCGTTTCGACGACGCCGGCGCCCACGACGCCGACCCCCTCTCCGACGCCTTATGGCGGCGGCGACGATTTTCAGGGCTGACGGGAAAAACAAGATGCCGCTCCATACGGAGCGGCATTTGGCTTGTCAAAAAAAAGTCTTACGGGGTTCGGGGGCCGCAGTCCCCGGAGGGTTTGTTCCGGCTGCGGCGATTCATTCGCCGCAACGGATCGCCCGATTTCGGGCGGCTTCCCTATGCTTCTTGCCGCCCGGAAACCCGCGGGGTTTTAGGCGAGAAGCAGTTGTCCTGTCGAAAAACAAAGGTTTTTCGACAGACGCAAATGCCGCCCCATACGGAGCGGCATTTGTGATACCCTTGATGAGATCAATCGCCAATGGTGTTGTTGGTAGAAGCAAGGTCGTCGGGGACAGGCGTGTGCGAAACCGCGGGAGAGGGAGACGTTGCGCCGCTTGCTTTGAGGGCCTCGAACGCGACCTTGCCGTCAACCGCATTGAGCGCCTTGCCGCTTTCGAGAAACTTGAGCGTTTCCTGACCGGCATAGCCGTCGTGCGTTGTGAGGCTGTTGTAATATTGGAAGGCTTCCACGGCCTTGTAGGTGACTTCGCCGTATTTTCCCGTGACCTGTCCGTTGGTCAGATAGCCAAGCTCCGCAAGCTTTTTTTGAAGGTTTGTGACAAGCGGGTTATTGGAATCGCTCCACAGTCCGTTTTCGCCGTTATCCTCGTCGCCGGGACGCATATAGAAGGAGGTCGCGGCGTCGCTCATCAGAAGATTGTAAGTGACCGCGCCCACGACGCCGTCCGGATATGCGCTGAGACTTCCCATCTCGGTGAGCTTTGCTTGGTTGCGCAGCTGGAAACGCTTGACCGCGTTCTTTGTAGAGGGACCGTACTTGCGGTAGCCCGCGTCGTTGACGGCGTAACTGCTCGACTCGGTCATATAGCCCAGCTCGATGAGGCGGGTCTGGATTTCTTCAACCTTTTCGTGGAACATGTTGAGCGAGATCTGCACGCCGCCCAGCGGATCGGGATCGGGGGTGACGGTCGGCTCGGCAGACGGCTCGGGCGTGAAGGTGACGCCGATGGTCGGAGAGGGCGTGACTGCGGTCGAGACGGACAGATCGTTCTCCGGTTTCTTGCTGTTGGATAAAACGGACACAAGAACAATGATTGCGATGAGGGTCAGCATAAGAGAACCGCCGAACAGCAGCAATGTTTTTGCCGGCATTGCGGCGAGCCATTTGGCGAAGCCGCGAACTACGCGCCGGAAGGTGATCTTTTTTTTATTTCTGTGCGGGGCCGGTTCCTGCGCCGGAAAAGACGGCTCATTTTCTGGATAATAATCGCGTTCCATGTTCGTTCCTCCATTGGAAATTCCGATATATGGGAGCATCTTCACGGGTAAACCGCTATATCTTGTTAGGGCTGTCAACAGCACCCTTGATGCCACCATTAGTTTATCACAGGTACAGGGGGGTAAGTCCTGCAACATATTGTGAAGAAAGTATGTCCAATTTGTTAATGATTCCAAGGTGGGGAGAAAGCGGGACAGGATTCCGAAAAAACGCCGAAAATACGGCATATTTCGCAGTATGACAGGGAAAAGAGCAGATGCGGCGGCGACGAAAACGAGCACCTCGCGCGAAGGTCGTTTCTCCGGGAAACGTGAACGCAGCATGGACAGAAAGAAAAAAGGAACAGCCGCGCTGCCGCGACCGTTCCTTGGAAAGCCGACCGATCGGTTAACCTAAAATGCCCTTGGAGGAGCTGGCGCCGATGCGGGTTGCGCCCGCTTCGATCATGGCTTCCGCGGCTTCTCGGGTGCGGACGCCACCGGAGGCTTTCACGCCCATGTTGGGGCCGACCGTGCTGCGCATCAGGGCGATGTCCTCGACCGTCGCGCCGCCGGTGGAAAAGCCGGTGGACGTTTTTACAAAGTCCGCGCCCGCTTCCTTTGCGATTTGGCAGGCGTGGATTTTTTCCTCGTCCGTCAGCAGGCAGGTTTCCAGGATGACCTTGACCAGCGCTTTGCCGGCGGCAGCCTTGACGACCGCGGCGATATCCGCTTTGGCGGCGTCCCATTCGCCGTTTTTAGCCCAACCGACGTTGAGCACCATATCCACTTCCTGCGCGCCCAGACGCACGCACTCCTCCGTCTCAAAGGCTTTTACGCTCGTGAGCGTCGCGCCCAGCGGAAACCCGATTACCACGCAGGTTTTGACGGAGGAGCCGTTCAGCGCGTCGTGCACGTCCTTGACCCAGCAGGGGTTGACGCAGACGCTCGCGGTGTCATAAGCCTTGGCCTCTTGGCAAACGGCGGCAATGTCGCCGCGGGTTGCGGCGGGCTTGAGCAGCGTATGGTCGATGTACTTTGCCAGTTTTTTTGTATCCATTAAAAATACCTCCGAAGCAGTCCTTCAAAGCCCTTGCCGTGCCGTGCCTCATCACGCGCCATCTCATGGACGGTGTCGTGGATCGCGTCAAGATTCTGCGCCTTGGCGAGCTTTGCCAGCGCGGTCTTGCCGGCGGTCGCGCCAAACTCGGCCTCCGCGCGAAGCTCCAGATTGCGTTTGGTGGACGGAGTGATAACGTCGCCCAGAAGCTCGGCAAATTTTGCCGCATGCTCGGCCTCCTCAAAAGCATAGCGTTTGAAGGCCTCGGCAACCTCCGGGTAGCCCTCGCGGTCGGCGACGCGGGACATGGCAAGGTACATGCCGACCTCGCTGCATTCCCCCTCAAAATTGGCGCGAAGACCGGCAAGAATCTCCGGATCGACGCCGGCGGCGACGCCCACGACGTGCTCGGCTGCATAGGTCTTGTCCTCGTCGCGTACTTCGACGAATTTTTCGCCCGGCGCCTTGCATTGCGGGCAGAATGCCGGTGCGGCATCTCCTTCATATACGTACCCGCAGACGGGACAGCGGAATTTTTTCATCTGTTTGACTCCTTTCAACATTACGGTGCTTTTAGTATACACAGAAGGGAAAAAGGATTCAAGGATTCTGTCTACTTATTAAATAAAGTGTGAAAAGGAGTCAAACTGCCTGTACAAAAAACCGGTCAATTGTTATACTGAATCGGAATCGATCAAAACCCACGGTATGAGAGGTAATGTTAGTGAAGAAAATACTTGGCATCCTGCTGTGTCTTGCGATGCTGTTTGCCCCGACGCTTGCGCTTGCCGAATACGACTATACGAGTGTGACGGCCCCCAACATCATTGTAATCGACAGCAACGATACCACCGCGTCCAATCCGATTTTTGAACGCGGCGCCGACCAGAAGATATTTCCCGCCAGTACGACGAAGATATTGACGTGCCTTGTCGCGCTTGAAAACGGCGACGTCAGCCAGCAGGTGACGGTGGGCGCGGAAATACAGGGCTTGTTTGAACTGCGGCACGGGTATACGGAAAACAGCTCCCTGATGGGACTGGTGGAGGGCGAAACCGTAACGCTTGGCGATCTGCTGTACGGCCTGATGCTGGTGTCCGGCAACGAGGCGGCGGATGCGATTGCGGTTGCGATCAGCGGCTCCATCGACAGCTTCGTTGCGCTGATGAACACAAAGGCGCAGCAGCTGGGCATGACGAGCTCCCATTTTGCAAATCCGAACGGCGTACAAAACGACGAGCACTATTCCACCGCGCGCGATATGGCAAAGCTGACAGCGGCGGCGCTGCAAAACAATCAGTTCCGGCAGATTGTTTCCACCGAAACCTACACCGTCCCCGCCAATGCCATGCGCGCGGCGGAGCTGGTGCTCTACAACTCCAATCTTCTGCTCACACCCGGAAACACGCCCGAATATTCCGGCTATGAATACGAAAACTGCATTGGCGTAAAAACGGGGCTGACCTCCTCGGCCGGTTCCTGCCTGGTTTCCGCCGCGGAAAAGGACGGCGCCTGCGCCATCATCTGTTCCTATGGCGACGAGACGGATTCCACGGGGAAATACCAGCGGTTTTCCGCAGCCAAGGGTATCTTTGAGGATTTGTTTCAAAATACCTATACGACCATGTACGGCTCGGAGCTGAGTCTGCAATCCAGCTTTAAGGCGGCTGTTGCGCAGGCAAATGCCGAGGATTTGAACGCGGACGGTACGGTCGATGCGGTTGTGGACGTTTCCACGCTTGAAATTCGCGGCCTGCCCAACGAGCTTGCGGCAGTGAAGGCGAACGCGGCGGCGATTACGGCCGAGGTCAGCTGGGCGAGCGAGGAGATCAACGCGCCGATCTCCGAGGGCGAGGTGCTGGGCACGGTGACGTATTCCTATAACGGAAAGCAGATTTTCAGCACGCAGGTCAAGGCGGCAAAGACGGTGCGAGAAATCGCCGTCATGCAGCCGGACGTTGTTGAAGGCACGTCGCAGGGCGGTACGGTGTCGCTTTTGACGGAGACCGACGCGCCTGTAACACAGCAGAAAACGAGCGGCGGCATCAGCCCGGTGATCGTTGTGCTGATTGTTGTGATTGTGCTGCTGGTCGTTGTGATGGCCTTGTATATGATCGCCGAGAAAAAACGCCGGGAGCGGGAGCGCCGCAGAAGAAAAGCGGCCGCCGCGCGCGCAAGGCGAGAGCGCGAACGCCAAAGATTACAATAAAAAACAGCAAACAATAGTTTCCATTTTCCAATAATCGGCATGAATCCGTTTCCTTACAATGAATATAGAAAGTGTCGCGGTGCTTTCTCAAATACATTGGAGGAAAACGGAAATGAAATTGTCGGTAAACGGGATTGCCGCCGTACTTGGCGGCGTGGCGGCCTATCTGTGGGGGCCATGGGACGCGCCGATCGTCGCACTGCTGGTGGTGGTGACGCTGGATTATCTCACCGGCGTTGCAAACGCGGTCATGCAGCGCAGTCTGTCGTCTGAAATTGGGTTCCATGGTCTTTTGCGCAAGGTGATGATTTTTTTGCTGGTGGGGCTTGCCTCGGTGCTGGACGGGCTGATTAGCGGAACAAACGGCGCTCTGCGCACCGCGGTCTGCCTGTTCTATGTGGCAAACGAGGGACTGTCGATTTTGGAAAATGCGGCGTCGATGGGACTGCCGCTGCCGGAGGCGATCCGAGAAACCCTGTCACAGCTCGGGACTAAGAAATGACTTGACAGCATGGCGCGTTTTCTCTATAATTGGGAAAGTGCGAGTGCCAATGTAGCTCAGTCGGTAGAGCAGCTGATTCGTAATCAGCAGGTCACAGGTTCGAATCCTGCCATTGGCTCCAGACCGAGGTGTAGCGCAGTTTGGTAGCGCGTTTGGTTCGGGACCAAAAGGCCGCTGGTTCAAATCCAGTCACCTCGACCATTGCGGGTGTTCTTAAAGAATTTAAGGACACTCGCTTTTTTTGTGGCTCAATATGCCAAGGAGACTCTGATTAGAGCGTGCTTCTAAAATCGCGCAAGCGCAATTCCACGCCCTCGACTTGCCTGTTTCCATTAAAAAAGTCTCGCCTTAGCAGCGCTCAGACTACGTTTTTACAAAGCCGATGACGAAAAACCCAAGCGCTTGAAGGCGCTGAATCTGTCGAAAAGAACGCTGCTGCGCCGACGTTGATTACAAAAAAACGCCGCGACGCGGCGCTGATTACAAAAAACGCATTTATATACGGAAAAATGAATCTTTTGGTTGGACATTTATATCGTTTTGGCTATAATGAAAGCAATCAAACCCATCAGGGCTTTACGATGGAGGATGGAAAGATGAGCGTATCCTTCGGCGTCGGCGAGAGCATTTCCTATGACCACGTGCGTGTGAATTTTCCTACGGCTTCCAAGGTTGTATATCTATACTTTGCCGGAGCGGAAAGCCCCGAGGAGCTCTATACCGTTCCGCTGTTTTTCACGCTTGTGCTGGACGACGATCCGCATGTGTATGAGGCTGCCCCGCGCGCGGCAAACGGTCTGTTTGGGGAATAAAATGACGCCGCAACGATTTTAGGAACGCAGCCCTGTCCGGCGAGACAGGGAAAACGACCAATATAAGGAGGAAGCGATCCATGAAGAAACTTCTGACACTACTGACCGCCGCGTTACTTGCGGCAACCATGACCGCCTGCGTACCGCTCGCTGCCGCGCCGGAAGCGACCGTCGAGCCGGAAGCGCCGCCGACCGTCGCCGAAACGGCGGAACCCGATCCGACGGAACCCGATCCGACGCCAACCGCGACGCCGGAGCCCACAGCTATGCCGGATATGTCCGTCGAAAGCGCGGGCATCACGGACGGCGCGATGGGACTTGCCTATGGCGCAAAGGGCGAACAGTTTGTCAACTCCCGTGTCCCGTCGCGCTCATTGCCGCTGACGGTGCACTATGTGCCGGAAGGCACGGCTGCGCTGGCACTGACCATGATCGACCCGGATGGGGGCGACTGGGTGCATTGGCTTGCCTGCAACATCCCCGCGGACGGCGTGACCGTGGAAATCCCGGAGAACGCCGGCATCGAGCTTGCCGCGAGCATGGTACAGGGCAAGAACGATTTTGGCCCCATCGGCTACGGCGGACCGACGCCGCCCTCCGGCGTGCATACCTACGTCATTACCGTTTACGCGCTCAGCGAAGCACTTGCTCTCGAGAGCGGCTTCCGACTTGCCGACCTGACGGCGGCGATGGAGGGACGCGTGCTTGCGGAGGCGGCTTTGACGGGCACCTACGCGCACTGACGCAGAACCTTCGGCGACTGGAAAACAATCCAAAAGTCCCTGATGCTTGCCGCCGGCAAATCACAGGGGCTTTTTTGTGGCGGCTAGATACGGGCTTTGGAAAATTGGCAACGAGCATGTATGCGGGGTATCCGCCCTGCGGCGCGCCCGTGTAATCCGCCGCCGGGGACGCGATGTTGCAAGCCCACAAAGCGCTTGTAAAAATTATTGCGCTGTGCTTTAATGGGGAAGGGAATGAAGTTCTCCCCTGGGGCAACTCAAAACCGCTTATGCAGCTGATGACTTCTGTGATTTTACGCAATCGCGGCGGCGGCAGCTTCCTATGCGATTTGGAGAAAGAGGAAAGAAACGATGTTACTGTCTCTTGCCCTGGTTTTTTTATGCGGTATTGCGTTCGGGGGCGTTTTTCAAAAGCTCAAGCTTCCCAGCCTTTTGGGAATGCTGCTGACAGGGGTTCTGCTCGGCCCCTATGCGCTCAATCTGCTCGACCAGACCATTCTTGACATATCGACGGACTTAAGACAAATTGCGCTTATCATTATCCTCACGCGAGCGGGGCTCAATCTGGACGTCAACGACCTCAAGCGCGTGGGACGCCCTGCCCTTTTGATGTGCTTTCTACCGGCCTGTTTTGAAATTGTGGGCGTGCTGCTATTGGCGCCCCTCTTTCTTGGCGTCACATATCTGGAAGCCGCCATATTGGGAACGGTGATTGCCGCGGTCTCCCCGGCGGTCATCGTGCCCAGAATGCTGAAGCTGATGGAGGGCGGCTACGGAAAAAAGAAGGGTATTCCACAGATGATTATGGCGGGAGCGTCGGTGGACGACGTTTTTGTCATTGTGCTGTTTACGGCATTCACCGGACTGGCAAAGGGCGGCGGCGTGACGCCCGCACGCTTTTTGACCATTCCGACGTCAATCCTGTTCGGGCTGGCGGGCGGCGTTGCGGTCGGGCTGCTTCTGGGGCTGCTGTTTTCCAAGCTGCATATCCGCGATAGCGGCAAGGTGGTCATCATACTGTCCGTTTCGTTCTTGTTGGTGACGGCGGAGCACAGTCTTACCGGCGTTCTCGGCTTTTCGGGCCTGCTTGCCGTCATGGCGATGGGCGTGACCCTGCGGCAGAAAAAGCAGGAGGTTTCAAAACGGCTGTCGCTCAAGTACTCGAAGCTATGGGTTTTCGCGGAGGTGCTGCTCTTTGTTTTGGTAGGCGCAACGGTAGACGTCAGCTATGCGTTCCAGGCCGGACTCGCTGCCGTGGCGCTCATTTTCTGCGTGATGCTGTTTCGCATGGCGGGCGTGTTTGCCTGCCTGATAAAAACCGCGCTGAACAGGAAGGAGCGCATTTTCTCCGCGCTGGCCTATGTGCCCAAAGCCACGGTGCAGGCGGCCATCGGCGGCCTGCCGCTCGCCATGGGGCTTGCCTGCGGCGACATTGTTCTTACGGTTGCGGTGCTGTCCATCCTGATTACAGCGCCCTTGGGCGCCGCGCTTGTAGACGCAAGCTACAGGAAGTTGCTGGACAGGGAGAACGCGGCGAATGCCTAGGCTTTGACGCGCCGTCCGCGGAAACCGGACGCTCGACGCTTCGGGAGCATGCGACGGCGCGCGGGCATTCACGAGCTGACCGGCTTATTGCACACGGCGGCGCATCGGATGGGCGTCATCGAACTGTACCAGATCCCAGAGGTTGCCGTACAGATCCTTGAAAACCGCCACGGTACCATATGCCGCGGTTTTGGGCGTTCTTGTAAATTCAATGCCGCGGGCTTTCATTTCCCGATAGTCGCGCCAGAAATCATCTGTTCCTAAAAACAGGAAAACACGACCGCCGCATGGATTGCCGATGAAAGTCTCCTGTATCGGCTTGGACGCTTTGGCAAGCAGAACGGTGCTTCCCGTGGAGCCGGGGGGCGCAACGCCCACCCAGCGTTTATCCTGCTCCGGCTGATAGGTATCCTCTATCAACGTAAAACGGAGCTTTTTCGTGTAAAATTCGATGGCTTCGTCGTAGTCCCGCACCACAATTGCAATGTGCACAATCGACTGGATCAAAAAACGCCCCTGCCTCGTTTCCGCCTCGTCATCAGAACGGGGACGGAAGATGTTACCGCTAGAATAGCACAAAAAAACGAGATTCAAAAGGCTGCTCGCGTCTGACGAAACGTTGAGACGATTGATTTCATGCCGCCTATTTGCTATAATTCAATTATTCTGCAAAGCGCTCATGCACTGTACAAAGATTATTTTTCGAATGGCTCAGTCATAATTTGGGGATGTCACCGGATGCGAGATTCCATAAAAAAGAGAATCAAAAGCCTGAACTCAGGTCGATTTCGAACCTATTGCACCATCGTTCTGCTGATGACGCTGGTTCTATTGGGCTATTCCTTCATTATCATTGGGCAGCTTCGCGCCGATACGATTGCAAACAACAGAAGATTCACAGAGTATTTTAAAACGGCGCTTGCCAACAACCTGAACGGAATCAGCGACTTTGCATATAACATATTGCAAAGCAATTACAGCACGCAGCTGATTTCGGAAAAGCAGGAGGATCCCGAAAAAAACAGGATCATGGATAACGCGGCGGGGCTTCGCCATGAGATGTTTATGTATAAAAACTCCAACCGGCTGATTGGGGATATTATTGAATATTTTCCGGGGCTTGACATAATGGTTGGAAATAACGGCTATTATTCGCCCTTCGTTTATTATAAGAGCGGCAGTGGCTTTTGGCTGAACATGTCCTCCTCTCAGGAAAAATTTCAGCTGTGGATGAACAGCCTCTTTTCCGATAAGCGAGCCGGTTTTTACTACATCAACGACCTCAACGGTATCCCGACCGTATTCTACTATTGCAGCGTGCCAAATCCGCTTGACGAGAAGGAACGTAGG
>CAZWUK010000019.1:23676-29979 GCA_964636685.1 uncultured Oscillospiraceae bacterium
AGTCAAAAAGGGCTTCGGGAGATATTGCAGGAGCTGGTGGTAGAGGGCGGATATGAGCTGGCGGTCATTACGGACGCGGAAGGCGTTGTTTACGCGCATTACGGTGAGATCCCCGGCTTCAGCGCGGACGACGCGTTTGACGGCGCCGCCGTCAAGAGCGGCTATTCTGTTTTTCAGACCAATTCGTCTTTGCTGGGGCTGAACTGCATCACCGTTCAGGAGAAAAACGCGGCCTATAAGATTATTTCCATGGTGAGCGTGACGCTCATGATCGGAATTGCGTTGACCATCGCGGTTGGCGTGACTTTCGCGGTTTACTACGCAGAGAAAAACCGCAGGGATATCTATAAAATCGCCGCATTGTTTGAAATCGGTCAAGAGGACACGCCGACGCTGGATTCGATCGGAAAACAGATCGATGCCATGATCGCAAACAATCGGGCGGTCGTGGACGAGGCCGAGCGGCAGCAAAGAATCGTCGATTCATCCTTTTTGCGAGAGCTTCTTATCAGAAAGGGGATGACTGCGGATGAGATCACGCTCCTTTCAACGCTGTACAATGAGGAGATTGAAAACGATACCTTCCTTTTGACGGTGATACGGCATGAGCGGGACAATACCGTCAATCACAGCGCGCTTTATGCCCTTATCACGCAGGCAGAGCAGGAGGGCTTTCGGATATACTATACGGATTTCATGCGTTCGCTGATCTTTTTGTGTAATTTTGACAGTGATTCTGAAAACGGAAAAATCAATCAACTCACGGACAGGATCTTGCAGGACGCGGCCAGTATCGGCATAACCGAGACCTGCGTTTTTACGAGCGCGCCGGTGGTTTCGATGGTCGAAGTTTTGCAGCAATGGGAGAGGATGCGTAAGCAAGCCTCCTGGCCGGCGGAGGAGCCGGACGGCAAAGCCGAGAACGCAGCCGACGATAACGAAAAATATACGGACGCCACGGTGCTGGCGCATAAGATCGCCGTCGAGGAGTATAACAACTCGCAGCTCAGTCTGCAGCTTGTCGCTGAACGCGTCGGGGTCAGTCAAGCGTATCTTTCCAGGGTGTTTAAGCAAAAATACGGCATGAGCGTGATGCGCTACATCAATTACCTTCGCATCGACGAGGCAAAGCGGCTCATTACGTCGGGCTCCGAACCGTTAAAGGTGATTGCGCTCAAGGTTGGCTTTATCAGCGACATCAACCTGATAAGGGTGTTTAAAAAATTCGAAAGCATAACCCCGGGGCTTTACAGAGAGAAAGAGGAACGGTAGCAATACGGGCGCATGAACCTTTTCAAAACGGAATTGCTTTTGTTAATTCGCGCCGTTTGACGGGCGGTCGCGGCTGAAAAAACGAAGAAGAGCATAGCTTGCCATTTGATGGAGCGATTGAAAACAACCGAAAAGCAACATATCGAATTAACATTTTAAAAACCGTAAAAATCGCGCAACAACAGAATAACGGGCACAATTTGACAGAAAAAAGCACGGCCGGCGCGGCGGTTTTGTTTTGTATATTTCAGCTGCAAAAACAAGAAGGTATGATGAATACAGACCGTAACGGTTAATATGAAAAAAAGGGGAAACAAGATGAAAAGAATCATTGCACTAGTCATGGCGTTGATTACGCTTGCCGGCATGGTTGCCTGCAACGCGGAAGCACCCGCTGCAGACGCCAACAGCACGCAGCCCACCGTGCAGGCGACCGAACAACCCGCCGCTACGACGCAGGCGCGCCCGTACGAAGGGGTATCCTTGACACTTTGGATGTGCCCCATGGCGAGCATCGACGAGGACAAGGCTTTTTGGCAAGAGCACCTGGAGGGCTTCACGGAGGAGACCGGCGCAGCCGTCAATGTAGAGATCGTTGATTGGTCGGAGCTGGACACAAAGCTGCACACGGGCTGGATGTCCAGCAACTGGGCGGATGTGACCTATCTGTACCCCACGCATATTTACGACGGTTCCACCGGCGGATTCCTGGAGCCGCTTGACGAATATTGGAGCGCGGAAGAAATCGCTGATGAGAACTATTGGGATACCCTGGAGTTTAACGGCAAGCATTACGGCGCGCCCTTTGCCGGTGCAAGCGCGGACAGAGTCTATACGTATAATATGGACATCTTGAACGAATGCGGGATTACGCAGGTGCCGACCACATGGGATGAACTTCTGACGACCTGCGCGGCGATCAAGGAAAAACGCCCGGATGTTTATCCGTTTATGATAAATCTCACAGGCGCCGAAGGCTACAGCAACGGGCTCATGAATTTCATCTTCCAGGCAGGCGGCGCCTTAACGTCTGCGGATGGCGAAACCTGCACGGTGAATTCTCCCGAGGTTCGCCGGGCACTTGAATTCATGATGAAGCTATTTGACAATGGTTACTGGTCGAAGGACTCCCTCGGCCTTGATGCGGATACCGTCAGAGAGATGTTCCGGGAACAAAAGATCGCCATTACAAACACCATGTATCCGGTGAATTACTTTGGCGATGTGTCGTTCAATTGGATTGGCAGCACCGCAATGAAAGATACGCAGGACGGTGTTTTCAACGCGATCGACTGTCTTGCCGTGAATGCCGCCAGCAAGAACAAGCAGGCCGCTGTCGATATGCTGAAATACATGCGCAGAGCAGAGGCCATGGACGATTACAATGCAAAGATCTATATTGGCAACGGCCATATGCTGGATTCCTGGAAGGCAAGCCAGACCGATCCGCGTATTGCGGACGTCATCGCCCATCCGGAGCGTGCAAGACTGGTCGGCCCCACGAAGTACACGAATCTGGTCGATATTCTCTTTAAATACATGCAGTTGATGATTACCGGCGATATCACCATCGATCAGCTGCAGGAACGCGTCATGGCCGACGTAGGATAATAACAGAATGAACAGGAAAGCCAAGGCGAACAGGGAAGGATATTCATATATCCTTCCCAGTCTATTGATGCTAATTGCCTTTTCCTTTATACCCATTGCGATCACCATCTATCTCAGCTTTCAAAACTATAACGGGTTGAGCGCGCCGCAATGGATTGGGTTGGCAAACTACGGGAAGGCCTTTCAGGATTTTGCCGTCATAGAATCGTTGAAAAACACGCTGCTCTTTACGGTAGTAACCGTTCCCATACAAACAGCCTTCGCTTTGGCTGTGGCGGCGCTTCTGGCGGCTCGTTATAGGAACCGGTTCGGCAGCTTTGTGCGCAGCGCGCTGTTTGTTCCGGTGCTCTGTTCGGCTACGCTGGTCGGCTCCATATTTTTCTATGTATTTGCCGCCAAGGAGGATTCGATCGCCAATACCGTCATCAGCTGGTTTGGCATGGCGAAGGTGAACTGGCTGGGCTCCACAACCACTTCGCTTTGGGTGGTCATGTTTGTCAGTATCTGGAAAAGCGTCGGGTATTTTATCGTGATCTTCTATGCCGGGATCATGGACATCCCCGTCAGCCTCTACGAAGTATCGCAGATTGACGGCGCCAGTAAATGGAAGCAGTTTTTCTATATTACAATACCGAACCTTAAAAACGTTTTGTATATGGTCATTACGATATCCATCATCTGGTCGCTGCAATTTTTCGATATCACCTACGCCATGACGAAGGGCGGCCCGGGGTACGCGACCTCCTCCTTGGTCTATGTGGTTTACAAAGAGGGCTTTACTTATTTTAATATGGGCTATGCGTCCGCTGTTGCGATCATTCTGGCGATTATCATCGTTATCTTTACGTTGATTCAGCGAGCCGCTATGAAAGAGGACTGACTATGGAGACAAGAAAAATCCGTTTTGCGCGATTGCGCGAGGTGTTCAGCGATACCATCCTGCGCGCGATATTGATCGCGCTGGTCATTGTTGCCGCGTTTCCGTTTGTCTATATGGCGCTGATCTCGCTGATTGAGACCAACAGCATGACATTGACCATAGACAAGCTGAAAAATGCGACATGGACGCTGGATTATTATAAGCGGCTGTACATTGGCTCCGGCAACTTCCTGAAATACCTCCTGAACAGTCTGATTGTATCGCTGTACGCCTGCTTTGTGACGTGCGTCTTTTCAACGATGGCGGCGTATGCTTTCGCAAAAAAAAGATTTGTCGGCAGCGACGCGATCTATTATGCGTATCTGTTTACGATGATGATACCGGGGCATGCCGTTCTGATCCCGCAATTTCTGATGATTCGAGCGCTCAATCTGATGAACTCCTACACGGCGTTGGCACTGCCCTGCTGCTGCATTGCGTATGGCGTGCTGCTGATGCGTTCGTTTATCAAGAGCCTGCCGGATGAGCTTTTGGAGGCGGCAGACATCGACGGATGCGGTGAAGCGAAGAAGTTCATCAACATTGTGATCCCCCTTGTAAAGCCGGCGATCATCTCGCTGGCAATCTATACGTTCATTACGGTTTGGGGCAATCTGCTCTGGCCGCTGATCGTTGCTTCGGGAGACAAGACAACGGTAACGCTCGCTGTTTCCGCGCTGACAAACGGCCTAAAGGTTACGGATTACGGCTATGTCATGGCGGGGGCAACCTCGGCCTTTGTCCTGCCGTTTATCCTGTACCTCCTATTGCAAAAGCAGTTTGTCGAAGGAATCGCGCTGAGCGGCATCAAAGGGTGATTTCCAAAGGACGGACGATCCCTTCCTGCGCTTTCGGGAAGGTCTGTATTATTGAGGAGAAATGACAAAAATGATAACGGATTATGTGATCGAAAGAGAAGACCGTCGCCAGCCTTTCAGACCGCGGCTGCATTTTACCGCGCCATACGGATGGATCAACGATCCGAACGGTTTGATCTACTTCAAGGGCCTGTACCATATTTTTTACCAGCACTTGCCTGAGAAGCTGGACTGGGTCGATGTAAAAATGTATTGGGGCCATGCGGTAAGCAAAGACCTGCTCAATTGGAGCGACCTTCCTGTCGCCCTCGCCCCGGATCAACCGTATGAGGACTATCCCGGCGGCGGCTGCTGGTCGGGGTCGGCAATCGAATGGCAAGAGAAGCTCTACCTTTTCTATACGGGCTGCGTTGGAGAAGGGGATACGCTGCGCCAGACGCAGAATCTGGCGGTATCGGAGGACGGCGTACATTTCGAAAAGTATGCCGGGAATCCGATTATTCCAATACCGCCCGCTTTCGGCGGAGCGGATTTCCGAGATCCCAAGGTTTTCAGACAGAACGAAAGCTTCTATCTGGTTGCAGCGGGAAGCGTTCCCAAAGTGGGCGATGGCTCGATGGGCTGCGTCTATCTCTACAAGTCGCAGGATCTGTATCATTGGGAGTACACAAGCACGATCATTGGCCCGACAGAGGAATACGGTGAGATGTTCGAATGCCCGGACTTTTTCCCGCTGGGCGATCAGTGGGTGCTTTCAGTATGCCTTATGAAGAACGCGAACCATCTGTCAAATGCGTTTTTCGTGGGAGACATGGATTTTGAGAACGGAAAATTTCATATCAACAGGATGCAGACGCAGGATCTGGGCGGCTATTGGTTCGCTCCGCAGACCTTCGAAGGGCCGGACGGACGGCGCGTACAGATTTGCTGGCAGAACACCTGCCTGTGGATGCAGTGGTTTAACGACTGGGGCCCCACGCAGGCCGAAGGGTGGCGCAGCTGCCTGAGTCTGCCGCATATTCTGACGCTGGACGCTGCCCGGCACATTCATTCCGCGCCAATTTCGATTGCGGGCGCATTGGCGGAGGATCTGCGCACAGACGTCCTGCCGCTCGGACAGACTCCGGTGTTTCTTCATCCCGCAGACCCGCTTTGCTTTGAGCTGCGGTTTACCGTTGTACCGGAAAAATGCTTTTCCGGCGTGGTAGAGGTCGGCGTCGCGGGGAGGAATGAAAAATATAGTCGTCTCAGCCTGGATCTTGTGAGACGAAAAATGATCCTCGCTGTCAACGATTGCCGAAGCCCGTACGGAAACGGAACGGTTCTTGCCGAGCTTCCGGATACGCGGGAGGTGGATGTGCGCATTCAGCTTGACCACAGCAGCCTCGAAATCTGTTTCAACGACGATACGCATTGCGTCGCTTGCGTCTATCCGGAAGAAACGCAGAACGAATTGTGGATCCGGACGCCCTATACAACCGCGCAGCTCGAAAATGTAAGGCTGGCGTCCTTGAGGAGATAAGCGGCATATGGACTTTCAAAATGTCAGGCGCTATTTGGAACGCGCCGTTACGGAATATCAACTGCCGGCGCTGGATGTTATCATAACGCAGCAGGGAAAAGAGCGCTATCGCTACCGTTACAATTGCGAGAGTGATAGTATGTATATCGGGTATTCCTCTA
>CAZWUK010000020.1:0-12714 GCA_964636685.1 uncultured Oscillospiraceae bacterium
ATGTGCGCCAACAAACGTAAAGCCGTATTGCTTTGCAATGGGATACACCGCCTCGCATACCATCTTCTTGGTACCGCCGCAGTCCATGACGATCCCCGCCGGATTGAAGGCGGCTGCATGCTCCCGGATATACGCCGCCGTATCCTTGGGGTAGGTGGCAAGAATCACAAAGTCGCATGCCGGAAGCTCTTTTGGCGTCAGTTCACCGTCGATCGCGCCGACCAGCTTTGCGCGGCACAGCGTACTGTTTTGCACGTCGCACCCCAGCACCCGGTAATCGGTGCGCTGCTTGAGCGCCTTTGCCATAGAGCCGCCGATCACGCCAAGACCCACGATACCAATCTGCATATCCGTTACCTCACAATGTCACAAAAGGCATAGGGTCTGATCTGCTCGACAGCAGCGGCAAGCTTTTGGAATGCCTCGGGCGTCAACGACTGCCGTCCGTCGCACAGCGCATGGGCGGGATCGTTGTGCACCTCGATCATCAACCCGTCCGCGCCGGCAGCCACTGCCGCAAGCGACATGGGCAGCACCAGCGACGCGATGCCCGTTGCGTGGCTGGGATCAACGACGACCGGCAGATGCGAGAGTTTTTTGAGCAGCGGCACGGCGGAAAGATCCAGCGTGTTGCGCGTAATATCGGAAAACGTGCGGATGCCGCGCTCGCACAGGATCACGCGCTCATTCCCGCCGGACATGACGTATTCCGCGCTCATCAAAAGCTCCTCGAGCGTGCTGGACATGCCGCGCTTGATGAGGATGGGCTTGTCGGTGTGACCAAGCTCCTTGAGCAGCTCAAAGTTTTGCATATTGCGCGCGCCAACCTGAATGACGTCCACTTCTTCAAACAGTGGCAGCTGCGATAGATCCATGATCTCCGTCACCACGGGAAGCCCGGTCTTTTTACCGGCGGCAAGCAGCAGCTCCAGTCCCTTGCCGCGCAAGCCCTGAAACGCGTACGGCGAGGTACGGGGCTTAAACGCGCCGCCGCGCAGCATGCCTGCGCCGGACGCCTTGACGCTCTCGGCAACACAGGTAATCTGCTCCTCTGTCTCAATGGAGCACGGCCCCGCGATGATCTGGAAATTGCCGCCGCCCAGACGCACGCCGCCCACTTCGACGACCAGATCGTCCGGATGAAATTTGCGGTTGGCGTTTTTGTACGGTTCCTGAATGCGCTTGACGTCCTCCACGATGTCCAGCGCCATTAAAAGGTCGATGTCCACCGTCGAGGTATCGCCCACCAATCCCAGGAGGGTCACGTTCTCGCCCTCCGATATGTGGATGTCCATGCCAAGGCTCTTGAGCCATTCGATCAGGCTTTGCAGCTGGTTTTTCTCCGGATTCTTTTTCAGTACGATGACCATACTCGTCTTCCTTTCACTGTCCGCATAATTTCATTCTTGAATAAAACAAAAGCCCCGCAGCGGGTCTTGCTGCAGGGCCGATTCTTGCATTTCCTTACCAGAAAACGGCGCGTTACCTCACAAAAGCAGCAAAACCCAAATCAGACCTACGGTAATAGTAGGCCTTGGTAAAGATAAAGTTTGCTGCCAAGCTGCGCTGCATGGTTGCGCTCCTTCTTCTGAAAGTCATTTGATGGTATCATACATTTTGCGCTTTGTAAAGGGCGATCTCTCCTCTATTCGGCAACTTTGGAAAAATGCTGGTAATCCTTCGCGTTTTTCCAGTCGCCGCCCCACGCCCAGCCATGCGCGATAAACAGCTGGTAGCACAGGTCGTCATGATCGATCTTGCCGGGGAAAGCCCTTGTCCTGTCTTCATAATCCCGACCGTTTTTGGGCCAGAAGCCGTCTTTTGTAATATAAGGATTGAACAGGGGATTGATGTCGATGGCTCGTCCGTAGCTGTGCTGGGAAAGCTTTGTGGTCGTGCCGACCGTTCGGTAATTAAAGCACGAGGTATTGTTTGCCTCCATGGACAGATCATCGTCTGCGCCAAATTCATCCACAAGCAGTATCGAATGGATGGGATAGGCGTTGTCGTACAGCTCTGCAAATATCTCCACCAGATCCTGGGCTACGGCAGCTGAGGCAATCAGCTCCCCGCTGTGAGAAACACCGTCAAAATCCACATACTGCACAACGATATAGGAAAGCTCGTCATAGGTGATTTTGCCGCCGTTTTCCGGGTAGGAAACGCCGGTGATACGCGCCTTGATCGCGTCATCCAGCGCCTCATAATAGAAGCCCTCGCGGTAGGTCACACGCGTTGGGTTCACCGTGGGTGTGGGTGCGGGCGTATCGGTCGGGATCGGCGTCGGCATGGGCGTTTCGATGATGTTGAGATCGACAAGCTCCGGCGTTGCCGTGACTGCATCGGGTGCTGTTTCCAGCGGGATCACCGGCCGATTTTGCGCGCACCCCGACAGCAGCACGAAAATCGCGCACAGCAGGCATATACTCTTTTGCTTGTTCAGACTCATTTGGCTCTGCCCCTTCTTTTTGTCATTCTACTATGCTTCCCGCAAAATGTCTATGTAGCGCATTGACGTCAAAAACTTTTTATATATGATCCTTGACAACCTGCCGCGCGAGTGTTAAGATACCGCCAATGAAACCGTTGATTGAGATGAGTAATCGATGCAGTTTTGTTTGAAGAGAGCCGGCACTGGTGGGAATCCGGCAGCAAGACGCGCGATGAATGGGCTCATGAGGGTCTGCAAAGTCCAGAGTGGATCAGCAGGACGTCTGCCGCACGTTACCGCGGAGCGCGTATGATGGTACGCGGTTGAGCGCGTCCGATTTCGGGCGAATATAGGTGGCACCGCAGGCTTATCGCCTGTCCTATCGATTATGTATAGGACAGGCGTTTTTGTATGCCGAAAAGGAGGAAAAGGTGATGCGTTATCTGCACTTTGACGATCGATGGCGATGGCAAAGCGTGATCCGTTTGCACATTCCCTCCCACGACAACTACAAAATAAATTTTAAGGAGCAACTTCCATGAAAACACGTTTTACTTCCATTTTAGCCCTCGTTCTGATGATCTTACTGGTGCTGACCGGCTGCACGCAAAACGTTGCTGCCCCCACCCCTACGCAAGAAGGGACAACCGACGCTTACACGGTAGGCGTGATCCAGTTCGGCAGTCATCCGAGCCTTGACAACTGCTATCAGGGACTTGCGGATGCACTCAACAGCACCGATTCCGGCATGAACATCACCGTCGATCTGCAAAACGGCAACTTTGACTCCGCGACCTGCGACACCATCGCAAAGAACATGGCAGCAAAAGGGTATGACCTGATCGTCGCCATCGCGACCCCGGCGGCCATCGCCGCCTATGCCGCTACGGCAAATACCAGTACGCCTGTGGTCTTTTGCGCCGTCTCCGATCCGGTGGCGGCAGGGCTTGTGGAAACGGGTGACGCGCCGGGCGGCAACTGCACCGGCACAAGCGACGTACTTGACCTCTCCGCGCAGCTTGCCCTCATCCGCACGATGCAGCCGGACATCCAAAAGATCGGCGTACTCTATACCACAAGCGAAGCAAACTCCGTTTCGCAGCTTGCCTACCTCAAGGAGCTTGCTTCGGCAGTCGGCATCGAGATCGTTGCAACCGGCGTACAGAGCGCTTCTGATATTCCGCAGGCGGCGGCAACGCTCTGCCCGCAGGTGGAATGCCTCAATAATTTTACCGACAACAACGTCGTCAATAATCTTGCCATCGTTCTCGAACAGGCCAATCAGGCGGGGATTCCCGTTTACGGTTCGGAAGAAGAGCAGGTGAAAAACGGCTGCCTTGCCTCGGTGGGACTCGACTATGTCGCCCTCGGCAAGGTCACGGGTCAGATGGCGCTGGAAATCTTGGGCGGCGCGGACGCCTCCACCATGCCGGTGCGCAGCATCACCGATGCAACGCCGGTGTTTAACAGCGACGTGCTCCAAGCATTCTCCATGACGCTGCCCGAAGCTTACAAAGACATTGCAACGGTTGTAAATACCGCCGAATGACACAACACGGTGTAACGCGCCGCAATCTATGTGGGTCGCGGCGCGTTACCGTTTGAACAAGAAAGGTTGCTTCCATGAACATCGTACTCAACGTGCTGAAGGTCACGCTCGAAGAAGGGCTGATGTACGCCATCTTGGCGCTTGGCGTATATATCACCTACAGCATTCTGGACTTTCCCGATCTTTCCGTGGATGGCACCATGCCGCTCGGCGCCATTGTGACGGGGCTTTTGATCCTGCACGGCGTCACGCCGTGGCTCTGCCTTGCCGCCGCGTTTGTCTGCGGTGCGCTGGGCGGTGTTCTGACGGGGCTGCTGCACGTAAAATGCGGCATTCGTCCGCTGCTTTGCGGCATTCTGGTCTACACGGCGCTGCTCTCGGTCAATCTGGTGCTGCTGTTTTTGTTTAACGGCGGCAACAGCGTCGCGTCCTTTTTCCGAAAACCAACGATCTTTTCAACCTTTCCCGCGACCGTCGTTCCGGAAACCGTGGGCGGGCTGTATCTCAGGCAATTGTTCATCGCGCTTTTGCTTGCAGTTGTCATGAAGCTGCTGCTCGACGCCTTTCTCAAGACCAAGACCGGCCTTTTGCTGCGCGCCACCGGCGATAACACGACCTTTGTAACATCGCTCGCCAAAGATCCTGGCGACAGCAAGATCCTCGGGCTTGCCTTGGGAAACGGGTTTGCGGCGCTGTCCGGTTCGATGATTGCACAGGCAAAGGGCTCTGCCGATCAGCAGATGGGCGTCGGCGCGGTCGTGCTCGGACTTGCATCCGTTATCATCGGACTGAGCCTGTTCGGGCGGCTCGGTCGTATTCGCCCCACCACCGCCGTGGTGCTGGGCAGCATCACCTATAAGGCCTGCCTCACCGTCGCGCTCACGCTGGGACTTCCCACAGAATATCTGAAGCTTTTGATGGCGGTTCTGTTCACCGCCGCGCTGCTCTTTGGCAAGAGCTTTGACAAAAAAGGAGTACGCCATGCTGCTTGAATTAGAGCATATCGACAAGACCTTCCACATTGGAACGCCCGATGAAGCCGCACTGTTTTCCGATTTTCACTATGCCGTTTCCAAGGGGCAGTTCATCAGTGTGATCGGCTCCAACGGCAGCGGAAAAACAACGCTTTTGAATTTGATTTGCGGAAGCTGTCTGCCCGAGCGGGGTCGCATCCTCTTTTGCGGCAGCGACATCACACAGCAAAGTCCGGTGCAGCGCGCTCGGCGCATCGCACGCGTTTTTCAAGACCCCAAAGCAGGCGGCTGCGGCAGCCTCACCATACTGGAGAATCTCGCGCTTGCCGACCACAAGGGAAGGCATTACGGTCTTGCGCCCGCCATCTCAAAAAAACGCGTCGAGCAATATCGTGCGCTGCTCAAGGGCTGTGGCATGGGGCTGGAGGATCGCCTCTCCACCAAGCTTTGTGCGCTGTCGGGTGGGCAACGGCAGGCTCTGGCGCTGATTACGGCTACCATGAACGAAGCGGATTTGCTGCTGCTCGACGAGCATACTGCCGCCCTTGACCCAAAATCCTCTGAAACCATCATGGAGCTGACCGACCGGCTGGTTCGCGCACGCAACCTCACCGCCATTATGATTACCCACAATCTGCGGCATGCGGCTGCCTACGGCGACCGTCTGACCATGCTGCACGAAGGCAACGTGGTACTGGACGTTGCGGATACAGAAAAGGCCGCGTGCAGCATCGACGACCTTTTGCAGAAGTTCAACAGCATCAGCATTGAGTGCGGCAATTGAAAAAATACCCAATTGCGCCTGTTGGTTTTTTCTTGCATTCCGAAAAACAGCGTGATATGCTTTCCTCGTAACTGAAATCACAATAATGAGAAGGCAATTTGCCGGAAAGATGCAATCATGAAAGAACTGACGTTTTTTATGCTGCCGAGCTGCCCGCACTGCCGCCTTGCGCAGTCGTTTCTCGATCAGCTGAAAAAAGAAAACCCCGCTTATGCCGAGATCCCCATTCGCCGTATCGACGAATCCCGCGAGGTGGCTTTGGCAAACAGCTATGATTATTTCTATGTGCCGAGCTTTTTTATCGATAAGAAAAAGCTTTTTGAAGGACATATGGAAAAGGAAGACGTCCGCGCCGTTTTAGATGCGGCGCTCGCCAAAGACTGAACCGGCGGCAAGTAAAAAGCAGCATCCAAAGAATGCTGCCCATGGGGCTGCAGCAAAAACGAATTTGCCGCAGTTCCTTTTTTTATGGTCGATTATTGCTTCTCCCGTTCGAATGTAATCACCAGCCGATATGTCCACTTTTGCCAGTAGGTGACTGCCTTTACCGTCCAGCCGTCTTGCGCCATACCGTTCATCGCGTTCTCCGCTTCTTTGGCGCTGCCCGTTTCTATTACGCGATATTCCTTCATGATGCCCCTCCTGCTTTTCTGTGGGTTTTATTCTTTGCAAGCCGGCAGCGTCGCCGGTTTTTCTTCCAAACGCACGATCAGCGGCTGCGTCAGCAGGCAGACAGCACCAAGCATGCCAAACGTCAGAAGCCACATCGGTACGGTCGTTGCGTCAAACAGATACGCCGTATGGCACAAAAAGGATGCGCTACACGTCAGCGTCGGAATGTACCAGCGCCGCGGCTTGTAGAACAGATAGATCAAGGCCATGGCGTCCGCTGCGTAAAAATAGCGTTCGTGCATCAACGGCAGCAAAAACGGGATCAGCAGCGCAAACAAATAGGCCACATCCACCATATTCTCGTCATCGAGCCGTTCTTTACGCCGGAACAAGTACAAAAGCAAGCCCAGCGTCACGCTTCCCGCAGCAAAGATCCCCGCAGCAGTCACGGGTATATTGGAACGCGCACCTTCGGGAAGCCACGCAAACACCGACGGTGCAAGCATGGACAGCTGCGAATAGGTGTTTGCCTGTCGCCAATAGATGGTGATGCAGTTCAAAAAGCTTTTCCCCGCGAGCATCGCGGGCAGCAGCAGCGCGACAAATGTTGTAGGAAAAGCCCATACATCCCGCAAACGAATCCGTTTTGCCATCAGCAGCACAAGCAGCATGGGGAGCAAAAATACGCTTTGCAGCTTGAAGGAGAGCGCGATTGCAAAAAACGCCCAGCTTGTCCGGCTCTTTTTTTCCAAGCCGTAGTACAGTCCCCCCAGTGCAAACGCCGTAAAAATACTGTCGCACTGCCCCCACATGGCGCCGTTGACGAGAATGCTCGGCACAAGCAGCGCCGCAAAAAACGTCGCTGCGCCCACGCGCTTGCGCGGGTACTTACGCAGCACCAAAAGCATGGCAAAGTAGGCAAGCACACAGTCAAACAGAATCGAGACGCCCTTGATGGCATACATATCCCACATAGGCGAAAGCAGTTTTCCAATGCCAAACAACAGATAGAAATACGGCATGTTGTAGTTGCCGATATCCGCCGCCAGCGATGTTGCACCGGGCATTTTCCGTATCTCCGTCAGCCACGGCGTCAAATATTCGGCAAAATCGTCCGATACCGATGGAAGCAAGGCAATACGTGCAAACAGCGTCAAGGCAAGCAGGCAAAGGCAGGCGCAAAACCAGAATAGGTCAAGTTTGCCCGCTGTGCGCCTGCAACCGAAAAACAGCAGCGCTGCACCAAGGGCATACACGGGCGTGAGAAACAGCGTCGCCGCACAATATGCCGCATCCTCGGCAACAAACAGGATCAACCCGGCGCATACCCCGGCAAACGCCGCAACCGCCGCCGCAAACAAGATCCCCTTCCAAAGCGTCTCTTTTTTCATCATTTCTCCCGACAGTCGCCATGCACGGCGGTCTGTCCCGTCCAAAACCTTCTTCACTGCACCGCGTCGATGCGCTGATAGAGCCAATAATGGCGCATTTCTTCCTCGTAATACAGTTCCGCCTCGTCAAGCAGGCGGTAGTTCTCATCGTCCAGCGGCCCTTCTTCCGTCACAACAAACTCTATAAGCTTCTCTTTTACAAAGCGATCCTGCTCCTCTCCAAGCTCCGGCAGTCTCAAATTCAGCGCCGTAAAATACTTGCAGGAGGGCACAACGTCCGCCGTCAGATAAAAGCCGCTGTCCATAAAGCCGTAATTGAGCAGCGTTCGCGTTTCGTCCTTTTGGTTTTCGGCAATCGTCTCCGCAAAGCGGTACTGCGGCGTATCCGCGCGGGGAACGCCGAGAAGATAGGTGTTGTCGGACGCCAGAAACGAGAACGCGAGCGCGGGCGCCAGCAGCGCCGCCGGAAGGTATCTTGACAGCCGCGCGGCAAACGCTTTTCCGTCGGTCAGACGGTTATACAAAAGCAGCAGCGGGATCATGCCGAGCGCGGAAAAGACCGCGAGGATCAAGCCGTAATACCGATAGCCGACGCCGCCAAAGTAGATGAAAAACGTTGTCGCCACCGCCAGCGACCACAGGCAGATTTTAAGCCACGGCCTTGCCTTGACACGTTTGGAAAACGTAACCCACGCGACGCCGAGCACGATCAGAAGCGAGTACTGCGCATTGCGGAAAAACGTTGCCAGCGTATGCCGCCCGATGGTCAGAAGCCTTGCAATGATAGAGGCGTCGGTGAATTCCGAATATTGGAAAATATTATAATAGAAATAATACAGGAACAGATCGCCGAGTGCCCCGTTTGCGGCAAAATACACAAGCCATGGCAAGGTTGCGGCGCCCATGCCCAAAAGGAACACAAGGCAGGACAGGATCGCCTTTTTCCATTGCTTTTTGCAGCACAGAGAGATCGCAAGAACGCCCATCCACGCGATGTAAAAGCCCAGCATCGTATACTTCATCCACAGGATGCAGCCTGCCAGCACGCCATGCAGGAGCACCTCGCCATAGGACATTGAGCCGGATTCCTGAAATTGATAATACCGGACGGCGCGATACAGCGAATACGCAAACAACGGCAGGCAGAGCTGCTCCACGCTGCCCCCATGCGTCACGCTCATCGCAGAGAGAATCAACGCGCCCAGCACCGGCAGCGCAAGTAAACGGTTTTTCTCGGCGTACAGCCCAAACAGGCGATAGCAGATGAACAAGAATGCGGTAAACGACGCAACCTCCAGCAAAAAAACGCCGAAAAACGTTGTGCCGGAAACCAGAGACGCAAGCCCGTACAGCAGGTACAGCAGCGGCCCTTTCTGGTCATAAAGATCGCGGTAGAGCACCTTTCCCTGCATCATCCCCTTACCCATTGTGAAAAAGATGTTTGCATCCTCCCAGTCGTTAAGCGGATACAGCGGCGAGGATTTGGTGCAGAGCATGAGCAGCAGCAGCGCCGTAACAAAGCAGAACAGCAGCGCAAGAAGCTCTGTCTTGCGATCCTTTTGTGTGATTTTCATAGAAGGAAGTCCTCCAAATCGTAAAATGCACATCGACAGGCTCATTATACCGAAAACGACACGTGATGACAACCGTCTCCCGCGCGTTGACCGTCTGCGGCGGATTGTGTATACTGAGTCTACCAAATGCACTGTTTGAAACTCTATCGATATGGAGGTATCTTACGCTATGCGCCACATTGGGCCGCGTTTTTTTCTATTTTTGTGCCTAGTCCTGCTCTGCACCGGCTGCGCTGTCGCGCCCGATGCAATGGAACCCGGCAGCTTGGAGCCGACCGCCGCTCCGTCAGATGCGCCTTCTGTCACCCCGGAGCCGACGCCCGCGATCACCGTACTGGATCTTTCCGGCACGCCCGGCGACGCCGCAACGCTCCTAGATACACTCGCGCCCTATTCCGCGCTCGAAAGCGTGAACCTTTCCGGGTGGGAAATTCCGTTTGACGTGATGGACGCGTTAAAGCAGGCGCACCCAGACACGAAATTTCTCTGGCAATTCGACCTGCTCGGGCTCACGGTCAGCAGCGCTGATACCGAGATCGATCTTTCCAAGCGGACGGTCGAAGATTACGAAGCTTTGACAAGGGCGTTTTCCTATCTGCCGGAGCTGACCTATGCCGACATGTGCTACTGCGGCGTTTCCAACGAGGACATGGCGGCCTTGCGCGAAAAGTATCCGGCGGTAAAATTCGTATGGATGATCCGCGTCGCCAACTGGGAAATGCGCACCGACACAAAGGCGTTCAGCACCGGAAATCGCAAGACCTTTGAGGGTGGAAGCTTCCTCGGCGGCTCCTCCGTCGTGCGCACAGAGGATCTGGAGCCGCTCAAATACTGCACGGATATGATCGCGCTGGATATTGGACACATGCGGCACGTAACCGACATCTCTATCGTGGAATATCTGCCGAAATTGCAGTATCTCATCATCGGCATGTGCGGGATCAAGGACATCACTCCCATTGGAAAGCTGACCGATCTTGTGTTCCTTGAAACCTTCCAAAACTATATTTACGACATCACGCCGTTTTTAAATCTCAAGAAACTCAAGTACCTCAATTGCAGCACCAACATGTTCACGGATATCGACGTGCTCTCCCAATTGACGCAGCTCGAGCGTCTCTGGATCATCCACAGCCAGCTCAGCAAGGCGCAGATTGAAGCGCTCAAGACGGCGCTCCCCAACTGCTCGATCATGACGTACGGCGAGCATTCTGCCTCCAACGGCTGGCGTACTGGCAACGACGCCTATGTGGAAATGCAGCGGCTTTTTAACCTGCCCGCGCAGGATCAGTAAGTGGGCTGCATAAAAATGCACAAAGGGAACTGTAGCAAAAGGGAAGGCCGGGAATATCCGAAGGAACAACCCCGCATGCTTGAATCAGCTAAAGCCCAGCAGCCGTGAAGCTTGCAATGACTATGAAATATTCTCTGATGTGCCAATCAAGCGGAAAATCGCAACAGGCTTCAAGACAGGGGCGAGAGCATCTTTTTCAAACAGACGGACGCGAGAACGATAGTATGTTTGACTTCTCGCTCAAGGAGAACCATCACAGTCTGCGGATCGTGCAGCGAACAACCGCCATTGGTTGCTGCGTTTATCGCAAAACCGCTGGATCCCGAGCAGCGATGTTCTACCATATTCCAACGGTTTTACGGAAGGCTGCAACAATACGATCAAGGTGTTAAAACGCATCGCTTACGGTTACCGCAACTTCCATAACTTTCATCGCCGTATCCTACTCCCATTCAACGCAAAGGAGCCATCCACGTCATTCGCGGATGGCTCCTCTTGTTGCTTCGTCTACTTGCTCTACCCCAACGATTGACCTTGAGCCCTTAGAATTGTTCTGCGCGGGCGCAGGCGACAAAGTGGTTCGGCGCAATTTCCAGCAGAGCCGGGTTCTTTTCCTTGCAGCAATCCGCACAGACGTCGCAGCGACCATAGAAGCGGCATTCGTCGGGCAGGTTGACGGGCGAGGTGATCTCGCCGCGCAGCAGCTGCCGCTGGGGCTTGTCCTTGCCCACGATGGGCAGCGGAATTGCCGAAAGCAGCGCTCTGGTATACGGATGAACCGGATTTTTGAAGATCTCATCCGACGGCGCCTTTTCGACCATCTGACCCAGATACATGACGGCGATATTATCCGAGAAGTACTTGACCACGGACAGATCGTGCGTGATGAAAATATAGGTCAAGCCCATTTCCTTTTGCAGACGTTTGAGCAGATTCAAGATCTGTGCCTGAATGGAAACGTCCAGCGCGGAAACCGGCTCGTCACAGACGATAAGCTTCGGATTGAGCGCAAGCGCGCGCGCCACGCCGATTCTCTGGCGGCGACCGCCGTCCAGCTCATGCGGATAGGTGTTGACATAGCGCTCAGCGAGCCCGACAATGTCCATCAGCTCCAGCGTGCGCTTTTGGATCGCCGCCTTGTCGCGGATCATGCGATGCTCGATGATCGGTTCGCTGATGAGCTGGCTCACGCTCTGGCGCGGGTCAAGCGACGAAAACGGATCCTGGAATATCATCTGCATATCCTTGCGCAAAGGGCGCATCTGCCGCTTGCTGTAATTGGTAATATCCTCACCGTCAAAAATGATCCGACCGCCGGTGGGGTTAATCAATTTCAGGATCGTGCGGCCGGTCGTGGACTTGCCGCAGCCGGATTCGCCCACAATACCCAGCGTCTGTCCGCGCTCAATGGAAAAGCTGACGCCATCCACGGCATGGAGCTGACCCGAAGGCGTAGAAAAATACTTCGTCAGGTTCTCGACCTGCAGAATCGTGTTGTTTTCGTTCTTATTTTCCATCTTTGTTCCTCCTCAGACGGAAGTTCGGATCGTCATAGGCATGACACCAGACCACATGCGTATCGGATACCTGCCGTTTCTGCGGCGGACATGCGGCGCACTTTTCCGTTGCGTAGGGGCAGCGGGGCGCAAACACACAGCCCTCCGGCAGCTCCATGGGATTGGGCATCATCCCCTTGATGGGAATGAGCTCCTCCCCGCGCTCACGCAGGTTTGGCAAGGAATCGAACAGTCCCTCCGTATAGGGGTGCCTCGTGTAATTGAAGATATCGTCCGCGGTGCCCTTCTCCACGATGTGACCGGCGTACATAACCGCAACGTCGTCGCAAACCTCGGCAACAACGCCGAGATCGTGCGTAATCATGAGCATGGACATCTCGCGGTCGCGGATGAGGCCCTTCATCAATTCCAGCACCTGCGCCTGAATCGTCACGTCCAACGCCGTGGTCGGTTCGTCGGCAATCAGGAATTTCGGGCTGCACGCGAGCGCGATTGCAATGACCACGCGCTGACGCATACCGCCGGAGAACTGATGCGGATAATCGTTTGCGCGGCTCTCGGCAATACCGACGAGCTTGAGCATGTCCT
>CAZWUK010000020.1:12724-29294 GCA_964636685.1 uncultured Oscillospiraceae bacterium
GCTTCCGCTTCGGAAACCTTATTGTGCAGGAGAATGGATTCTGCAATCTGTTCGCCCACCGTCATCACGGGGTTGAGCGCCGTCATGGGATCCTGGAATATCATGGCGACGTCATTGCCGCGCACATGCTGCAGCTGCTCGTCGCTGAGCTTGAGCACATCCGCGCCGTCGAGCACGATGCTGCCGCTCTTGATAACGCCCGGCGGGTTGGGTACCAGATTCAAAATTGAGAGGGCGGTCGTGGTTTTGCCCGCGCCCGTTTCGCCGACAAGGCCCAGCGTCTTGGTACGGCCGATCTCCAGATCCAGACCGTTCACCGCATGGACGCAACCGTCGTCGGTTTCATAATTGACCACAAGGTCTTTGACCTCAAGAATCAAATCTTCCATCATTGACCTCCCTTATTTCTTCAGCTTGGGATCCAGCGCGTCACGCAGACCGTCACCCAGAAGGTTCAACGCCAATACCGTGAACATGATCGCAAGACCGGGTATCACGCAGATATAGCTTGCCGTGCGGATCTGATCCCTGCCCTCGGAAAGCATTGCGCCCCATTCCGGCGCCGGCGAAGGAACGCCGATACCAAGAAAGCTCAAAGAAGACGCCGCAATGATGGTGGTACCGATCAAAAGCGTGACCTGCACGATAATCGGCGCCAGCGTATTGGGAATGACGTGCTTTAGAATGATCTTCCAGGTCGGCAGTCCCATGGCGTACGCGGACTCGATATACTCCTGATCGCGCAGCGTCATGACCGACGCGCGCGCAATCCTCGCAAACGAAGTTGCGCACGTGACGCATAGCGCCAGCAATAGGTTGAAGGTACTTGTCCCCAGCAGCGACACAATGACCACCGCAATCATAATGTTCGGGATCGCGTAGAGAATATCCGTTGCGCGCATCACGATCTGGTCAACCGCACCGCCGTAAAATCCGGCCAGCGAACCCAGAATCACGCCGATAATCAGGCCGATGGCAACGCTGCCGCAGCCAATGATTAAGGAATAGCGCGCGCCGTAGATAACGCGGGTGAAAATATCGCGTCCCAGCTTGTCCGTGCCGAAAATATGTTCCCAGTTCGGCGGCTGAAGGCGTTCCGAGATATTCTGCCCGATCACCTGTGTGTCGTAGTCATAGATAAAGCCGGCAAGCACCGCGCCGATAATCAGCAGCGCGAGAAACACCATACCGATCACTGCGCCCTTGTTCTTGAGCAGGCGACGCCATGCTTCCTGACCAAGGGAACGGCTCTTATACTGCTTGGAAACGGGTTGTTCTTTTGTTTTCGTCATGCCGATCACCCCTTTCTCGTGTACTGCGACTTGATGCGCGGATCAAAGAACGCATAGATGATATCAACGATCAGATTGACAAGCACCATCAGCACCGAGCACATGATGATCGCGCCAGTGACCATGGGCGTGTCGCGCTTGCTGATCGATTCAAACACCAGCCGCCCGACGCCCGGCCAGCTGAATACGGTTTCCGCGAGTACCGAACCCGTCAGAACATTTGCCAGCTGCATGCCGATTACGGTAATGATCGGGATCAGGGCGTTGGAAAGCGCATGCTTGCGAATCACACGCTTTTCGGAAGCGCCCTTCGCGCGCGCCGTGCGGATGTAATCCTGACGGATAACTTCCAGCATGGAGGATCGGGTCGTCCTTGCAATCAGCGCCGCCATGCCAAGACCCACGGTCACGGCGGGCAAAACAAGGCTTGCAAAGCCGTTCCTCCCCCCTGACGGGAACCACCCGAGCTTTTGTGAAAACAGAATGATAAGCATCAAGCCCAGCCAGAAGTTCGGCATGGAAACGCCAAACAGCGCAAAGATCATGCCGGCGGTATCCTTCCAGGTGTTCTGGTGGATTGCCGTATAGACGCCGAGCGGGATGGAGATCACCGTTGCCAGGAACACCGCCGCGCCGCCAAGCTCCAGCGTTGCGGGCAGACGCTCCATGAAGGTCTTGAACACATCCTTTTTCGTGATATAGGAGGTGCCGAGGTCGCCGGTGAACATACCGGCCATATATTTGAGATAACGGACTGCCAGAGGATCGGTCAGACCCAGCTCCACACGGATCGCCTGAACCTGCTCCTCCGATGCGTTTTCCGGTGCAAGTATCAGCGCCGGATCGCCGCCCGCCATGTTCATCGCCATATAAATGATGAACGACGTGATCAGGATAACCGGTATCACGAAGAGCAGCCTTTTGAGAATATATCGTGTCATGTCGCTACGCGCTCCTATCCTAAGATTGAACGGGTTATTTGGTATTTTGGAAGCGTGCCGCCGTCCCGGGCAATGCGCAGTATCCTACCGGAAAACGGCAAAAATACGAATGGGGGGAAATGGGGCTTGCAATTTGAGAGGTGTGCGGGCCATGCGGCCCGCACACCCAAATGTCTGTTACGGCGCCTGCCGTACGGTATGTCGCTTATTCGGCGATATACGCATGACGCCAGTCATGGTTTCCGCCGCCGAAGAGGTATTCGCCCTTCAGGTTCTTGTTGTACGCGATGACAAGGTTTGCGATATAGAGCGGAACCTGCGGGCAATCGTCAACGATCAGCTTCTGCAGTTCTACGCCGTACTCATAACGCTTGTCCTGATCCTTCTCGGTCGCAACCAGATCGGTCAGCTCGTCCGCGCGGGCGCTGCTGTAATGATGATAGTTGCTGGAGGAGCCGGTATAGAACAGATCGCGGTACACGAAATCGACCTTGCTGTCTTCATTCCAGCGCCAGAGGTAGAGCGCCTGCTCGCCTTCTTTGCACATGGACTTCAGCGTCGCGTCTTCCACGGTATCAATCTTCACGGTTATGCCGATCTCCTTCAGGTTGCCCTGAATGACCTGCGCGATTTCCTTGTAGGGGCTGGAGTTGGCAATCAGGAGAGTGGTCTCAATGCCGCCGTCCGGATAGCCGGCTTCCGCCATCAGCGCCTTGGCGCGATCCACATCGTAGTTGTAGCCTTCCATGTCGTCATAGAAGCCCCACAGACCACGGTTGAGGATGGTCTTCTGCGGCGTGCCCTTGCCGTAAACGGCAACTTCCAGCACGTCGTCACGGTTGATGGCGCATGCAACGGCCTGACGCAGCTTCTGGTTGTCCCAGGGCGCCTTGGTCACGTTGAAGGCAAAATAGAACAGACGGGAGCCCGCACGCTCAAACACGGTAACGTTGGGGTCGGATTCCAGAATGTCCAGCTCGTTGATCGGAGGATTGATGCAAACGTCGATCTCGCCGTTTTGCAGCGCGATTACGCGGGAGGAGTCCTCCAGGATCGGGCGGAATTCAACGTAATCGGAGATACCGGGTTCGGTTCCCCAGTAGTTTGCGTTCTTCTTGAGGCGGCAATACTGGCCTTCTACCCATTCGTCGAAGATGTAGGGACCGGTGCCGATGTACCAAGGCTCATCCTTGGTGGTGCCTGCATTGTAGGCTTCCCACGCGGCCTTGGACTGGATGCCGAAGGGAACGGAAGCCAGAGAAGCGACAAACTCATTGTTGTAGCTCTCGGTCTCGATCTCGATGGTGTTTGCGTCAACGACGTTGCAAGCGACCATACCGGCCAGGTTGCCGGCGTTGGGGCTTTCAAGCGCCATGTCCAGCGTGAACTTGACGTCGTCCGCCGTCATGGGCGTGCCGTTGCTGAAGGTGACGCCTTCCGCCAGTTTGAACTGGATATGCGTATCATCGGTATTTTCCCAAGAGGTGGCCAGCATCGGGACGAAGGTGCCTTCGTTGGTAAAGAACACCAGAGTCTCGTGGGTCAGCTTCAGGATGATGTTGTTGATCTGATCCTGCTGCTGCTGAAGGTTGAGGTTGTTGATGTCAACGGCAGAGCCGATGACCAGTGTCTCTTTATGGGCGGGGATGCCGTTCTCGTCTGCTGCGCCGGTGTCGGTAGCGGTGTCTCCGGCCGTCGTTCCGTCGGTCTTCTTGTCGTCCGTCTTGGGCGTGCAGCCAAGGGCAAATGCGCCGACCATGACAAGGCACAGCACCAGTGCGATGAGTTTCTTTGCCATTTCGATTTTCTCCTTTTCGTTTTGTTCTATGAATCGGCGTGGATTTCCGTTGCCGTTCCTAGCGTATCTCGCATATCGGATCCTTCGGCGCGGGCGTCGTATCTGTCAGAAAATCACTTTTTTGCGACGCAGGCGAAGGTTTTCCCCATGATGAACAAAAAAGAGTCAATGCAGCCGAAAAACTGCATGGCCCTTTCGCCTAAGGCGCACCCTGTTGTACGCGCTATTTGACAATATGATGGCTTAAATTTGTGACTATTGTAACATGCCGAATATAGAGCGTCAATATCAAAAATACCGTTCGCCCCCCTGTCAGAAACCGCCATTCTGCGGCAAATTCTCCGCTTTGTTTACGCAAACGTTGTCGATAGACCGCCGCAGGTTCCCTTTCGCGCCTTACACAATGCCGTAAAAATGCACGACGTTCATATCTTCGGTGCGATAGGATCCATGGTCGCCGCGGTATCCGTCGGGATTCGGCTCCCACGCCTCAACAGCGTGCTGTCCGTGATCCGGCGCGTAGGCGACCATCGTGCGGTGCTGCGGCCACGCCCGCTCCAGCTTCCGGCACAGCAGATCAAAGCCCTCGATCTCGCGCCGTACCGCGGACAGCGCTTCTTCGGACTCCGGCCCGAACTCGTGCGCATTGTCGTCGTATTCAAAGGTATGGATCGAGATCAGATCATAGCGATCCTCCGCGATCAGCCGTTCCGCCGCCGCCAGCGCTTCGCGGCAGTTTTTCACTTCAAAGCAATCCGCGCCATGGTTTTCAAAAATATGCAGAAATGTCGAATCGGGCATAGCGATGATCGCGCTGCGCTTGCCCTGCCGCGCATATGCGTCATAAAGCGTATCGCAGGCAAGGCGTGGGCGTTCGTAGACCCGGATGCCGTGCTCGGCGGGATCGAGTCCCGTATACATGGACGCATGCGCAACGGGCGTTAAAGATGCAACGGTACTGACATATGGAATGGAAAGCTGCGTATGCCGGTACACGGGCGCAAACCATTGCGTATGCTTTTGCAAAAGATACATTCCCACCGCATCGGCATGATATAGCACCGCGCGATCTGCGGCGCCGCCTGCTGTTTTCTTCAAAACCTCCACGGCAAAATCCACGGCGGACGCCGCCGCTTCCGGCGCGTTGCAGCCCATCGTCTCGGCAACGGTACGCGCCATGCACTTGAGCGGAATGGAATTGTAAAAATCACTCATCGGGTTCTTCCCCTTTTCTTGCCTGTTTTACATGACTATACCACGATATTCGGCAAAATGGTACCCGCAGCTTTCTCCTGTGCCGGAGGACGGTTCCGTTCCGGATCCGTTTTTGACGAAAGGATTGCAATCAATGTGCGGTTTGTATAGAATAAGTATATGATAGGAAAACAGGAGATTCCGGCAGAATCGAACGCAAAGCGGAAGGATGGACGCCGTTATTTATACGTGGCATTGCCGGTGATCGACGTCTGTTTGCTGCTTGCGGTTCTGCTGCGCGGCCGGCTCTCTGCCCTGCTGCTTGGACAACCGCCCGTCTGTCCGGCGCGCGCCATCGGTCTTTTGTGCGGCAGCTGCGGTGCGACACGATGCTTTGTCGCACTGCTCCACGGTGATTTTGCACAAGCGTTTTCCTTTAATCCCCTGTTTTTTCTGGTTGCCGTGTATGCGGCGTTGATACTGATTTCCGCGCACGTTTTTCTGTTTTCCGGCAAGCGCTTTGTCGGGCATCCGCTCCGCTTTCTTGTCCATTGGAAAGCGGCGGTCGCCTTCGCTGTACTTTGGGCGACCTTTACCGTGCTGCGCAACATCGTTTAGACTGCCCGCGGGGGCATAATGTAATGAAATGAAGAAAGGAACTCCGATTATGAATTATTGTACAAATTGCGGTCAGCCCCTTCCCGAAAACGCCAAGGCCTGCCCCAACTGCGGAACCTTTGTTGAAGGCGCTGCGCCGGAAACGCCCGTACAGAGCGTCCCCGATCCCGCGCCCCAGCCGTTCAGTGCCCCGCCGCAGTCCAACTACGCTTCCGCACAGCCCTATCACGCGGAGGGACAAACCGGCGCCAACGCCCAGCAGCCCTACGACGTCTATGCGCAGCCGCAGCAGGCGCCCGGCCGCGGCATGGGAATCGCCTCGCTCATCCTTGGCATCGCCGGAATCGTTTTGTTCTGCCTGCCCTATTTCGGGCTTCCGTGCAGCATCGTCGGCTTGATCCTTGGCTGCATGTCAAACGCTAAGGCAAAGCAAGCCGGCATGAAAAACGGCGTCGCGCTTGGCGGCATCATCACCTCGTCGATCGGGCTTGCCATCAATCTAATCATTCTTGTGCTTGCCATCATCGGCATTGCCGTAGCGGGGCCGGACATTCTCAATAGCATAAACTACTAGGGTGTGTTTCTAAAGTCTGCAAGATGAAATTTTGCGTCATCGGCTTGCAGATTGAGGCAAAAAACGTAGGCTTAGTGGTGCTAAGGCGAGGCTTTTTAACGAAAATATGCAAGTCGAGGGCGTGAAATTGCGCTTGCGTGATTTTAGAAACACACCCTAATTCCAACCGTGATACCAAAGAGGCTGCGGCAAAAATCTGCCGCAGCCTCTTATTCTTTGTTGCAATCATTTCAGTCGCAGCCGTGCCATCGCGCGACTCAAGGACATTTGACTGTGCTTGTGCTCGAGAATGCTCTGTTTTTGGCGAAGCTCCTCGGTCGCTTTTTCCAGCGCGGCGCGGGCACGGCTTTCGTCGATCTCCTCGGGCCATTCGCACGCCTGCACAAAGATAACCACCCGATCCGGCCGGGCTTCCAGAAAGCCCATTGAGTGAAACGCCTGCTTCTCCTGCCCGTCTACCCGAACCGTCAGCGTACCGTCTGCCAGAGGCGCGACCATGGGCGCATGCCCGGCAAGCACCGTCAGCTGCCCGTCGCAGGCCTCCACTGTCACAAACTCCACCTGTGCATCCAAAAAACGCCGCTCTGGAGTAAGGATCTCCAGCTGGAACTGTTTCATAGCATCTCCTTACGCCTTGGCCTTGGCCGCCTTTTCCTTGGCTTCCGAAAGGTCGCCCACAAGGAAGAACGCCTCCTCCGGCAAATCGTCCACGCCGCCGTCGAGTATCTCCGTCACGCTCTCGATGGTCTTTTCCACCGGCACAAACCGTCCCGACTGACCCGTGAAATTCTCCGCCACAGAAAGCGGCTGCGACATGAATTTTTGCAGCTTTCTTGCCCGATACACCACAAGCTTATCCTCTTCAGAAAGCTCATCCATGCCGAGGATGGAGATAATATCCTGCAATTCATGGTAGCGCTGCAAGCATTCCTGTACCCGGCGTGCCGCCTGATAATGCGTTTGTCCGAGAATCAGCGGATCAAGTATGCGCGAGCTGGATTCCAGCGGGCTGACCGCGGGATAGATGCCCTGCTCGGCAATGCTGCGCGAGAGCACCGTGGTTGCGTCCAGATGCGAAAAGATCGACGCCGGCGCGGGGTCGGTCAAATCGTCCGCCGGAACATAGACCGCCTGTACAGAGGTAATCGAGCCCCTGTCGGTGGATGCAATCCGCTCCTCCAGTGCGCCAAGCTCATTGGCAAGCGTCGGCTGATAGCCGACTGCTGAAGGCATGCGTCCCAGCATTGCCGAAACCTCGTTGCCCGCCTGCACAAAACGGTAGATATTGTCAATAAACAGCAGCACGTCCTTGCCGCAGTCGTCGCGCAGGTATTCCGCCATCGTCAAACCGGTCAGCGCCACACGCATACGCGATCCCGGCGGCTCGTTCATCTGCCCGAAGGTCAAGACGGCTTTTTCGATGACCCCGGACTCCTGCATGTCCAGCAGCAGCTCGTTGCCCTCCCTGCTGCGCTCGCCTACGCCCGTAAACACGGAATGCCCGCCGTGGTTGACGGCAACATTGTGGATCATCTCCATAATCAGCACGGTCTTGCCTACGCCCGCACCGCCGAACAACCCGATCTTGCCGCCCTTGGGATAGGGCGCGAGCAGGTCGATGACCTTGATGCCGGTCTCCAAAAGCTCCGTTGCCGGACGCTGGTGCGACAGTACCGGCGCTTTTTGGTGGATGTCGCGATATTCCTTGGATTCGATGGGGCCGAGTCCGTCGATGGGACGACCCAGCACGTCCATCGTGCGCCCAACCACCGCCTCTCCGACCGGCACGCGAATGCCATCGGCAATATAGCTCACCGCCGAGCCGAGCTGCAAGCCGTCCGGTGCATCGAGTGCGATACAACGAACCAAACCCGGTGCAATCTGCGCTGCCGCCTCCATGTACCAATCCGAATCCGTGAGCTTGAGCAGCGCGTTGATGGGCGGCTCATCTCCCACGGTAAACCGAACGTCGAGAACGGGACCGTCGATATTGACGACCGTACCCGCCCTGTTTTTCGTCTCAGCCAAAGTCGTTTCTCCTTTATCTCCCGCCATCCGCTGGGGACGCGGCCGGTTCATTGCTGCAATAGGCTTGCCGCCACAGTCTCAGTCAGCTCCTGCGTGATTTTCAGCTGTCGCGCGGCGTTGTAGGCGTATTTCAGCTTTTTTATCAGTTCATCCGCGTTCTTTGTCGCGCTCTGCATGGCGTTCATTCTCGCGCAGTGTTCGCTTGCATACGATTGCGCCATTGCACCGTATAAAAGCCCCACGCTGTACTGCGGCACCAGCTCGTTGAACACCGTTTCCGGCGTTGGATGATAGAGCATATCCCGATCGTAATCGTACTCCACCGTCACATTCTTATAATCCCGAATCGAGAGCGGCAAGAGCCGGACGATACGCGGATACTGCACGGCGGAGTTGATAAAGCGCGTATAGATGACGCTGACCTCATCCACCTCGCCGCGATCATACAAATCAAACAGCTCGTCTTTGAGCAGCCGCGCGTTGGCAATGGACGGGTTTTGCGCCATGCCGAGAAACTCCCGATCCGGCGTCCAGCCCTTGCGCGAAAAATACTCCGTGGCATGGATGCCGATGGTCGCAAGGTATTTGTCTACCCCGTAGCCATTGATCTTTTCCCACGCAAATTGCAGCACGTTGTGATTGTACGCACCCGCCATGCCCTTATCCGCCGCAATCACAAGATACGCCGCGCGCTTGACCGGACGCACCGTCAGATAGGGATTCTCAATCTGCGGCGAACGGCTCAAAATATCCTTGACCGCCGAGCGGATCCTGTTGAAATATTCCCGGTTGTAGTCCACGTGCGCGACGACCTTTTTCATACGGGAAGCGGAAAGCAGATACATCGCGTTTGTGATCTGCCTGGTCTCCTGCACCGCACGGATATGGTCGCGCAGCTCGTTTATATTTTTTTCCATGACGCGGCAAACTCCTTCATCGCCGGAACGAGAATGTTGATCGCGCGCTGATCCAGCTCCTTGCGCCGGTCGATGCGCCGCATCTGTGCGCTCTGGCTGACGGCAAGATCGTTGAGCATCGCGGCAATAAAGCTTTGCACATCCTTGACCGCAAGAGCGTTCAGGATGCCGTTCTTATACGCCAGAAGCAACACCGTTTCCGCCGAAAGCGGATAGGCATAATGCTGCCGCTGCTTGAGCAGCTCCATCAGCCGCACGCCGCTGTCCAGCTGCGCCTTTGTGGAAGCGTCGAGATCCGACCCAAACTGGGCAAAAATGGAAAGCTCCCGATACTGGGCAAGCTCCAGCCGCAGCGTGCCGGAGACCGTTCGCATCGCCGGATGCTGCGCGCTTCTTCCGACGCGGGACACGGAAAGTCCCACGTTGACCGCGGGACGCACGCCCGCGCGAAACAGCTCGCTCTCCAAGAAAATCTGTCCGTCGGTGATGGAGATAACGTTCGTCGGAATGTAGGCGCTGATGTCGCCGGACATCGTCTCGATGATCGGCAGCGCGGTCATCGACCCGCCGCCGAGCGCTTCGGAAAGCTGTGCGCTGCGCTCGAGCAATCGGCTGTGCAGATAAAATACATCCCCCGGATACGCTTCGCGTCCCGGCGGCCGATGCAGTAAAAGCGATATGGTGCGGTAGGATACGGCGTGCTTTGACAGATCGTCATACACCACCAGCGTATCATGCCCCGTGTACATGAATTCCTCGCCGATGGCGCAGGCGGTATACGGCGCAAGATATTGCAGCGCCGCCGAATCGGACGCCGTTGACGCCACGATCACCGTGTACGCCATCGCGCCCGCTTTGGTAAACGTGTCAATGATCTCGGCAACGGTAGAGGCCTTTTGTCCGATGGCACAGTAGACGCACAAGACGTTTTTATCCTTCTGATTCAGGATAATATCGGTCGCAATCGTCGTTTTGCCGGTCTGCCGGTCGCCGATAATCAATTCACGCTGTCCGCAGCCAATGGGGATCATCGCATCGAGCGCGAGAATCCCCGTTTCCAACGCCTTGGACACCTTGGAGCGATCCATGATGCCCGGCGCCGGGCTTTCGACCGGACGAAACCTTGTAATCTCCGGCAGCTCGCCAAACAGCGACCGTCCCACCGGATCGACGATGCGCCCGAGCAGCGGTTCGCCGACGGGCACCTGCATGGCGCGCCCCGTGCCCCTGCACAAAGACCCCACAGCCGGCGTACCGTTGAGCATGGCAACGCGCATATTGTCCGTATCCAGGTGCATCGCCAGGCCGTAGGCGTCGTTTTCAAAGGCGATCAACTCACCATAGCGCGCGTCGTTCACGCCGCGCACCGATACAACCCCGTCCGCCGACTGTGTGACGATACCGTAATCAAACGGCTCCGGCGCAAAGGAAATATGCTCCAGCTGTTTTTTGATATGTTGTCCGATGTCTATGGTTGCCTGCATTTCATTCTCCTGCCGCGCCGTCAGATGCAAGCGGCGACGCCAATTTCTGGCGCACCACCGCCAGCCGGTGCTTCAAGCTCGCGTCATACGCCCAGCTGTGCATATACACGACAAACCCGCCGATGAGCGAATTGTCATACTTGATCTGAAAGCGCAAGGCTTCCTTTTCCATGTTTTGCAGGCGTGTTTTGAGCTTCTCCAGATTTTCTGTCCCGAAATCCTCCGGGATCACGATGCGCACTCTCATGCGTTGACTCCGTTCCGTTCACTCAACTGGTCAAAATAGCTGTCGATCAAGTCGCCGTTGTCCTTTTGCGTAATTTCGCGTTCCAAAACACGCGTGGCAATATCCACGGAGATATCCGCGATCTGACGCCGCAGCATCACCCTGGCGTCCTCATGCTCGCGGTCGGCCTGCTCTCTGGCATGCTCCACCACCTGCTCCGCGTCGGACTGCGCCTGCAATTGCATGGCGTGCACCAGATCCTCCGCCTTGGCAAGGATCTCGTTTGCCTGCGCGTTGGCGTCCTCCCTGGCATGGGTAAGCTCCGCCGTATAGGTTTCATGCAGCGCGTCCGCATCCGCCTGACGTGCCTTTGCCGCATCCATTTCGCCCTGAATGCGATCGCTGCGCTCCTTGAGATACTTGCGCACCGGTTTATACACCAGCGCGCGCAGGATCAAAAACAGCACCACGATATTGAGCATGTTGAGCAGCAGACTGCTGATGACAGCTTGTATACTGTATCCTTCCATATCGTGCTTTTCCTACTATTACATAAAAATCATAATCAGCGCGGTAACAAAGCCGTAAATAGCGGTAGATTCCACCAGCGCAAGACCCAATAGCAGAATGGAGTTGATCTTGCCGGAAGCCTCCGGCTGGCGCGCGACCGCCTCCACCGCCTTTGACGTGGCAAAGCCCATCATGACGCCCGCGCCAACCGCGGGAAGCAGCGCAAGCGCCGCGCCGATCGGTGTTAAATCCATAGTCTGTATCCTCCTCAGAAAATCATTCTTTGTTTAAAATTGTTGCATCTATTCAATCGCTTCGTTGATAAACGTCAGCGAGAGCGTAATGAAAATAAACGTCTGAATCAACGGATGGAACACGTTGAAATACAGTCCCAGCACCGCGGGGATACCGAAGGAAAGATTCCCGAGCGCGTAATACAGCAGCTCCATCACGATCATGCCGCCCAGCATGTTGCCGAAAAGCCGGCACGCAAGCGACACAGGCGTTGCAATGTCCGACAGCACCTTGATCGGGAAGATGATCGGCGTCGGCTGCGCCATGCTTTTCAATCGTCCGGAGATACCCTTCTGCCGGATCCCGTAGTAATTAATCAGGATAAACGTAATCAGCGCCAGCGCAAAGGTCATCAGAAGATCCGACGACGGCGCGCGCTGTCCGACGAGCTCCACCATGGCGCATGCGATGAGATACACCGCCACGGTAAACATATATGCGCCGAGATTCTCACCGAGCGGATGGGAAAGGCTGCTCTCGCAGTAGTCGGAAAGCTTTTCCACCGCCAGCTCCATCACGTTTTGCAGTCCCTTGGGCTTTTGCTGAAACCTTGGCAGCGCAAATACGCGAAACAGCACCGCAAGCACCGTCAGCGCCCCCACGATATACCAGCCGATCACAACGGAGATGCTCACGGATATGCCAAACACCTCGGTCATCGGCGCAAAGATCTCCACGGTGAATTTGCGCTGCGAAGGCCCGAACGCCAGCGTGATGATCTGGCCGACCGCCAGCCACACGCCCAGCCAAAACAAAATCGTCGGCAGACGCTTTTTCCGCTTCTGCTGCTTGATCGTCTTTTTGTCCGCGTCCGCGGGAAGCTCCGGCAGCTTCTTTACCTTCATTTTGAGCAGCAGTCCGGCGATGACCAGAACCGCTCCCACAACGGCCAGAGCAAGCGTTCCCCAGTTCATTCTTCCTCTTGACTCCTCTTTTTCGATTTTCCGTCACGGTACAGTTGCAAACCATATTTGACCAGCGCGCCGATCATCAGTCCCGCGGCAATACCGACCCCCATATGCACAAGATACGCTTTTGCGATCAACGCCGTTCCAAACAGCGCCGCGGCCAAAAGCGCGAGCTTTGCCAATACGATCAGCCCGGCCAGCGCTGAAACGCTGCCGGACAAAAGAATTTTTGTCAGCTTCGACAGCAGCCACAGCTCTGTTAGACCCACCGCGATCCCAATGATGGCAGCAATCATGTTTCTTCTCCCATACAGCCAGTTATTGCTGGTATATTATCACATTTTTTTCATTTTCGGTATGCGGCGTCCCTATATATTTTTGTTTTGAGTAAGATAGCACGGATTTGTGTCAATGCAATGTCAATTTCTTCCCGGGCAGCGTCATCTTTTGTCCCGGCTCGTTTTGTAATACCGTTTCTGAATGGTATTACAAAAATAGGAACAAGCATTTTTAATTCGTGCGCGAAGCAAAAACGCAGGCGTAGCCGGCAGCTGCGTCAAGTTTTGACAACAAAGGCACGGGCTAAAAAGGCTGTTCCTGATTTGCATTCATGTTCAGAATTCGTATGATATGATTTTTGCATAGGGGTATCCATCCGCGGCACAATAGAATATGAAAATCCCAAAGCGAAACAAACGTTGTTTTGATCGATTGAAAAATCAGCCGGAAGGAGGCGACAGGGATGCTGCAACGGCGCAGAGGCGCGGGTCTGCCCCGCCGTGAGCGGTCTGTTTCGGGCGCGTCCGCTCCAAGGCGAAAGCGCAAGCCGAAGTAACCTGTACGGCGGCGGGTTTTCTCGATTTTTATCGTATTTCATCGTTATTTATAGTATGATATGAAAATGGAACGAAAGCCTTCAAAGCAGCATACGGAACTTTTGTATACGCTTTTGATATTGTTGGCGGGACTGTGCGTTTATCTGTTCGCGGGCGAGGGGAAATGCGCATTCAGCGGCAACGTCGCAGAGGCGTCCGCTTCCGCCGTCGTCACAGAAGCAACGCCGCGTCCCGAAGCGGCGGCAACGCGTCTCTCCGGCGTGCCGGAAGCAATCTTTCGCACCGCGCTGGAAAGCGGCGGCTTTCTCGAAGAATCGCGTTCGGAGGCGTCCTATTCCTACGAAGGCGGCTTTCTCCTCCGCTATGAAACGCAGGAGGACGCCGTCATCTGCGCGACGCTGCTGATCCCGCCCGTTGCGGCCGCGCCGGAAAGCACGGATACGCTCATTGAACAGGCGCTCAAAAGCGCGCGGCTTGACGCGTTACAGTCGCAGGCCGCGCTTTTGCAGGATGCGCTTTTCATCGTCATTCCCGCCATCGACCCGGAGCAGTCCGTCACCCGAGCCGATCTTTATGCTTGGCACGCGCTCGCGCTGAAGGCCCGCGACGAGAAAGAATCGGTCGAGGACACGCAGGGCAGGCTTACCTTCTCCGCGTTCTGGGACGCCCAGGCGGGCGGCGATATACTGGTCGTTTCCGTTGACGTGCGGCGCTGAACCTCTAACGATAGATCTTCACCTTCCCCGCAAACACCTTGGCAATGGTTTCCGTCAAATGGCGGCAGCTGCCTTCCGAGAGATCATAGACCGTCAGACGCAGCGGCGCCATGCTCACAAGCAGCCCCAAAATGCCGTCCTCGGAACAGTCCACATATTCAATCCGGGCGTCGGAATCATCCGTAAGCGTACAGCTGCCATCGGGATGCAGACAGACGGAAAGCTCTGATATCTGCGGATCCTGCAGCTGCGCAAACGCCGTCAACGCGCCGAGAAACTCAGAATATTCCCGAGAAAGCAGCTGCTGCGCCGCGGCATGCTCCACGGATAGCTCCCAGCGCTTGAGATCCTCCTGCATCCGAAACTGTAGGAAGCCCTCCAGATTGAGCAGCGACGCGGCTCCAAGATACTCCTCCAGTACAGCGCGCACGCTTTCAAGCGTTTCTCCCTCTCGCGCATCGCGGATCGCGTCGGAAAGCACCGCCTGTTTTTCGGCAAGCTCGAGCGGCATCTCGTCGGTCATGCGCGCCATCTCAAAATATTGCAGGTCATGGCAGAGCACCTTTGCCAGTACGCCCGACAGCGCCTGCCGCGCGCCGGCGCCGCGCATGGTGACGGTCACGCCGTCCATGCCCTCTGCCAGCCCGTAGGCGCTGCCGCATTTTTCCAAGCGTCGCGCCATCAAGCGCATGAGGTCGATATCGTATTTTTGCGTACACACGGTACAAATCAGCATGTTGTTCTCTCCCGGAGATAGATTCCAGAGCAATATCCGTCCCTATCATCCTATGCGGGATTCACGGGATTTGGCATTAGTATCTCCATACAAAAAAAAACCGTCCATGGAAGGATCCTCCAATCCGGAGCAACGCTTTTACCGCTGCCATAATCAAGACATATTTCTACACAATGGTATCAAGAGATGAATATTCTCTGTTCAAACTCTTAGGCTAAAACTATAGCATCACAAAGGGAAATCCGGAAGGAGTTGTACAATATGGAATACGGAGATTGGTACGAGCGTTACGGCAACCAGCCGCAGCAAAATCAGCCGCAGCAAAATCCGAACGTGAAGCAAAAGAAGGGCAAACGCGGGATCCCTGTATCCACGCTGATCGTCTGTATGCTGGCGACCGCGCTGCTTGGCGGCGTGATGGGCGGCTTTTTCACCCGAAGCGCTTTTGAAAAGAGCATGACCGAGCAGGTCGCCGCCGCGCTGGAGCAGCAGCAGGGCAGCGTTTCCGCCGCCGGGCAGGACGCCGCCGCCTCTACCGTTGGCAGCACCGCTTCCTCGAGTCTGACGACGCTGGCGCCGACCGGGGATCTCACCGGTTACAGCAAAGCGCAGATCATTGAGCTGTGCGCACCGTCTGTGGTCGGCATCGACGTTGTAGGAACCACCACCTATAACAGCTATTTCGGTCAGGGGCAAACCTATCAGACAGAGGGCAGCGGCAGCGGCATCATCGTAACAAGCGACGGCTATATCGTCACCTGCGAGCATGTGATCGATGGAGCGGAAAGCATCACCGTCGTACTCAACGACGATACCGAGCATACCGCCACGCTGATCGGCTCCGACAGCCGCAACGATCTTGCCGTCATCAAAATCGACGCGACCGGTCTGACGCCCGCCACGCTGGGCGATTCGGATATGCTGACCGTCGGCGAAGACGTGATCGCCATCGGCAATCCGCTTGGCGAGCTGCGCGGCACCGCGACCGGCGGTATGATTAGCGCCACAAGCCGCGACGTCAATGTAGAGGGCGTCAATATGACGCTGCTCCAGACGGACGCCGCCATCAGCCCGGGCAATTCGGGCGGCGGGCTGTTCAACTCGAGCGGTTCTCTGATTGGCATCGTCAACGCGAAGGCGTCCAGCGACAATACCGAAGGGATCGGGTTTGCCATTCCCGTCAGCAGCGTCAAGCAGATTATCTCCGATCTCATCGACAAGGGCTACGTGACCGGTCGTCCCTACCTTGGCGTATATACCCAGAACGTGACCCTGCAATCCGGCAACGGCGGCTGGAACGGCAACGGCTTCTTTGGCAGCTATTACGGCAACGTCGGCAACCAGTGCGTTCAGGTTGCGCAAATCGTCGTTGGAAGCGCGGCAGAAACCGCGGGACTGCAAGTCGGCGATTTGATTCTCAAGGTCGAAGACGCGCAGATTACGTCGAACGACGATCTTTCCACCGCGATTTCTGCATACAATGCGGGCGATACGGTTA